>JBDLRI010000078.1:0-78281 GCA_039800105.1 Pseudomonadota bacterium
TGAACTGGATCTCCCGGGCGTGCAGGGAGCGTCCGGAGGTCTGGATGTGGTACTTCAGCTTCTGGCTGCGCTCGTCGGCCCCGTAGCGCTCGCGCATGACGACGCTCCAGATGCGCCGCGCCACGCGCCCGATGACGGTGTACTCGGGATCGAGGCCGTTGCTGAAGAAGAACGACAGGTTCGGCGCGAAGTCGTCGATGTGCATCCCTCGCGCCAGGTAGTACTCCACGAAGGTGAAGCCGTTGGCGAGGGTGAACGCCAGCTGGCTCACCGGGTTCGCGCCGGCCTCCGCGATGTGGTACCCGCTGATGCTCACCGAGTAGTAGTTGCGGACGTCGTTCGCGACGAAGTACGCCTGGATGTCGCCCATCATCTTCAGGGCGAACTCGGTGCTGAAGATGCAGGTGTTCTGCGCCTGGTCCTCCTTGAGGATGTCCGCCTGCACGGTGCCGCGCACGTTGCGCAGCGTCTCCGCGCGCAGGGCCGCGTCCTCGGTGTCGGTCGGGGCGCGGCCCTCCCGGGCGACGAAGGCGTCGCGCTGCTGGTCGATGGCGGTGTTGAAGAACATCGCGAGCAGCACCGGCGCGGGGCCGTTGATGGTCATCGACACGCTGGTGGACGGCGCGCAGAGGTCGAATCCCGCGTAGAGCGTCTTCATGTCGTCGAGCGTGGGCACGCTGACGCCGCTCTCGCCGATCTTCCCGAAGATGTCGGGCCGCTCGTCGGGATCCTCCCCGTAGAGGGTGACGCTGTCGAAGGCGGTGGACAGACGCTTGGCCGGCTCGCCGGTGCAGAGGAAGTGGAAGCGCGCGTTCGTGCGCCCAGGGCCGCCCTCGCCCGCGAACATGCGCTTGGGGTCCTCCCCCTGGCGCTTGAGCGGGAACACGCCCGCCGTGTACGGAAACGAGCCCGGGAAGTTCTCGAGGAGGGACCAGCGAACGATCTCTCCGTGGTCCACGAAGCGCGGCACCGCCACGCGGGAGACCTCGAGCCGCGAGAGCGACTCGTACTTGAGCGGCTGACGGATCGTCTTGCCGCGGACCTCGTAGGCGTATTCCCGGCCTGAGAACTGGGCGGCGAGCACCGGAAACGTCGCCAGCGCGCGCTCCGCGTCGCGGGAGAGCTCTACGGCGCCCGCTCGCGTCTCCAGGGTCTCCTTCACCGACGGGGCATCGACGAGCGCGGCGGCCTCCTGGAGCTGCCAGCGCTGCCGGGCCCGTGCGGCGTCCGCCTCCACCTTCGCACGCCACCCGCGGACGGTGTCCACGATGTCCCCGAGGTAGCGTCCGCGCTGCGGTGGCACGATGCGGCGCTGCGGCGGGCTCGCCCGCGTGCCCGGATCCGGCAGGCGCGTCGGCCACGGTCGGCCCGTCCGCTCCGCCAGGCGCGCGCACAGGTGCAGGTACACGGCGTCCACGCCGGGATCCGCGAACTGGCTCGCGATGGTGCCGAACACCGGCAGCGCCTCGTCGTCGAGGTCGAAGGCGTTGCGGTTGCGCTTCACCTGCTTGCGCACGTCGCGCAGCGCGTCCTCCGCGCCCCGGCGCTCGAACTTGTTGAGCACCACGACGTCGGCCGCGTCGAGCATGTCGATCTTCTCGAGCTGGCTTGCGGCGCCGTACTCCGGCGTCATCACGTAGATCGACAGGTCCGCGAGCGCGGTGACGCCCATGTCGCCCTGGCCGATGCCGCTCGTCTCGACGAGGATGAGCTCGAACCCCGCGGCTCGGCAGAGCGCCACGGAGTCGTGCGTCGCGGCGGAGAGCTCCCCGCGTTCGTCCCGGGTCGCGAGGCTGCGCATGTACACGCCCGAGTCGATGGCATTCATGCGGATCCGGTCACCGAGGAGCGCCCCGCCGGTGCGTCGGCGGGTCGGGTCGACCGAGAGGACCGCCACACGCCGCGCCCGGTCGTCGTTCCGGAAGCGTCGCACCAGCTCGTCCGTGAAGCTCGACTTGCCCGCCCCGCCCGTGCCGGTGATGCCCAGGACGGGCGCCGCGTTCCCCGGATCCGCCACGAGCGCCGCGAGCTCCGCCCGCACGGCCGGGCCGCCCG
Organism: Pseudomonadota bacterium; assembly: GCA_039800105.1. GTDB lineage: Bacteria > Myxococcota_A > UBA796 > UBA796 > SXON01 > CAMAXZ01. The sequence goes on from JBDLRI010000078.1 coordinate 2,056, forward strand.
CGCGGGCGTGCTCCAGCTCCGTGATGGCCCGCGCCAGCGCCCGCGGGTTGCCGGCCCGCAGTGCCGCCAGATCCGCCACGCCGTGGGCGATGGGATCGCCGTCCGCGCGCCGCACGAGATCGTCGATCATGCCCTGCAGGCCGAGGCGCCGCCCGTCCTCCGGGGAGTAGATGCGCTCGATGCCGTTGGCCTCCAGCAGGCGGATCTCCTCCGGCACGATGACGCCGCCGCCCCCGCCGAAGATCTTCACCCATGGGGCGCCCGCCTCGTCGAGGAGCGCGCGCATGTAGCGGAAGTACTCGACGTGGCCGCCCTGATAGCTGGAGACGGCGATGGCCTGTGCGTCCTCATGGATCGCCGCGTCCACCACGTCACGCACCGAGCGGTTGTGGCCGAGGTGGATGACCTCGGCGCCCGCGGCCTGCAGCATGCGGCGCATGATGTTGATGCTGGCGTCGTGGCCGTCGAAGAGCGCGGCGGCCGTGACGATGCGGAGCTTGTGGGCGGGCATGGTCCTCTCCCGTGCGCGGGCGGGCCTAACCCGCGGGCCGTCGCCCCGTGCCGGCCGGAGCGTGGGGTGTTCCACGTGGAACGCGGGTTAGGCGCCGGTGTGCGTGGCATGCGCCGGATGCGGACCCTGCTCGTCCTCGTGGCGCTGTCCGCGCCGGTCGCCGCGCGGGCGTCGGCGGATCCTCTTCCGGGGGCGGGGCCTCAGGCCGGCCCCTCGCGGCCGCCGCCGGGCGGCGTGCCCGCAACGCCCCGGCCCACGACGGGGGATGCGTGGGCGGAGGTGCTGCGGACGGACGCGGAGCGTCGCGCGCGGCTCCTGGCGCACCTTGCGCGCCGGCGGGAGGCCGTGGAAGGCGTGGAGCTGCTCGTGGCCGCGGGGACGCGCACGCCGGTGCAGAGCCGGTGGGGCCACGCGCTCCTGCGCTTCGTGGACGGCGGGGACCCGCTCGACGACGTGGTGATCGCGTTTGTCGCCATGCCGGAGCGGCCGCGGGTGTCGGTGTGGAGGGGGTTGACCGGGGGCTACCCGCTGGAGATGGACGCCGGGAGCCTGGCGTGGGCGCTCGGCGCCTACGTGCGCGACCAGATGCGGCCCGTGCGCCGATGGGTGCTGCCCACCACGGCACCCGAGCGCGCGGCGCTGGTCGATGCGGCGGTGCGCTGGGCCGCCGAACCGGCCCTCCGCGGCCGCTACACCTTCTTCGGCAACAACTGCGCCACCGCCCTCGGACGGTTCCTCCGGGACGCGGGCCTGATCGCGGAGGGCCGGGGCTGGGGGCGGCGGGTCCCGACGCGCCTGCCGGCGGCGTGGACGCTCGCGCGACCTGCGCGGCCCGTAGCCGACGTGCCCGCGTTGGGACGGGCGATGCAGCGCGCCGCCGACACCCTCGGCGTGTCCCTCGCCGACGTGCGCGCCGGACGCTGGCGTCCCGCGGCGGAAGCCACGGGGGTCCAGGGGGGCTGGGACGCGCTCGGGACCCTGTCCGTGCCGGATCGGCTCGTGCTGCTGTGGACGGTCGACCTGGCACCCCCGGACGCCCGGGAGGCCCTGCTCGCGGGCCTTCCGCCCCCCGAGGCACGGCCTTCCCTCGAGGAGGTCTTCGGGGTAGTCCCGGTCATGGAGTACGGTCCGTGATCCTTCCCGTCCTCGCATCGCTGGCGCTCGCGGAGGAGCCGGACTGCGCCACGCTCGCCCGGGCGCGCATCCGCGTGCAGGATTCGGAGGTGGTCGAGGACGTGGGCGCCATCGCCTCGCTGGGGGGCTGGGCGATCTTCGCGCTCGGGCCGGAGAACGACGGGCAGTCCAGCTCCGCGCTGACCTTCGCCGGCTCGGGGCTGGGCGGGCTGGCCTACGCCGGACCGGCCACCACCGCCGCACGCGACGCGGCCTCGGCCCGCGCGGTGCTGCGCATCCTGGAGGACGCCCGCGCCGGGGATGGGCTGGCGCTCCGCGACGTCGTCGCCGAGCTTCGCGCCGACGGCGTGCGCGTGAGCCTCACGGAGGCGGCGCGCGCGGTGCGGGACGGGGCCGCGCGTCGCGCGTTCTGCCCCGACCGCCTCGTGTCCCGCCGGGAGGACGTGGTGGCGTGGGTGCGCGCCGCCGCCCTTGGCCTGCCGCCCGCGGTGCCGCCGCCTGCCGGGCCCGCGTCGGGAGCCCCCGCCGCGGCTTCGGGGCCGGGCGCCGCGGGGAGTACGAAATGAGCGTCCTCCTGCTCCTGTCGGGCCTCCTGGCCCCGGATGCGCACGCCGGCTGCCTGCAGCGCTACGACGCCTCGATTCGGAAGCGGCTTCAGTCGGAGACCCGCGCGCTGGCCTCGGCCGCCGTGGGCACGGGCTCGTCGGTCGGCAGCGCCCTGATGGCCAGCGAGGTGACGGGCGGGGATGGCGAGGTGCTGTTGTCGCTCGCCGTGGCCACCTCGCCGACCACGGCCCCCGTCGCCGCGGCGCCGGCGTTCCTTTCCAGCGCCGTGACCAACCTCTTCGAGGTCGCGGCGCAGCGGCGGGTCCTGCGCGCGCTGCAGGAGTCCCACGTCGGGGACGGACTCGCGCTGCGGGACCTCTCCATCGAGCTGGGCGTGCGCGGCGTGGACGCGTCCGTGGAGGGTCTCGCGGCGCTTCTCCGGACCTCGGACGCCCCCTGCGCGGGGCGCACGCTGTTCGCCTGGGACGATCTCGTCGGGTGGGCCGACACGGCCGCCCGGGCCCTGCCTGCGCCGGAGGAGCCCGGGGCGTTGCGGGGGCGGGCCCAGCCCCCGCCCAAGGAGCCGGACGCTTCACCGCCGGCAGCGCCTCCCGCCGGCACGCCGCCGGCGCCTGCGGAACCCGCCGTCCCGTCGTCGTCGGGGTCCCGTCCCGGCTTGCGGCCCTAGGGCCCGTGGATTAGCCGCCGGGCACTCGGAGTGGAACCACGCGTGGCAAGTGACGATCTGATCGAAATCGACGGAGTCATCGAGGAAGTCTTCCCCGGTGGTTCGTTCCTCGTTCGCACGGACGCCGGCACCGAGGTGCGGGCGCATCTCGCGGGGAAGCTGCGTCGGTTCCGCATCCGCGTGGTGCTCGGGGACCGCGTCACGGTGGCCGTGACGCCCTACGAGCTGACGAAGGGCCGGATCACCTTCCGTCACAAGTGAGGCCCCGGGGCGCCGTGGGCGCCGACGGGACCGGTTAGGACGCGGCGTTCCCCGGGAGCGCGCGTGCCTGTGTCTTCGATCCTTTCCGTGCTGCTGGCCGCGACGGCGCTGGCGGCGTCCCCCGGGCCGACGGAGACGTCGGGGCCGGTCGCGGCGTCCGCCGAGGCGGTCCCGGCGTTGCGCTGCGAGCGGTTCGACCTGGCCAACGGACTTCAGGTGCTGCTGCACCACGACGCGCGCGTGCCGCTCGTGGCCGTGAACCTGTGGTACCACGTGGGCGCGAAGAACGAGGTGCCCGGCCGGTCCGGCTTCGCGCACCTCTTCGAGCACATCATGTTCCAGGGCAGCCGCAACGTGGCGGAGGACACCTTCTTCACGCGTCTGGAGCAGGCCGGCGCCCCGCTCGTGAACGGGACGACGGACTTCGACCGCACCAACTACTTCGAGACGGTGCCGTCGAACCAGCTGGAGCTTGCGCTTTGGCTGGAGAGCGACCGCATGGGGTTCCTGCTCGACACGCTCTCCCAGGAGCGCCTCGACAACCAGCGGGGCGTCGTGCGCAAGGAGCGCCAGCAGTCCACCGAGAACGTGCCCTACGGCGTGGCCGAGGAGCAGTTCTTCAAGGCCCTGTTCCCGGCGCCGCACCCGTACAACGGCGTGGTGATCGGCTCGCACGCGGACCTCGAGGCCGCCACGCTCGAGGACGTGCGCGGGTTCTTCACGACCTTCTACGCGCCGAACAACGCCACCCTCGCGATCGTCGGCGACTACGACCCCGCCACGATCCGGGGGCTCGTGGAGCGCTACTTCGGCAGCCTGCCGCGCGGCGCGGCGCCTCCGGCGCTGCAGGTCCCGCCGGCCAAGGTGGAGAAGGAGGCCCGCCTGACGCTCACGGACGAGGTGGAGCTGCCGAAGGTCTACCTCGGCTGGATCACCCCGCGGGCCTTCGAGCCGGGCGACGCGGAGCTGGAGCTTGCGGCCGGGGTGCTCTCGGGCGACACCGCGGCCCGCCTGGACGACGCGCTCGTGCGGAAGGCGCAGATCGCGCAATCCGTGTCGGCGTACCAGTACTCCCTGCAGCTCGGCAGCGTGTTCGCGGTGGAGATCCTCGGCGCGCCGGGCCAGGACCCCGCCGCGCTCGAGGCGGCGGCGTGGGCCGAGATCGAGCGGCTGCGTGCGACCCCTCCGACCCCGGCCGAAATGGAGCGCGCCCGCACGGCGTGGGAGGCCTCGAAGCTCCGCGGGCTCGAACGTCTCGGCGGGTTCGGCGGCAAGGCCGACGTGCTCAACGCCTACAACCACCTCGTCGGCGACCCGGAATTCCTTGCGAAGGACGTGGCGCGCATGCGGGCGGTGACGGCCGAGGGCCTGCAGACCGTCGTCGCCGCGCAGCTCCGCGCCGACAACCGCGTGGTCGTCCACGTCACCCCGGCCAAGAAGGCCGCGGCGGGAGGTGCCAAGTGACGCTCCGTGTCTTCACCGCGCTGGCGCTGCTCGCGCCGTCCCTGGCCCTCGCCGCGCCGAAGAAGGTCCGCGCCCCGGTCGTCCCCGCCGCCCCGGCTGCGCCCGCCGCGCCGGTGACCCCGCCGCCCGATCCGGAGGCCTGGCGCGCGACCCCGCCGGGACCGGGCGCCGCCCGCGCCTGGAGCGCTCCGCGTCCGGAGACCTTCACCCTCTCCAACGGCATCCCCGTCGTGTTCGTCCGCAACGAGGGCCTGCCGCTCGTGGAGGTGCAGCTGCTGCTCGCCGCGGGTCGCGAGAGCAACCCGGCCGGCCGCCCGGGCCTCGCCTCGCTGACGGCCAGCCTGTTGGTGGAGGGCACCACCACCCGCACCGGTGCCGAGATCGCCGCCACGGCCTCGGGCCTCGGCGCCACGCTCTCGAGCGGATCCGGGGAGGAGCTGTCCTGGGTGTCCCTCTCGGCGCTCACGCGCAACCTCGGGCCGAGCCTCGACCTGATGGCGGATTCGGTCCTGAGGCCCCGCTTCGCGAAGGAGGACGTGCAGCGCGTGCGCAAGCAGGTGCTGGCGTCCATCCAGGCGTCCCGCGCGCAGCCGCGCACCGTGGCGCGCCTGACGTTCGCGCGGGAACTGTTCGGCGCGAACCACCCGTACGGTCTTCCGTCGGCGGGCACCACGGAGAGCGTGGGTGGGCTCCTGCCGCGCCACGCCAAGGGTTTCCACCGCGCCTGGTGGCACGCCGGCAACGCGACGTTCGTCGTGGCCGGGAACGTGCCCCGCGACACGCTGCAGTCCGCCCTGGAAGCGCGCTTCGGCGGCTGGCGGCGTGGGCGCACCGCGCGGCAGGAGGTCGTCGTCCCCGCCGCGCCGACGGGCCCGCGCGTGGTCTTCGTGGAGCAGCCCGGCGCGGTGCAGTCCGTGCTGCGCATCGGAACGCTCGGTCCTTCCCGGCCCGATCCCGCGTGGATGCCGGCGAACGTGGCGGGCACGCTCGTCGCCGGCATGTTCTCCAGCCGCGTGAACATGAACCTCCGGGAGGAGCACGGCTGGAGCTACGGCGCCTTCGGCGGCTTCTCCGAGAACCGCGACATCGGCACGTTCGCCGTGGGTGCGGAGGTGCAGGCGGACCAGACCGCGCCGGCCGTGCGGGAGGTGCTCAAGGAGCTCTCCGCCGCCGCGGGACGCGCCCCCACGCCCGAGGAGCTCGACCGCACGCGCGATTACCTGCTCAAGTCGCTGCCCGGGAACTTCGAGACCAACGGCGGCGCCGTCGGAAGCTACCAGGCGATGCCGCAGTTCGGCTTCGGCGCGGACGTGTGGGATCGCTACACCGCCGAGACCACCGCGGTCGACGCTGCCGCCGCCCAGGCGGCCGCGGCGCGCTGGTTCGACCCCGCGCGCCTGGTCATCGTGGTCGTGGGTCCGCGCACCGTCGAGGTCGACGACGGGACGGGCGGCAAGCGCGCGGTGGACGTCATCGGGGAGCTGAAGGCGCTCGGCATGCCCTTCGCCGAGGGCTGAGCCGCGCCGTGTCCGCGGGTCCGCCTCCTGGGGCGGAGGGGGCCGGCCCCCTCCGCAACGCCTCCCCCGACGTGACGATCGTGATCCCTTGCTCCCGAGGACGCCCCGCGGGGCTCGACGGATGGCGCGGACAGTCCGGCGCGCCGCGGGTGCTGCTGCTGTGCAACGGCGGCTACGACGGGGCGGACGTGGTCGGACTGTCCGGCGTGGACGTCCGGCGCGTGGCGTGGAAGGGGCACGGCCGGACGCGCCAGGCGGCCTTGGCGGACGTGGCCACGCCGTTCGTCCTCTTCACCGTGGACGACGCCGTTCCCGTGGGCTGCGACGGGGTCGTGCGCCTGATCGACGCGCTGGAGGCGGGCGGCTGGGATGCCGTCACCGCGCGGCAGGTCCCGCCCGTGGACGCCGATGCGGTGACCCGCGCGCGGCTGGCGGCGTGGACCCCGGAGGGGGAGGGGCCGGTCGCCACCGACCGCCTCGACCACGTCTGCGCCCTGCATCGCGTGGAGGTCCTGCGGACGCGTCCGCTGCCGGACGTGCCGATCGCGGAGGACTGGGCCTGGGCGCAGGGCTGGCAGGGGCCGGGGCGCGTGCGCGCGGGGGACCGGCCGAGACTCGGCTACGCGCCGGCGGCCCGGGTCGTCCACGGGCACGTCCGCACGTTTCGGTCGCTGCTTCGACGCACCGCCGCCGAGCACGGCGTGCGGGTGGCGTGTGGCGAGTCCCCCGCGGTGCCCGACGTGCGTCGTCTGCTCGCGGCGTTGCCGGGAGTGCTCGGTCCCGACGTGCGCGGCGCGCTCGGGGAGCTGCTCGGGCAATGGTGGGCGGGGCGGCGCGTGGGTTGACGGCGCGAGCGGGACTGTGAGAGGCTCGCGCGCGGAGAACCCATGATGCGCGCGAACGCCTGCCTGCTGCTCCCTCTCGGTGTCCTCGGACTCGCGCTCTCGACGCCCGCGCGTGCGGCGGAGCCGGCCCTTCCGCCGGACGTGGCGCGCCTGGCGGCTGCAGAGGCGAAGATCCAGGCCGCGGTCGGTTCCGAGGGCGTCACGCAGGGCGCGTACGTCGATCTCTTCGCCGGGTTCCTCGTGGAGACGGCCACGAACATCGCGCGCGAGCAAGGCGTCGCCGAGAAGCTGGCGCTCGACTCCTCCGGCTTCCGGATCATGGCGGAGACCCGGGTCGCGGCGGCGGTGCGGGACGCGGTGGAGGTCGAGGGGAAGGAGCGCCAGGACGCCCTGTACAAGCTGATGGAGACCATCTCGACGCGCGCGGCGGCGCATGCGCTGCTGGCGCAGTGGCTCGGCGCGCCGGACCCCGGCACCCTCGCGAAGCGGGCGAAGGAGGCCGCGGACGCCAAGGCGGACGCCGCCTTCGCGGCCGCGCGCAAGGAGGCGGACGAGGCGCGCGGGGATCGTCCGATGACGGACAAGGAGCGCACCGAGCGCGCCCTCGAGGACGCGCTCCGCGCGGCCGCGCGCGATCCGGAGGTGCGCGGGGCGCGCGTGCAGGCGCGTTTCCGCAGCCAGGTGATCACCGAGCAGGCCGCCTCTGCGTTCCGGGTTCCCGCGGACGGTGTCGCGCTCGCATACGACGAGGGCAACGCCGGGGACGGCAACGGTGTCGTGGACGCGGGGGAATGGGTGGCGTTCACCATTCCGCTGGAGAACGCGACCCGGGAGCCGTGGTTCAGCAGCTCCGCGTGGGTGCAGTCGGCGAGCCCCTGTGTGTGGACCCCGTCAAGTCAGGAGATCGAGCTTCCGGAGCTGGCCCCCGGCGGCAAGGGCGCCGTGACCGTGCGCGCCTTCGTGTCCGAGACCTGCCCCGACCAGTCCCGCGCGCGGTTCACCGTCACCCTCCGCGACACGCATCGCACGCAGGCCGCGCCGGTGGTCGTGGAGGTCGGGCTGGTCGTGACGAACGTGGGGGCCGCCGCCCTGCGCCGGTACACCATGGACGTCGACGTGCCCGGGTCCAGCCGGCCCGCCAAGGCCGGGAAGTTCGCGCCGAACACCCGCGCCGAGTTGTCCGCCGGGCTGGAGATCCCCCGCGCGGGCGCGTCGCGCGCCGTGCAGGCGTGGGGCTTCTCGCGTCCGGCGGAATCGATTGTCGCCGAGCAGTCGTTCGCGATCGGGGAGCCGATGGTGGCGGTCTCGGGCGGCACCCTCAGTGCCTTCGCCCCCTTCGACGATCTCGACGTGCGCATCGGGTCGCGCGCCGCCTCACCGCTTCCTCCCGGCCGCGGGCCCGGCGACGGCGGGGCGATCGCCCTCGAGACCCGCGTGGAGTACCCCGCGCCGGAAGGGTCCTGGGCGCCTCCACGCAAGGTGGAGCTTCCCAAGCCGTCTCCGGCGTCGGTCACCGTCGTGCCCGCCCCGAGCGCGGACGAGGTGCTGGGCCTGGTGAAGAAGTTCGTGTCGGTCGAGGCCCGCGCCACGACGCCGGCCGCGGGTGCGCTGGCGGCGGCGTCGACCGACGCCTACGACGCCGTGCTCGACGCCGCGGCCTTCCGCATGGCGTGGTGCCGTGCGACCACCCCGCCCGCCAAGGCCGGCGAGCCGGACCCCTGTGACCCCAAGGCGTGCCCCGACCCGACGCCGCAGAAGCCCGTCGCACCCGTGCAGGTGCCCGTGCCGGCGTTCGAGGAGCCGGTGGCGTACACCTTCCGTCACTACGCCTGGGCCGAGTTCGACACCGGTTCGGCGCGCGCGGAGGTCCCGCCGCCGCCGCGTCCCGTCGCCGCGCCGAAGCCCGAGCCGGCGCCCGCACCCAAGGCCGCCCCGCCGCCCCCGCCGGCTGCCAAGGCGCGGGAGCCGCGCGCACAAACGCAGCACGCGGTGTCGGTGGGGCTGAACCGCGGGTCCACGGACCTTTCCACGGTGTCCTGGGATGGGAGCGACTTCCTCGATGTGGCCGGCCGCACGGCCTCGGGCGAGCAGTTGCTCGGGATCGGCTACGCCTTCGGCACGGTCGACCGCATGCGGCTGGGCCTGGCCACCGGCTCGTACGACGCGCCCGCCCTCGGGGTGCTCACCGTGTCGGGCGGCTACGGACGCGCCCTCTCCTACGCACGCGGCTGGGTCGAATTGGAGCCGCACGCGGACCTCGGTGTCGCCGTGGTGACGGCAAACGGCGGCGGCGAGACGACGTTGTTCCTGGATGCCGGCGCGGACCTGCGCTGGTACCCCGTGCGACCGGTGGGCCTCTACGCCGGCGCCGCGTGGCGGGTCCAGCCGGGCACGTTGTCGGGTCCGGTCGTGACGGGCATGGCCGCGCCCGACAACGTGGGGTCCCTCCGGAACGCGAGTGGCCTCCGCTTCGACGCGGGCGTGGGCTTCCACTTCTGACGCTCGCGGCCCACGCGCGGGCGGGCTACCTCCCGCGCATGGGCGTCGCGTGGCTCGTCGGGCTGGGGTGGCTTGCGGCGTGCGGCACCCCGTCGCCGTCCGGGCCCCCGGCCCTCGACGCCTACGCGGCGCGCGGGGCGCCCGTGACGGCGGCGCGGTGGGAGGGTCCGTGGCGCGTGCAGGTGTTGGCGCGAACCCCCGGGGAGCCCGATGTGCAGGCGTTCGCCGAGGTGCTCGGCGCGCCCGTCGTGGCGTGGGACGGCGCGCGACTGACCCCGCCGGTGGGCACGGCCGCCCTCGTATGGGTGGCTTCCGAGGCCGACGCGGAGCGGGTTTCCGCGGCTGGCGTCGCCGCCGGGGGCGGCGAGGGTGTGGCGGTGTTGTCCGCGACGTTCAGGTCTGGGGCGGGGGGCCGCAGCCCCCCGCAACGCCCCCCGCCGGACGCGGACGCGAAGCCCGCGCGGGAGGTCTGGGCGGCGCGGCTCGCGTGGGCCGGTCTCGGGGTGGTGGATGCGGGGGCCGAGCTCGGCCTGTGGGCGGATCCGGCGTGGGCGGATTCGCACCCGGCGCGGGCGGCGCAGGCCGCGGCGTTCGCGGTCGCGTCGCACTACGCGGTGCCCGCGCGACCGGTGCCGGTGGACGACGACGTTCCGGCGGGCCTCGCGGAGCACCTGGCGGGCGCGGACGCCGAGGATGTGACCTCGGGCGATCCGCGACGCCGGGCGGCAGCTGCCGGCGATGCCGCGTCCGTGTGGGCCGCGACCGATCCGGATCCCGCGGTGCGCCTTGCGCTCGCGGCATCCGCGCGGGATCCCGCCGTGCGCGCGCGCCTCTCCCGGGACGCCGACGCGCTGGTGCGCGCGCGTGCGCTCGACGGGTTGGACGATCCCGCGCTGCTGGCCGAGTCGCTCTCCGACGGCTCCAGCTTCGTGCGCGTCGTGGCCGTGGCGCGGTTGGCGGAGCTCTCCCGCGCGGGGAGCACCGCGCCGCAGGTGGAGGCCGCCCTCTCCGCGGCCAGCGGCTCCCCCGACGCTTACGTGCGCTGGAAGGCGGCGTCCGGTCTGCGTGACGTCGCGCGGCTCGCGGCGCTGCTGGCGGGGGATGCGGACGCGGATGTGCGCCGGGAGGCCGCGCGGCGCCTCGGCGTGCTCGGGGACCCTGCGGGGGCCGCTGCGCTCGTCGCTGCGACGCACGACCGCAACAGCTTCGTCCGCCGATGGGCGGCCGCCGCGCTCGGGCGGGTGCCGACCCCCGACGCGGAGGCGGCCCTGCGCCGGGCCGCGGAGGACCCTACGGCGTTGGTGGCGGCCGCGGCCGCAGACGCCCTGCGGGCGCGCGGCGTGCCCATGCCCGTGCGTCCGCCGTGGCGGCCGCCCGGCCCGCCCGAGGATGACGCGGCGCTCGATTCGCTGCTGGCCAGCCCGGATGCCACCGCGCGCAAGGACGCCGCGAAGTTTACGGTCGGTCGCCCGGGCGCGGTGGCGCGACTCGCGGCCCTGCGGTCGGACCCCGACAGCGAGGTGCGCAAGGCGGCGATGGAGGCCCTCGGGCGCGGGGCGTCGGAGGCGGACCGCCCCGCCCGCCTGGCGGCGTTGCGGCCCGGGCTGGACGATCCGGACGTGGATGTGCGTGTCACGACGCTGTCGTCCTACGCGGCGCTCGGGCGTGTCCCCGAGGACGCGCGCGCGCGGGTCGTGGCGCTCGCGGGGGATCCCGACACGGAGCTGCGTCTCCGGGCGGTGGAGGCGCTCGCCGCGGATCCGGACCTGCCGCCCGCCCTGCTTCCCGTGACGGACCCCGACGAGCGCGTACGGGCCGCCATCGTGGGACGCCTCCCCGCGCGCCTCGACCCGGCGGAGCCGTGCGTGCTGGTCCGCCGCGCGGCGGGGCGCGGCACGGGAATCCTCGATGCCCCGGGGGACGACCCGCACCGTCGCGCCTGGTCCGCCGGGCGGCTTCACGACCTCGATCGGCTCGTCCACGCACGGTTCTCCTGGAACCTTCCGGAGGACCTGCCGCCGAGCCACCGCGCGCTGCGCCCGCCGGTCGTGCGCGCCTTCGGCCACCCCGACGAGGGGTGAGCACCGATCCGGCCCGGGGGCGTTGCGGGGGGCGGGCCAAGCCCCCCGCCCCAGGAGCGCGCCTCAGAACACCATGTAGATGAACGGCGCCACGTAGTGCATCCCCTGCAGGAACAGGAGCACCCCTCCGAGCAGGACCAGCACCGCCACCAGCGGGAGCATCCACCACCGTCCGCCGCGGACGAGCAGCAGCAGCAGCTCCCCGACGGTGCCGAGTCGCATCAGGAAGGCCTCGGTGCGGCCCAGTCCCGCGCTCATCGCGGGCGCTCCACGCGGAAGCCCTCGATGTGGAGGGCGTCGAGCGCGGAGCGGTGCAGCGCCGCCATGGCATCCACCGGGGTGTCGACCATCGGGTCCCCCTTGAGGTTGAAGGACGTGTTGAGCAGGACGGGTACGCCGGTGGCGTCGCCGAGGTGACGCAGGATCGTCGCGAAGCGAGGATGTTCTTCGTGGTCGACCACCTGCACGCGGGCGGAGCCGTCCACGTGCGTGACGGCAGGGAGGATCGCGCGGGCGTCGGGGCGTACCGTCGCCGTGGCGAGCATGACCCGCGACGGCTGCGCGGCGGCCGCGGGGATGTCGAACCACGCGTCGGCGTGCTCCGCGAGGACGGCGGGGGCGAACGGCCGGAATGGCTCGCGGTGCTTCACCCGCGCGTTCACCCGCTCCGCCACGTCGGGTCCCCGGGCATCGGCGAGGATGGAGCGATGCCCGAGCGCGCGCGGTCCCCATTCGCCGCGTCCGTCGAACCAGCCGACCACCCGTCCCGCGGCCAGGTCCTCCGCGACCCGCGCGAGCGCGTCGTCGCCGAGGTCCTCGACCTTCGCGCCCAGGTCCACGAGCATGTCGTGCACCTCCCCGCGCCCATGCGAGCGCCCGAGGTCCACGCGACGCAGGGCCGGTCCCCGCGGGTTGCCGAGCACGGCGTGCCAGGCCCAGAGCGCGGCACCCATCGCGCCCCCCGCGTCCCCCGCGGCGGGGTGGATCCACAGGTGGGCGTGCGGGCCCTCCCGCGCGAGGCGGGCGTTGGCCACCGCGTTGAGCGCCACGCCGCCGGCGAGGCACAGCGCCTCGGAGTCGACGCGCGCGCGCGCGTGCCGCGCCAGGCCGAGCAGGGCGTCCTCGAGCACCGCCTGCGTGCTGGCGGCGATGTCCGCGAAGCGCCGACCGTCGGGATCGTCGGGATCGAAGGGCGTCCCGGGAACCCTCGGCGCGCCGAGCAGGGCCTCCAGGCGCGGCGTGAAGCTCTCCGTGGGGTGCCAGTGCCAGCAGAACGCCTCGAGGTCGCAGGTGAAGCCGCCGTCGGGGTCGCGCCGGAGCAGTCGGTCGAGCGCCTCGCGGTGGCGGGGCGTTCCCCAGGCCGCCATGCCCATGACCTTGTACTCGCCCTCGTTGACCGCGAAGCCGAGGTAGGCGGTCATCGCGGAGTAGAACAGTCCCAGCGAGTGCGGGAAGCGGATCTCGGCGAGCGGGGTGAGCGCGGTGCCCTCCCCGCGCCAGAGGGTGGTCGTGGCCACCTCTCCGACGCCGTCCACGGTCAGCACCGCGGCGTGTGCGTGCGGCGAGGTGTAGAACGCGCTGGCCGCGTGCGAGAGGTGGTGCTCGCAGAACAGGATGCGCTCCGGACGGACGGCGAAGGCCCGTGCCAGCGTGGTGCGCACCCAGAGCTTGTCACCGAGCCAGGCATGGGCCTGCCGCGGGAAGCTCCGCCAGCTGCGCGGGAACGTCGCGATGGCGTTGTGCAGCACCCGTTCGAAGGTGCGGAGCGGTTTCTCGTAGAACACGAGGTGGTCGAGGTCGCCCGCCTGGATGCCGGCGCGCCCCATGCACCACGCGGCGGCCCGGAGCGGAAGCGCGGCGTCGTGCTTGATGCGGGAGAACCGCTCTTCCTGGGCTGCCGCCACGACCTCCCCGTCCCGGAGCAACACCACGGCGGAGTCGTGGTAGAGCGCGGAGACTCCGAGGATCCAGGTGGCCACCGCCGCCTCAGCCCTGTGCCCGGGCCGCGATCGCGACCGGGCGTGGGTCGACGGGCGGGGGCTGCCAGCCGCCGCGCTCCACCCGCGCGAAGGGACGCAACGGCCCCACGCCCGCGACGTAGACGAGGCCGAGCCACAGGTGGGCCATCGCAGCGCCCACGGCGTGGCTGGCGCGCAGCCACCCCTCCCGCATCCGGTCCAGGCGCACGCGCCGCAGGGCCGCCGTCACGTCCCGCCCGCGCCCGGACTCCCGCGCGCGGGTGAGCTCCGCGCGGCTGTAGGAGACGTGGAAGTGCTCGTCCTTGAGGATGTCGCGCAGCGCCTCGCGGGTATCGGGATCGGGCAGATCGCGTCGCAGGTACACGTTGAACTGCTCGACGGCGTCGCGCTCCGCGACGTGGACGAACGCGAGGAACGGAAGCTCCCCCATGCGCTCGAAGAGGGTGCGACCCCCGACCATGCCGTGGTGGTGGACCACGCCGGAGTCGGTCAGCGCCGCGTCGGCGCGGTCGTCCCGCGCCCCGAGGGCCTCTGCGCGCGCCTGGAACACCGCCGCGTGGCGCCGCTCGTCGAGCGCGTGCAGGAAGTACTTGCGACGCAGATCGCGACGGGGCGTGGCCTCGGCGGCGGCCAGCATGTCCAGCGCGCTTGCGCGCTCGGTGTCACGGAAGGAGCGCAGGAATCGCAGGGGCCAGCCCGGCAGTCGCCAGGCCACCTCTCCGGAGAGGGCGATCCACGCGCGTCGCACGCTTCCCACGCTGACCTCCCGGGGTGCGTTCCCCGTGGCAGGACATTATCCCGGCTCCATGCCGATGACGCGCCCGGTGGCCCTGCTCCCCTCGCCCCTCCGCCTCCTGTGCCGCGTGGCCATGCTGTTCGCGTGCGTGCCCGCGGGCCCGGCCCGCGCCGAGAGCTTCGGCGTCCTGGTGCGCTACCACGCCGGGGAGGCGCTGCCGACCACGCCCGTCGAGGTGGTGCTGACCGCGGACGGCGGCGCGCCGATCACCCTCACCCTCAAGGACGACGGCGCCCAGCCCGACGTGACCGGCGGGGACGGCATCTCGGCGGCGGCGACCTCGGTCGAGGGAGCCGTGTTCGCCGTGACGCTGCGGGTCGACGGCAACGAGACGGCGCTCGGCAACGTGTCGTGGGACTCCGTGGGCGCGCGGGATCTCGACATCCGGCGCACGGATGCCGGTCCCGTGGCGACGGCGTCCGTGTCGAGCCCGGGCGCGGGACCGGGGGATGCCAAGGGGCCCTCCCCCGGGCCGGCGGGTGCGGCGGGTGCGGCCTCGGCCGCGGAGGGGGCGCCGGGCGGTGCGCTGCGCGCCGGGGTCGAGGCGACCGCCGGTGGCCTGGCCTCGGCACCCGCGCAGGTGGCGGCGCCGAAGCGCGACATCGAGCCGCGCCTGGTGTTCGGGATGGCCGGCGGGCTGGTGTTGCTGCTGGTGCTGCTGCGGTTGTGGGTGCGGGGCGGAACCTCGGAGCCCTCCATGCCCCGCGGGGTGACCCGCGTGGGGCCGCCGGGCCTGTTCGGGCCGGGGACCCCCGCGGTTTCGGGGACGTTCGCCCTGTGGACGGTGGATGCCGAGCCGCCCGCCCGCGCGGTGGCGGAAGCTGCCCTGATCGCCCGCGTGGCGCGCGATCATCGCGTCTTGCTGGTGGCGCCGGAGGGTCATCCGGCGCCGGTGGTGGCCGGCGGGCCGGTGCATCGCGCGGCGTCGACGGCGCCGGAAGCCGTCGCGGCGGCCGCGGTCGCGCTCGCCGCCGAGCCGGGACGCCCGCTCGCGGTGGTGGCGATGGGGCTGGAGCCCACGGCGTGGGCGCCGTTGGAGGATGCCTTGCCTGCCGACCTCGGAGGGATCGGCCTCGTCGAGGCGTCAGCCCTGCCGCCCGACGGGGACGGCGGCGCGCTGCCCCGCGTGCGCATGGTGCCCGAGGGCGACGGGTGGGGCGTGACCTGCGGCGACGCGCGCGTGCGCGTGCGTCTCGAGTCGGACGGCCGCGCCGGGGCGCTTGCGTGACGCGGGCCCATCCGCGGCGATAGCACCGGTTCAGGTCCGATGCTCCTCGCGCTCCTCCCTGCCGCGCTCGCCCAGGCACCCGGTCCCACCGCGGGCCTGGCGGGCGGCATGCAGATCATGACGGAGACCAACCCTGTGCTGGGGGGAGGGCAGGCGACGGTGCGCGTGGGGGCCACCGTCGTCTCCGCGTTCGACCTCGAGGCGGAGGTCGGTCGGCTGGAGGGTGCCACCCGTGACCTGGGTTTCGGCTACTGGACGCTGTCGCCGCGCCTGAACGCCCTCGTGCACCTGACGCCGGATTCGCGCGCGGACCTCTTCTTCACGTTCGGCGGCGGGATGCAGTACGTCGAGGTCCGGCGTCCCAGCCGCGCGGACCAGCCCGATGACCGCGACCGCGCGCTCTACCGCAACCCGAGCTGGGACTGGGTGGCCGTGGCGGGGCCGGGCCTCACGCTGCACCTGGCCGGGCCGGTGCACCTGCGGACGGATGTGCGCTGGTACGGAACCTTCGGCGCCGACGCCACCAACGCGCGCCCCGACACCTTCTCCCAGCTGGAATGGACCGCTGGGCTCGACTTCCGGGCCGAGGCGCCCGCGGATCGCGATCAGGACGGCATTCCCAACCGGGACGACGCCTGCCGCGACGAGCCCGAGGATCGGGACGGGTTCGAGGATTCCGATGGCTGTCCCGATGGCGACAACGACGGCGACGGCGTCATGGACGGTATCGACCGCTGCCCGGACGACCGCGAGGACCGGGACGGCTTCCAGGATCGGGACGGCTGCCCCGACCCGGACAACGATCAAGACGGCATCGCGGATGTGCGCGATTCCTGTCCCGAGGACCCGGAGGACCGGGACCGCTTCCAGGACAAGGACGGCTGTCCCGAGCCGGACAACGACGACGACGGCATCCTCGACGCCCGGGACCGCTGCCCGGGGGAGGCGGAGGACCGGGATGGGTTCGCGGACCGGGACGGATGCCCGGAGCGGGACAACGACCTCGACGGCTTCGCGGACGGCGTCGACACATGTCCGGACGAGCCGGAGACGGCGAACGGGTTCCAGGACTCGGACGGCTGCCCCGACGAGGTCCCGCGCGAGGTCAAGCGCTTCACCGGGGTGATCCGCGGCATCACCTTCGAGACGCGCAGCGACACGATCCGGCCGTCCTCCGAGTTCACCCTCCAGGAGGCCCTGTCGGTGCTCGAGGAGTACCCCGACGTGCGCCTGGAGGTGGAGGGCCACACCGACGACGTGGGCGACGACGCCTTCAACCTCGAGCTCTCGGATCGGCGCGCGCATGCGGTGGTGCGCTGGTTCGTGGAGCACGGAGTCGACCCGGTGCGTTTGCAGGCGCGTGGCTACGGCGAGACCCGCCCCCTCGCGGAGAACGATTCCGATGCCGGGCGGGCCGAGAACCGCCGCGTGGAGTTCCGGTTGCTGCAGGCGGAGCGACCGCCCGTGGAGCCCGAGTTCCCGACGCCGGAGGAGGTGCGTCCCACGCCGGTGCCCAACGCGCTCGGCATCATCGAGGTGCCGTCCACGCCGATGGACTTCGACGAGGAGCCGACGCGCTCCCCGGACGTGCCGGGCAAGGACGTCGAGCCGGGCGAGGAGGACGAGGCGCCGCCCCCTCGCCGCCGTCCGAGCTACCCGTAGGCCCTGCCACCGAACACGGCCGCGCGCACGACGTCGTGTTGACGGGCCTTTCCGGATCGACTACAACCTTCACGTACACGTAAGGGTCGTATGGACGGGCAGGCACACATGCGGATCGGGGAGCTCTGCGAGCGCTCCGGGCGTACGGCGCGCACGCTGCACTTCTACGAGGAGTTGGGGCTTCTGGCGCCTGCGGCCCGCACCCGCGGGGGCTTCCGTCTCTACGACGAGAACGCGCTCGTGCGGATCCACTGGATCGGGCGGCTCCAGGAGCTCGGGTTCTCCCTGCCTGAGATCAAGGGGTTCCTGGCGAACCTTCACGGTCACCCCAGCGCGCCCGCGATGATGGGGGACCTGCACCGGTTCTACGCCGGAAAGCTTCTCGAGACGCGCGCCCAGGTGGTGCGGCTGCAGGCGCTGCAGCGCGAGCTGGAGGCGAGCCTGGAGTACCTCGGCGCCTGCCTCGGGTGCGCGCCGGCCACCACGCGTCACGCGTGCCCGTCCTGCAACGTGCCGGACCACGCGGATCGCGCGATGCCGCCGCTCGTCGCGGCGGTCCACGCCCCTCCCACGGAAGGACACCCATGCCGGTCCTGAACACGCCGATCTACCTCGACAACCACGCCACCACGCGATGCGACCCGCGCGTCGTGGAGGCGATGATGCCCTACCTCACGGAGGTCTTCGGCAACGCCGGGTCGCGCAACCACAGCTACGGCTGGGCCGCGCAGGAGGCGGTCGAGCGCGCGCGCGAGGAGGTCGCGGCGCTGCTCGGTGGCCAGGCGAAGGAGGTCGTGTTCACCTCGGGCGCCACGGAGAGCGACAACCTCGCAGTGATGGGCGTCGCACGGTTCTACAAGGACAAGGGTCGGCACATCGTCACGGTGCTCACGGAGCACAAGGCCGTGCTGGACGCCTGCCACGCGCTCGAGTCCGAGGGGTACGAGGTGACCTACCTCCAGCCCGATGCGCAGGGCCTGGTGAGCGCCGCGCAGGTCAAGGCGGCGCTGCGTCCGGACACCACGCTCGTGTCCGTCATGTGGGCGAACAACGAGATCGGTGTCATCCAGCCGATCGCCGAGATCGGGGCCGCGTGCCGCGAGGCGGGCGTGGTGTTCCACACCGACGCCGTGCAGGGCCTCGGCAGGCTCCCCTTCGACGTGAAGACCATGAACGTCGACCTGGTCAGCATCTCCGGCCACAAGATGTACGGCCCCAAGGGCATCGGGGCGCTGTGGGTGCGCCACGGCCGTCCGCGCATCCGGCTCGAGCCGCTGTTCCACGGCGGCGGCCAGGAGCGCGGGCTGCGCTCGGGCACGCACGCCGTCCACCAGATCGTGGGGCTCGGCAAGGCCGCGGCGCTCGCCGCGGAGGCCCTCACCAACGGGGAGGCCGAGCGCGTGCGCGCGCTTCGCGACCGCCTGTGGGACGGCCTGCGCGCGAACATCGACGAGCTGTACCTCAACGGCGCGTGGGAGCAGCGGCTCCCGAACAACCTCAACGTCAGCTTCGCGTTCTGCGAGGGCGAGGCGATGATGATGGCGATCAAGGGGCTGGCGGTCAGCTCCGGTTCCGCCTGCACCTCCGCGAGCCTGGAGCCGAGCTACGTGCTTCGCGCCCTCGGCGTCGAGGCGGAGCTCGCCCACACCTCGATCCGCTTCGGCGTCGGCCGCTTCAACACCGAGGCGGAGATCGACGCGGCCATCGCGCTCATCACCGAGAAGGTGCGCTGGCTGCGCGAGATGTCGCCGCTCTACGAGCTGGTGAAGGAAGGCGTCGATCTCAAGTCCATCCAGTGGACCGCGCACTAGGAGACCCGCATCATGGCCTACAGCGACAAGGTCGTCGACCACTACGAGAACCCCCGCAACGTCGGCTCGCTCGACAAGAACGCCGAGGACGTCGGCACCGCCATGGTGGGCGCGCCCGCCTGCGGCGACGTCATGAAGCTCCAGCTGCGGATCAGCGACGACGGCATCATCGAGGATGCAAAGTTCAAGACCTTCGGCTGCGGCTCGGCGATCGCGAGCAGCTCGCTCGTCACCGAGATGGTGAAGGGCCGCACGATCGACGATGCGCTGCAGATCCGCAACAGCGACATCGCGCAGGAGCTGAACCTCCCGCCGGTGAAGATCCACTGCTCGGTGCTCGCCGAGGACGCCGTGAAGGCGGCCATCGCCGACTACAAGGCCAAGCGCGCCGCGCGCGCGGCCGGGGCCGCGGAGTAGCCATGGCCATCGAGCTGACCGAGCCCGCCGTCGCGCGCGTGCGGGAGCTGGCGCTGAAGCGTCAGACCCCCGACGCGTTCTTCCGCATCGGCATCCGCGGCGGAGGCTGCTCGGGGCTGTCCTACTTCGTCGATTTCACCGAGGCCGCCGACCCGAAGGACAAGGTCTTCGAGTTCGGCGCCGAGGACGCGCGCGTGCGCGTCGTCATCGACCGCAAGAGCTACCTCTTCCTCAACGGTACGCAGGTGGACTGGAAGAGCGGCCTGATGAAGACGGGGTTCGAGTTCTACAACCCGCTGGCCGGAAAGACCTGCAGCTGCGGCGACAGCTTCTCGGTCTGACGGCCGCGCGGAGGGACGGGTGAGCTGCTGGGCGTGCCATGAACCCGTCACCGGGCGCGCATGCGTGGGGTGCGGCGCGCTGCAGCCGCCCCCGCCGCACCCCGACCCCTTCGTCGTGTTCGGTCTCGCGCCCCGCTGGCACCTCGACCTCGCCGACCTGGATGCGCGGTGGAAGGCCCTGGCGCGACAGGTGCATCCCGACCGATTCGCGGGCCGCCCCGCCGCCGAGCGTCGCCTCGCGCTCGCGTGGACCGCGGCGATGAACGAGGCCCGCCGGCTGCTGCGCGACCCGACCCGTCGCGCGTGGTGGCTCGCCACGGGTGCCCCGGAGGCCCCGCAGACCGGCGCGCGCGTCGACCCTGCCTTCCTCGCCGAGGTGTTCGCCTGGCGGGAGGCCGACGAGGAGGAGCCCGGCGCCTTCGCCCGCCTGTCCGCCGCGCGCCGTGCCGCGCTCGAAGCCGAGCTGGACACGGTCTTCACCGCGTGGGAGGAGGGCGACGGCGCGCTCGAGGCGGTTCCCTCGCTGCTCCACCGTCTTCAGACCCTGAAGGGCCACGCGCCTGGAGTTTCCTGACATGGCAGCCAACATCGGCATCGACCTCGGGACCACCCACAGCCTCGTGGCCGTCGTGCTCGGCGGGAAGGCGCGCTGCCTGCTGGACGAGACCGGCGACGCGCTGCTCCCGTCCGCCGTGCGGGTGGAGGACGACGGCACGCTGGTGGTGGGGCGCGCCGCGCGGGACGAGGCGGCGGCGCACCCGGGCCGCACCTTCACCAGCACGAAGCGCTTCATGGGCCGCGCGCCCGCGGACTGCCGCGAGGACGCCGCGCGCCTGCGCGCCACCCTCGACGAGGCCGAGGGCCGCTTCGTGCGGTTCCGCGCGGGGTCGCGCACGATCACGCCGGTGGAGGTCGCGGCGGCGGTGCTCAAGACGCTGCGGGCGCGTGCGGTGGAGTGCCTCTTCGGAGAGCCGGGCGGCGCGGTGATCACGGTGCCGGCCTACTTCGACGACGCCCAGCGGCAGGCCACGAAGGACGCGGCGCGCCTCGCGGGCCTCGAGGTCCTGCGGCTGCTCAACGAGCCGACCGCGGCCGCGGTGGCCTACGGGCTGGACGCGCGCGCAAGCGGCCGCTTCGCCGTCTACGACCTCGGCGGCGGCACCTTCGACGTGAGCATCCTCGAGCTGGACGACGGCATCTTCCAGGTGCTCGCGACCGCCGGCGACACCCACCTCGGTGGGGACGACTTCGATCGCCTCGTCGCGGAGCACCTCCGCAGCGCGCTCGGGCTCGGCGACCTCGACGACTCCGCGCATCGGGCGCTCCTGCAGGCCGCCGAAGCCGCCAAGCGCCGCCTTGGGGAGGCGGACGCGACCGAGGTGGCCTTCGCGGGGCGCAGCTGCACGCTCACGCGGGAGACCTTCGACGCGCTCGTGGCACCGGTTCTGGCCCGCACCGGCGACGCCGCGCGCCAGGCACTGGGCGATGCCGGCCTGACGGCCGATCAGCTCGACGCCGTGGTGCTCGTCGGCGGGTCCACCCGCGCCCCCGTGGTGCGCCGCTACGTGGAGGGGCTGTTCGGGCGTGCGCCCCGCTGCGACCTCGACCCGGATCAGGTCGTGGCGCTCGGCGCGGCCATGCAGGCGGACATGCTCAGCGGTGCGGCCTCCATGGCCGATGACATGCTGCTGCTCGACGTGATCCCGCTGTCGCTGGGGCTGGAGCTCATGGGCGGCGTGGTGGAGAAGTTCATCCCGCGCTGCTCGACCATTCCCGTCAGCGCGCACCACACCTTCACGACCCACGTGGACGACCAGACCAGCATCGACCTGCACGTGGTCCAGGGCGACCGCGAGCTGGCGCGCGACAACCGCTCGCTCGCGCGCTTCCGCCTCGCGGGGCTTCCGCCCCTGCCGGCCGGGGTGCCGCGCGTGCGCGTGGAGTTCACCGTGGACGCCGACGGGCTGCTCACCGTGTCCGCGCGGGAGGAGTACACCGGCCTCGAGACGCGGGTGGACGTGCGCCCCAGCTACGGCCTCTCCGAGGAGGAGATCGAGCGCATGCTCGAGGACAGCATCGACCACGCCGAGGACGATGTCGAGGCGCGCATGGCCATCGAGGCGCGCGTGGAGGCCGAGGGCATCCTGGCGGCGCTGGACAAGGCGCTGGCCACCGACCGCGCCCTGCTCGAACCCGGCGAGGAGGAACGCGTGGTGCAGGTCGCCGAGGCGCTCCGCGCCGCGCTTCCGGGCTCCGACCGCGCGCGCGTGCGGGAACTCTCGCAGGAGCTCGACGCCGTGACCGCGCCGTTCGCGCAGCGGCGCATCGAGCGGGATCTGACCCGCGCCCTGTCCGGCCGCGACGCGCTCGCGGTGGACGCCGAGCTGGCCTCCCGGGCCGCGTCGGCCGGGGGCGTTGCGGGGGGTGGCCAGCCCCCCGCCCCAGGCGCAGGAGCCTGAACATGGCCGGGCGGAACCCCTACCTGACGGCGCCGGACGCGCCGGTCGCCACGCGGCCCTTCTCCATCGTCGTGGTCGGCGACGACGGCGAGCTGCGCGTCGACGTCGATCCGTCGACCCTGCCGAACGACGAGCCGGGGCTGCCCGGGAGCGTGCTGTCCATCCTGCTCGCGGCGGGGCTGGACGTGGAGCACGCCTGCGGCGGCGTGTGCGCCTGCTCGACCTGCCACGTCTACGTCGAGGCCGGCGGCGCGCGCTGCAACGAGGCCAACGACGACGAGGCCGACATGCTCGACACGGCCCCGGCCCTTCGCGCCACCTCCCGCCTGGCGTGCCAGTGCGTTCCGGATGGCGGCGCCGACCTGCGCGTGCGCATCCCCCGCTGGAACCGCAACGCGGTGCGGGAGCACGGGTAGCGTCTCTCCCTCCGGGCGGTCGGGTCGGACTACCCCGGGCGCCACCAGCGCAGGCGTCCCCGGCCGCCCTCCGTCCAGCCGCGCAGGGCGCCCTCGACGCAGGTGACGTAGGTGGGCGCGCGCGCGACGTAATGCGTGTCGAGCACCACCTCCGACACGCCGAGCCGCGCGAGCGCGGCGGCGATCGTGGCGGGCGTCGCGTCCGGCGCGCGTCCCTGCTCGCATGCCACGAACGCCTGCAAGGCGGGATCGCCCGACCACGCGCGCAGCTCCGCGGCCGGGGCGCGTGGATCCAGCAGCGGGCGCAGACCGGCCACCAGGGGGCGGCCGTGGTGGAGCTGGTCCACGAGGTCGCCCCGGTCGGTGCGCAGGCGGCCGCCGGGCGCGGGGAGGAGCACGAGCGGGCCGGCACGCTCGGCCAGCGCGTCGGCCAGCGGTGTGCGCACGAGCGGGATCGCCTGCACCGGAAGGCTGGGCGACAGCGCCGCGGCCTCCCCGGCGAGGCCGCCCACCGCCAGCACCGTGAGCACCGTGCGCAGGCGCGCCGGGACCAGGGCGACGCAGGCACCGGCCAGAAGCCCGACGCCGCCCCACGCGACGAGCCAGGCGTGGTCGCTCCACCAGCATCGTGCGAGCACGGGCACGCGCAGCAGCAGGCCCGCCGGTGTGAGGACCGGGCCGGGAAGCACCGCGCCCACCCCCCACGCCGCGCCCACGCCCAGCAGGGAGGCCGGGACCAGGACGGCGCGCGGGGCGTTCCGGCGGTACGCCAGCGCGAGCGCCGCAGCCGCGAGCAGCCACGCGGTCGGGCGGAGCAGGGACGCCGCCACGACACCCCGCTTCCCCCACAGCTCGTCCGCGACGAGATCCACGGGGCGCACCGGCGCCATGTCGATGGGGAGCGGCGCGAACGGATCGGCTCCCAGCGCGGGCACGGCCGTGGCGTGGGACACCACCCAGGCCGCGAGGGGGGCCACGATCGCGGCGAATCCCGCCAGGCCGCTCCACATGGCGCCGGTCTCCCGCGGCGTACGGGGCCGCGCGAGCAGCCAGGGCAGCGCCACGGCCAGGACGGCGGGCACCGCGAGGTTCGGGTCGGTCCCCGCGGCCAGCCCGCACGTGACCCCGGCGCATGCCGCCCGGATGGGCACCCCGCGTCCGCCGGCCGGAGCGCATCGCGCCTCCCACGCGAGCCAGGCGGCCGTGATCGCCAGTCCTGCCGCGAGCAGCACGTTCGTGCGTCCCGCGGCGAGGTGGCGCAGCGTGGGCTCGCCGGCCATCCACGTGGCCGCGGCGACGAGGGCGGCGCGCGTCCGCCCGTGCCAGCGGAGCGCCCACGCGGCGATCGCGGCGCTTCCAAGCCAGCCGACGAGCACGGACAGCGCCCATTCACCGCGCGCCAGCCCGAGCGCCGCCACGAGCGGGGCGCCCAGCACGGCATCGAGCGGAAGGCCCGCGTCGACGAGGTGATCGCCGCGCGTCGGGAAGCCGTGGAAGCCGTCGGCGAGCCAGCCCTCGGCACCGCGCGCGTACCAGCCTGCACGCAACGCCAGGCCCACGATCGCGTCGGGAAGCCGCCCATCGCCGGGCAGGGCGTCCATCCGCAGGGCACGGGGCGCGCGCAGCAGCACCTGGGCGGGGCCCAAGAGCAGCAGGAGCGCCACGCCCCCACGGGTCCAGGCGGCCGGCGCAGGGAGGCGTCCGGGCCCTCCGTCGTGTCGCGGGCTCATGGTGGGACCGCGGCGCCGTGGGCGGCCGCGAGGTCGTGAAGGAGCGCGCGCGCCTCGTCCGGCGTGTGGATGCGGCCGTCGAGCTGGGCGTCGCGGACGGCCCGCAGCGCGGCGCCCATCGCCGGGCCGGGGGCGAACCCCGCGTGGACCGCGTCGGCGCCCGTGGCGAGCGCCGGGAGCGGGCCGTCGTGCACGCCGAGGCCCTCCGCGCGCGGCAAGAGGTCCGGTCGGTCGGCCAGCACGCAGAGCAGTCGCACGTCGCAGGTGTCGGCCCAGCGGCGCAGTTGCCCGTCCGCCGGCACGTCCGGCACCGGCAGCGCCGCGACGAGCGCCTGCGCGAGGTCGCGGACCCGCACGCCGGCGACCCGGAAGACCCGCAGGCGGTCGAGGCTGTCCAGCAGGCCGGGGGGCCCGCTCGCCGCGGCAGCGTAGAGGAGCGCGAGGCGGCGTGCCTCCGGGTCGATGTCCGCTGCCGCCGCGCGCACCAGTGCGGTCGGGCACGGCCGGTCCCAGTCGGGAAGCACCTTCGCCCACGCGCCGGTGCTGCGCCCGACCTCCCAGCCATGGGGGAGATCCGTGCTTCGCAGCAGGAGCTTCTCCACCTCCCCGCGGATCCGTTCGGCGGGAAGCTCCCCGAGCGGCATGTCCGCGCACAGCGCGGCGAGCGCGGGATCGACGCGCCACCCGAACCGGCCCGCGAACTGCACCACGCGAAGCGCCCGGAGAGGATCCTCGCCGAAGGTGGCGGGGTCCACGGCCCGAAGGACGCCGGCGCGCACGTCCGCCACGCCGCCGAACGGGTCGATCCAGGTGTCCGTGAGAGGGTCCCAGGCGATGGCGTTCACCGTCAGGTCACGACGACGTGCCGCCTCGGTCTCCCCGAGGTCCGGATCCGGCTCGGCGTGGATGCCCTTGTGGCCGGTGCCGGCCCGGGAATCGCGTCGTGGGAGGCTCACGTCGACGTCCGCGCCGTCCACGCGGACCTTGAGGACGCCGAAGCTGCGGCCCACCTCGTCGACGCGCCCGAAGCGCCGCAGGATCGCGCGGAGCGCATCGAGCGCGAGGCCGTGCACTTCCAGGTCCAGGTCCTTGGATGGCAGCCCGATCAGGTGGTCACGTACGCAGCCGCCCACGAGTCGCGCGCGTCCCCCGGCGTCCCGGACGGCGCGCGCAAGGTCCAGGAGGCGGGGCGACACCATCGCGAAGGGCTAACCCGCGCGCCGTGCGTCCTCGGGGCGCGTCTCCGCGGCCCCGGCGCGACGGACCTCAGCCGTGCACGGACACGGTGAGCCCGAGTGCCCGGGCGCGCGCCGCGATGGCCTCGAGCGTGGCGGCGTCCAGCGGGGCCACGCGCGCGTCCGACGGCCGCCGGGCCACGGTGTAGACCTGCACCTCGGCGATCCGCCCGCCGGCCTCCAGGATCTCCGCCAGCCGGGACGCCCACGCCGCTTGCTCGTCGGCGTCGGGCCCCGCGCCGGACATCGCGCAGAACATGGTCTGGATCACGATCGGGCGCTCCTGGGCGAGCTCCCGAAGATTCCGGAGGATTCGTGCGAACGGGAACGTCGTGCCGTCCACGACGCGAAAGTAGGCTTCCGTGCCGGCGTCGAGCTTGCACCAGATGTCGTCCACGCCCGGCAGCGCCGCGCGCACGCGCGACCGGTGCAGCAGGGTGGCGTTCGTCAGAAGGCGCACCGGCACCGCCAGCCCGTAGCGGTCGCGGAGCGTGCGGACGGCCGTGACGGCCTCCGGGAACGCGATGGCCGAGGTGGGCTCGCCGTCTCCCGCGAAGGCCAGGTCCGCCACCCGGCGGAATGCGGGCGCCGCGGTGTCGAACGGCGGGTGGTCCCACAGGGTGCCGTCGGCCACCCACCCGAGCAGCCGCTCCAGCTCCTCGGACAACCGCGCCACGTCGACGGCGGCGGGACCGCCCGGCGTGGTCCGGTCGACCTGGCAGTACGGGCAATCGAAGTTGCACACCTTGTCGGCGTTGAGGTTCAGGCCGATCGACAGGCCTCTCGCGCGTCGGGACACCACCGCGTAGACGTGACGGTTGTCGCCCAGGTCCCGACGGTGGTCGGCGAAGTCGAGGATCCGCGTGGTCACGGCGGGATCGTAGCGCGCCCGGCCGCCCGTGCCGACTAGGGTCGCGGCAGGTCGCCGAGGACCGCGCGGATGCGCGTGCCGACCGGCGGTGCGAGGCCGATGGCCGTATGACCCCAGGCCACGCCCTCCTCCTTGGACCGGTCGCGCACCACGCGCTCGCTCCAGCCTTGCACGAGCTGGTCCCGCGCGGCGATCGACTCCTCGAACAGGACACCGTCGCCGGAGGGGTCGCAGGTCGGGCACGCCATGCCGTCGTGCTCCGCGATCGCGCCGGTCGTCGCGCGCGTGCCGTGCAACACGAGGAGGTAGTCCAGCTGCGGGGTCAGCCCGTGCGCGGCGAGTCGCTCCATGACGTTGCCCCCGAGTTCCCGCGCTGCGGCGAGGCCGATTCCGTCGAACAGGCGGTACCGCCACCCGGACCCGTCGAGCCCGAGCTCCGTGTCGCGGTCGTACCAGCCGTGGCGCGCCTCGCACGGCGTCGTCGCCGGATCGAAGGCGGACGCGCGGCACGTGGTGTGGCCGTCGTCATCGAGCAGGGTTCCCGGGGTGAACGTGCCGGTCGCGGGCACCCACGCGAGCTTCTGGACCACCCAGGGGCGCCACACGCCCTCGTCGGTATCCACGGCGCTCCACGCCAGCGCCTCCTGTCCCCGCGCCGGGATCGGGTGCGCCTCGCGGAAGTCGCCGATGACCTGGAGCTGGCCGAGGTACGCGGTCGTCCAGACGCCGTCCTCGCCCACGGATCCCCACATGGCGAGGTTGTTCGCGTCGAAGTCGGTCTCCAGCGCCCCCTCGCCCCGGTTGAGCGACTCCAGGTTTCCCGACGACACCGGCGCGCCGTCCTCGTCCAGCCCGGTGAGGTTCGACAGGTGGATGCGCGACCAGAAGTCCGTCCACACCTCGCCGCGGCGGCGGCACAGGCCCTGCGCGTACAGCTCCGGCACCATGGCGGCGAACGTGGCGCACTGGGCCGCCATCATGCTCCCCCACGCCATGGGGCCGCGGCCGAAGGCCGTGTTCTCGGGCGTGCTGGCGATGAGGAGGTTGTTGTAGGGGTGACGCCAGTTCATGTCGATGCCGCGGTGCGGGCCCGACAGCGTCACGTAGGCCCTCACCCGCCCGTCGACGTGCGGGACGCGGCGCGCGCTCTCGGCCGCGAGCCGCTCGCCCCACTTGGGGCCCCAGTCGTCCCAGGATGCCGTGTCCGCCAGGTACAGGTCCGCCGCCACCGAGCCCTTGCTCCACGCGATCACGTCGACGCGGGGCGCGCCGGTGAGCTCTCGGATGCGCCCGATGGCGTTGTGGAGGTGCGTGGCCTGTCCGAAGTTGTCGCCGTGGGAGTTCGAGAAGGTGAGCGCGTAGCTGCACAGCCCCGCCGCCTCGAAGTCCTGCACGAACCCCGTGCGCACCGGCGTCCCCGGGTAGGTACCCCCGTCGCCGTCGGTGCCGCCGGGGAACAGCCACGCGTTCGCGTCCTGCATGGCGCCGTGCACGAACAGCACCGGCGTGCGCGCGGTGTCACAGTCGAGCGCGGCGGAGCGCGGACCGTGGTGCAGCAGCACGAAGCGCGCCTCGGGGCGCGTCGGGCCGACGGCCGGGCAGTCCGGGGCGTCGGTGGAGTCCACCGTGCCCGCGCAGGTGCTCGCGTAGTGGAGGTTGAAGGCGTCCACGATCTGCTGGTTGAGCGCCCCCATGTAGGTCTGCACGGGGTAGAGCGCGTCCTGCCAGGTGTCCATCCAGCGTAGGTGGGCGGTGCGGCGGTTGTGCCCCTCGGTGCGGAAGACCTGCAGGCCCTCCAGCAGCTCGATGCGCCCCCACGTGCCCTGCAGCGTCGGGCCCGGCTCGGTCGCGCCCACGACGCGGTACCCGTCGGTCCAGCCCCCGTCCGGCGCCACGTCGAAGAGGTCCTCGAACTCCCGCGGCGGGGCCGAGACGTCCGTCGGCGACACGTCCACCGGCCCCGTGTCCACCGTCCCGGTGTCCGTGGAGGTCTCCGTGGCCGTCCCGGTGTCCGCCACCGGCGGCCGCACGGGCACGGTCGGTCCGCCGCCGCACGCGGCCAGGAATGAGAGGGCGATGGATGCGAGCACAGGACCTCCGCTGCCGTCGCAGCGTATCCTGCGGCTTCTCCGTGGGGCGGGGGCTGAGGCCGCCCCCTCGCGGCCGCCGCCGGGCGTCGGCCTCCGGGGGCGGGGTCCGGCGCTCGCCGAGCCTGGCTCGGCGCCGCCTTCGGCGGACGCGTCCTCCCCACGCGCGCCGCTCGGGGCCCCTTCGGGGCCAACCGCGGCGGCGTGCCCGCAACGCCCCGGCCCGCTAGGCGTGCCCGAGCAGCGCCAGCACGATCTCCATCACGATGAGGATCACGACCGCCCACTCGAGCGACAGCGCGCGGCGTCCGTGCCAGAGGTCGGTGATCGTGTCGAGCGATTCCTCCACCGCCTCGAGCTTGTGGAGGATCGACTGGTGCCGCTCGCGCAGCTCCAGGTTGTCGGCCAGCGCCTCGTGCAGCTCGAAGATGCGCGGGTCGTTCCACGCCGCCTCGGGGCGGTCCAGCGTGGTGAACCACCGCGCCAGCTCGAGCCGCCGCGCCAGGATGTGCCCGATGCGCATGCTGAGCGCGCGCGCGCTGCGCGGGAGCGCGCCGGTGCGCTCGAGCTGCCGCGCGAGATCCGCCACCTCGGTGAGCAGGTCCTCCGCCTCCCGGGCGTAGCGGTCCATCGCCGCGGAGCGCGCGAGCAGGTGGGACACGGCCTCGCGGGTGGTCGGCTCCGCGTCGTGCACCACCACACGGTCCCAGCCCACGCGGGGGCGCATGCCGTTGCGGGACGGGTCCACGAGCAGGAGCGTGGTCTCGGCCGTGGCGTCCAGGCACGCGCGGCCGGTCGCCCCCTCGATGATCGTGCGCACGTCGGCGTCGAGGCTGGAGCGGTTCTCGACCACCGCGGCCCCGAAGTCGAAGAACCGGATGCGCACGGCGCCGCCGCGCCACGCGGCCAGCCCCGGGCCGCGGTGCACCCGCACCCATCCCTCCGGCATCGCCAGGGCGTCGAGGTCGCAGCGGCCATCCACCGCCACGGCGGTCATCGGCAACGAGAGGGACACGCGGACGTCGGGTGCGACGGTCATGCCGTCGGTGTAGACACCCCGTCCGCCTCCGGCCAGCGTACCCGCACGAGCATCGGCGTGCCCTCGACGCCCTTGAGCGCGGCGGGAAAGGGCGCCCCCACGGTGCCGCCCTGCGCGCGCACGACCTCGGCGAGGTGCGCGTCCACCACGAGCTCCCCGCTGGCGGCGAGTCCCTGCAGGCGCGCCGCGACGTTGACGGTCTGCCCGAAGTAGTCCAGGAGCCCGTTCGCGGTGAACGCGTAGCAGGGGCCCTCGTGCACCCCGAGCTTGATGTCGGTCTGGGCGCGCACGGGGTCACTGGCGCGGAAGGGCCCGAAGGCGGCGAGCACGTCCAGCGCGGCGGCCGTCGCGTCCACCTCCGAGGGGAAGGCCGCCATCACCGCGTCCCCGATGGTCTTCACGATGGTGCCGCCGTGGGCGCGCAGGCACGCCTCCACCAGCTCGAAGTGATCCTGGACCAGCTTGATCGCCGCGGCGTCGCCGACGCGGGCGTAGAGGCGCGTGCTGTCGGCGAGGTCCGAGAACAGCAGGGCCACGCGGCCCACCTTGAGGGTCACGCCGGGCCGCAGCGTTTCCCGGCCGTAGCGGCGCCGGAACGCCGCCAGCGTGGAGAGGTCCGCGGCCGTGGCGGCGTCGTCCACCCCGTCGGTCCGCTCGAGCTTGGCGTGGCGCGCCTCGTCCGGGAGGTTGCGCACGACCACGCGCCCCCCCGGTGCCACGACCGGTACCGTGCCGTCCGGCCATGGCCAGGCGAGCTCGTCCTGTCCGCCGGGTGCCACGTCCACGTCGGACGAGCCCTGTCCGCGCAGCGCCACCCGGCAGTGGCCGGGCCGCTCCGGCGCGACGAGCACCGCCACGCCGCCCGCCGGGACGATGGCCTGCGACACGACGTGCGGGGTGCGCGCCGCGCCCCCGCTGCAGAAGTAGGCACGTTCGAACGCGCGCACCTGTTCGACCGGGTGGAACACCGCCTCCACCGAGCGGTCCATGGCCAGCTCGAAGTTGACCTCGCAGGCGTGACAACCCCCGGCATCGCCCTCCAGCGCCGAGAGGCTGGGCAGGGTCGTCGTGGCGTTGCGGCAGCTCGGACAGACCAGCTCCCACGCGAGTTCCAGCAGCCCGGCCTCCGTGGCTGCCAGGCAGGTCTCGAGGGCCGCGCGGCGCGGGAGGCCCAGGTCATCGGCCCACGCGTAGGGCCGCAGTCGCTGGACGTCGAGGTCGTCCGCCTCCCGGACCCACCGCAGCAGGGCCTCGGCGTGCAGGGCCGCCGGATCCTTGCGGAGGCGCGCGGCGATCGGTGCCAGGCGCGCCTCGTCCACCGACGTGCGCGGCGGGGTCCACCCGTCCGCGAGGCGGCGCAGGGTATCCGCGAGCAGCGCCGCGATCTCCGCGGCGCTCGTGCGCACCGCGTCCGCGAGCGCCTCCGTCGCGGGCGTCAGCCCGATGTCGACGGTGACCCGGACGCCTCCCGTCTCCGGCGCGAGGTCCACGCGGCACTGCAGCAGGCGGAACGGGCCGTTGTGAAAGACCCGCGTCACCTGCGACCAGTGGGGCGCCACGAACTCGAAGGGCTGCTCGTCGTAGGTGACGTCCATCCCCGCGAGGCGCGTCGCGGCCCGCATCCGCGACACGCCCGCCTCCTGGGGCGTGAGCGCGATGGGCGAGAGGCCCGCGGCGCGGTTGAGCGCGTTCGCGTCCGAGACGATGGCCCAGGCGGTGTCGAGGTCCGTCGGGAGCAGGGCGACGGCGCGTTCGTGGATCTGCGGCATGGACCACACCATACCCCGCGGGCACCGACGTGCGACGGGCCGTCATGCTACGATGCGGGGGCATGGGCATCACCCTCCTCAACCCGCCGGAGAAGCGGCGCGTGTGGGCCGGCATCGCCGAGAGCATGAGCTACGGGGTGTACTGCTTCCCCCCCCTCGGGCTCATGTACCTCCAGGCCAGCCTGGAGCGACGCACGTCCCATCGTGCGGAGATCTACGACGCCGTCGTCGACGACCTCGATCACCCCGACTTCGAGGCCGGCCTCGCGCGCTACGACCTCGACGTGGTGGGAATCAGCGCCTACACGCACTCGCTGCCGGACGTGCAGCTCTCCATCGACGCCGTTCGGCGCCGCAACCCCCGCGCGCACATCGTGCTCGGCGGGCCACACCCCATCATGTTCCCCGAGTACGCCATCGGCCTGCGCGGGGTCGACAGCATCTGCACCGGCGACGGCGACGAGGTGATCCTCGACCTCGTGGACGCCCTCGACCGGGGACGCAGCCTCGAGGGCGTGGGCGGCCTCTGGTTCAAGGACCGCGACGGCACCGTGGTACGGAACGCCCCCCGCACCGAGTCGCGCAGTCTATCCGGCCAGGTGTGGCCCGACCGGAGCCGTACCCGCTACCGCGACTACTGGGTGCCGGGCGCCAAGCAGCCGCTCGTGACGACGGCCATCACCTCCAAGGGCTGCCCGCACTCCTGCCCGTTCTGCTTCACCTACAAGAAGCAGTACCGCGTGCGCGACGTGGACGACATCCTCGACGAGATGGAGCACTGCGTCGGGCTCGGCATCACCGAGGTCTTCTTCGTCGACGACCTGTTCACGCCGAACTCGCAGTGGGCCATGAAGTTCTGCGACGGCATCGAGCGTCGCGGGCTGAAGTTCCAGTGGGGCTACAAGACTACCATCGCGGGGACCACGCGCGAGCAGATCCGGCGCTGCCGCGAGGCCGGTTGCACGAAGATGCATTTCGGGGTCGAGAGCATGCACAACGACGGCCTCGAGGTGCACGACAAGCACTGCGACACCGACGACTGCCACCGCGTGTTCCGCTGGTGCCGCGAGGAGGGCGTCCGAAGCGTCGCGTACATCATGATCGGCGGGCCGCACGAACGTACGCGCCAGGACGTCGAGGCGAACCTCGGGGAGATGCTCAAGCTCGACGCGGACTACGCCGCCTTCGCCATCTACACCCCGTACCCGGGCACGGAGTCCTTCGAGCGCGGGGCCCAACTGGGGCTGTACCCGGCGGATTGCTGGGACCGGCTCATGAAGGACCCGCTCTGCGGCGCCAAGGTGCCGGTGTGCTGGGAGGAGCACCTGCGCCGGGACGAGCTGCTCGAGCTCCTCAAGCTTTGCCACCGTCGCTTCTACTTCCGGCCGCGCTTCGTCGCGCGGCAGCTCCGGCACGTCGCCAGTCCGCAGGAGCTGCGGCGCCTCGTGGACGGCGCGCTGAGCCTCGTCAAGCTCGAGCTGACGCCCAGCACGAGCGCAGACGCGCCGGTCTGACGTGCGGCGGGCCGCCGCGCTGGCCGGGGGACTCGCGATCGCGCTGGCACTCATGGAGGGGGCGGCGCGGTGGGCCGGCCCACCTCCGGGGCCCGCAGCCGTGCCGCTGCTCCGGGGAGGTCTGACCGCGCCCGGGGAGCACCGCCTCCGCACGTCGGAGTTCGACGTCACCGTCCACGTGAACGCCGACGGCTTCGTGGACCGTGACTGGCACGGGACGTCCGCATCCGACGTCGCCGGACCGCGCCGGGTCATGCTCATCGGCGACTCCTTCGTACAGGCCGCCCAGGTCCCGCTCGAAGCCGGGTGGGGGCGGCGCCTCGAGCAGGCCGCGGGAGACGCGGGGGGAGCCGCCGTGGAGGTGCGCTCGCTGGGGGTGCCCGGCGCCGGCACGGCCACCGCGCTGGAGCTGCTGTCCCGCTACGGTCCCGCGTACCGCCCCGACGTGGTCCTGCTGGCGTTTCTCGTCGCCAACGACGTGCTCAACAACCACCCGCTGCTGGAGGAGAAGGACGACAAGCCCTTCTACACGCTGCAGGCGGGGCGGCTCGTGCGCACCGACGCGCTCACCCGCGCGAGCGTCCTGCCTCGATGGCTCGCACGCAGCGCCGCCGCCACGTGGGGATGGCGTGCCTGGAACGCGCGTCGCAGGGTCGCCGCGAAGGTGGCCCATGGCCGCGGGATGCCCATCGATCTGCGGGTGCATGACCCGGCGTCCAGCCCCGTGTGGGAGGAAGCGTGGGCGGTGTCCGAGGCGCTGGTGGCCGCGATGTCCGGGCGTGCCCGGGCGATGGGGGCACGGTTCGGTGTCCTCCTCGTGCCCGATGGTCCGATGTCGAATGACCGCGACCGTGACCGTGCCACGGCACGATGGCCCGCGGCGGCGGGATGGGACTTCGGCGCGGCCCAGCGTCGCGCGCAGGCGATGGCGGGACGACACGCGCCGACCTGCGACCTCCTGCCGGCGCTGCACGGTTCGCCCGAGAGCTACTTCGCGCTGGACGGCCACTGGACCACGGAGGGCCACGCGCGCGCGGCGCGGGCCACCGCCGCGTGCCTGGCGGCGTGGCAGCGTGAACGGCCCGACTAGCAGGCTGCTGAAAAACCATCACCGGCTGCGGCGGCGCCCCGCGCTACTGCGTCCGACGTGCTCGCCTGCGACTCGCTCGACCTGGCTTCGGCCATGCCTTCGCTCGTCTCGGCTCCGCGCGCCGCCCTCGTGACGCGCCGGGCTTGCCTCGCTCGGCGCTGGCAGGGAGGGCCAGGGCCTTTTTCAGCAGCCTGCTAGGCGGCGTCGCGGGCGGGGGTGCGCTTCGGGCCGGTCCGCGCCTGGGACGCCCAGTCCTGGATGAGGGTGGAGGTCGCCAGCGCGGCGAGCTCCGGATCGCCATGGACGGCGAGCATGCGCGCGTAGATGGCGTGGACAACGTCTCCGACCTGCAGCGTTCGACGGGTCATCGAGGGCTCCTCCGGCGGGCGTGTGCCTGCCTTCTTCATCATGGACACCGTTCGCACCGGCCGCTGTAAGGCTTCGTCACCGACGGTCGGGGCGGGTCCCGTCACGCCGCGAGGAGGCGGCCCCGCGCGGCCGCGACGACCAGGAGGTCCACCCGTGCGGCCCCGGCCTGCAGGAGCACCGAGGCGCACCCGTCCGCCGTGGTGCCCGTGGTGAGCACGTCATCCACGAGCAGCACCCGGCCCGAGGGTGCGGCCCGCGTCCGCCAGCGTGTCGTGGGGTCGTCGGCCCGTTCGCGGCGGGTCCGTCCCGCCTGTGCGCGCAAGCCCACGCGCCGAAGGGCGTCGACCCGCGGTGCACCGATCGTGGCGGCCGTCGCGTGCGCGAGGATCGCGGGCAGGGAGGCGCCGCGTGCCCAGGTGCGAAGCGGGTGCGACGGGACCGGGACCACCGCGTCGTACAGCCCCGCCAGCGGTGCTGCGGCGCGGGCCAGTCGCTCGGCGAGCATGTGGCCGGTGGCCTCGTCGCGTCCGTACTTTGCGGTGCGGACCAGCTGTCCGGGCAGGCCTGCGTAGTCCCCGAGGGTCCACGCGCCGCCGCAGCACGCGGGTGCCTGTGGAAGCCGTTCCAGTCGCGACGGGAGCTGAGCGTCGCACGCCTCGCACACGCGCGCGTCCGGTGCGGTCGGGGTTTCGTCCACCGCGTCGCAGGCCACGCAGCGGGTCGCGTCGAGGGCGGCCAGCCAGGAGAGCATGCGGGAGCCTAGGCACGCGCCCGCGCGCGTCAACCCGTGCCGGCCACCGGGCGCGGACGCGCGGGCGGCCGCCGCAGCACGGACGGCCTGCGTACGGGGACCGCGATCCTCGCGTCGTCGCGGTCGGGATGGATCGGGGCATCCAACTGCACGTCCTGGACCATGACCGTGCGTACGAGGCGCAGCGTCCCGTCGTCCAGGCGGACGACGCGTTGACGGGTGCTCTCGACCTGGAGGCGCCCGCCGCGTGGCGGGGCCGCCCACCAGGGCAGCGTGGCACCGTCGGCACGCGCGCCGCACACCATGCTGCCCGAGGGGCCTCGCGCGCGCACGCGCACCACGTCCACCGTGCGGGAATCCCAAGTCACCCGTGCGCCGCCGTCCGGGACGCGCACCGCACGGCTGATCGCGGGCACGGGGCCCAGACGGATCGCCCCGGTCTCCACGGCGCTGTCCCCCGCGTCGCCCTTCCGCACCAGATCCGCGACGGCCCAGGCCGGGTCCCGCAGCGTGCCGTGCGCGGACCACCCGTCGCCGGACGACACCCAGGTCGCCGTCAGCGCGCCTGTACTCGCCACGGAGGTCCACCGTCCGTGGCGGCGTTGGCGCGCCCCGGGCGTCGTGTCGGGTGCCGCGTCGGGTGCTGCGATGCAGTTGTCCGCCGGCAGGGGGTCGTGCGCCGCGAGGTCCTCGACCGTCCGGAGCGTGCGCAGGGAGGCGCGCCACGTGGCGCGTGCCCCGTTCACGCCGGGCATGACCTCCACGTCCAGCACCTCGGAAAGTCCGGCGTGGCGCGTCGTTCCGGACGCCGGTCCGGCGGGGACGCACGCCAGCAGGGCGAAGACGAGGAGGAGCACGCACGACCTCCTGCATCCATCGTGCCCGGCCTTGACGCATCCGTCCAGCAAATCCGCCCGCCGGCCGGATTTCGGTTGCCTCGTCGCGGGGTACTTGTTACCCGGGCTGCGCTTGCGGGAATAGCTCAGCGGTAGAGCACAACCTTGCCAAGGTTGGGGTCGCGGGTTCAAATCCCGTTTCCCGCTCCACCTTCGCGCCCTTCGGGGCGCGAAGTCGTTTTTGGGATACGGGCGTCGCGTGGGACGGTGGTCGTACGCCATGGGTCGCCTGTTCGGGGACGACCTCGCGGTGCGCGTCCGCGACGGCCGTGCCGACCCACGGCGCGCCCTTCTCCACGCGCAGGCCCACGTGCGGCGCGCGGGAGCGTGGGCCATCGGGATGCGGGGCGACCCGACCGCGCTGTCGGCGCTGTCTGACGCCCTCTCGCGCGAATGGACCGGCAACGGCACGCTCGCGCTTGCGGTCGCGGCGACCCGGTGCGGCGCCGATGCGGGGCCGCTGCGGGCGATGCTGCGCGCGCGCGAGGCCTGGCGCGTTCCCACGCCGGATGGATGGCGCATGCCGCACGCCGTGGTGCCACTGGACCTCGTCGACCGCTTTGACGCCGCGGTGGCGACGGATCTCGGCGCCCCGGGGGGCGGAGGTTCGCGTGCGGAGGTCCTGGCGCGGGCGGCACGCGGCATGCCCGGGGACCGGGACGGCCTGGTGGCCATGGCGCGCGGCGGTGCCCGGCGGGAGGGCCACCTGGGCCTGCAGGCGCTCGGGATCCACGGCGATCCACGCAGCGTCGCGGAGCTCCGGACGGCCCTCGAGGCACTCGACGTCGATCCGGGGCGCGGCTTCGCGTGGCGCCGCCTCGCGGCCGCGGGACTCGGTCGGATCGGCGATGCGCGTGCACTCCCGTGGTTGCTCGACGCCCTGCAGGCCGAGCGTCGTGATCACGAGGGCCGTCCGGGCGCCGGGCTCGGGATCCAGGCGCCCGTGCGCGCGGAGATGCTGCTCGCGATCGGGGAATTGGGAGATGTCCGGGCCGTGCCCGCGCTCCTCGGCGCGCTCGGCGACGCGACGGGTTCGGCGACGGGGGGGCTCTACCTTCCCGCGTGTGCCGGCCTTCGTGCCCTCGGCCCCGCCATCCTGCCCGCGTTGCGCGCGACGATCGACGACCCGGCCGCGCCACCCCTGCGGGCCGGGCACGCCGTCGGTCTGCTGCACGTCCTGGGTGTCGACATCGGTGCGTGGTCCACGGATCCGCGCGGGTCCGTGCGTCTCACGGTGGAGGTGGCGCGTACCCCGGACGAGGGCGGGCCATGGGCGGCGACATGACCCGGGAATCCGATGTGGTCGCTCCCGACGATCCCGATCTGGCGGCGGGACTCGACGCCTGGGCCGATGGACGCTGGTTCGCGGCCCATGAGCACTTCGAGGTGCGGTGGCGGCGCACGCCGCACGGGCCGGATCGACACGCGCTGCAGGCGCTCGTGCAGTGCGCCGTGGCGCTCGAGCACGCGCGACGGGGGCATCCGCGCGCGGCGCTCGGCCAGTGGACCAAGGCACTCGGCCACCTGTCGCGGGTTCCGGACCGTGCGTCGTGGGCCGGGCTGGACCTCGTGGCGCTCGAGCGGGACCTTGCCGCGTTCTGGGCGGGGGTGGATCTCGAGGGCGCGGTGCGGTCGCACGAAGCGGGGGTGCCGTGGAGATTGCCGGACGCGCCGGTGCCGCCTCGTCCCCGTGGATCGCGGTGACGCTCCGGGAACGGAGGTCATCCGCGTCGTTTGCGGCCCCCGACCCACACCTCCCGGACGAGCGCCGGGCCGCCCGCGAACACGATCGCCGGGAGCACCGCCGCATCCGCGAGGGACGGGTGCGTCAGGTCGAGGGCGATGAGGTCCGCGAGCTGCCCGGGGGCGAGGGTGCCGGCCTCCAGACCGAGCTGCTCGGCGCCGATCCGGGTGCCCATGGCGATCAGGCGCGCCGCGAGGCCGTCGGGCTCGGGTGCGTGCCGCAGCACGTTGCGGCGGCCTGCCTGGGCCCGCGCGTGCCATTCCAGCGCGCGAAGCTCCGCGAACGGGTCGATGAGCGCGTGGCTGTCGCTGCCGATGGAGACGCGGGGCGGGCCGGACGCGGGGTCGCAATCCAGCGATTGCAGGGGCAGGAACCCGTCGCCGAGGTCCAGCTCGGTGCTCGGGCAGGCGCACACGCCCGCGCCGCTGCGCCGCAGGCGGGAGATCTCGTCCGCGTCGGGATGGGTGAGGTGCACGGCCGTGAAGCTCGGGTCCAGCAGACCTGCGTCGTCGAACACCTGCAGGGGTCGCCGGCCGTACTCCGCGAGACAGGCCGCGATCTCGCCCGGCTGCTCGTCCACGTGGGCGTGCACCGGTCCCTCGATGCCGGCGCGGGCGAAGGTCTCCAGCCACGCCTTCGGGACGGCACGGACGCTGTGCGGCGCGAGACCCGCGCGGATGCCGCGCGCGCGCAGGCGGGCGAGGGCCGCGAGCACCTCGTCCGGGTCCCGGTCGAGGAAGCGTCGCTGCAACGGGTTCTCGGCGACGCCGAAACCTGCGCGGGCGTACGCCACGCGCAGGAGCACGATGCGGATTCCGACGCGCTCGGCGGCGGCGTTCACCCGCAGCGCCAGTTCGTCGGGATCGGCGTAGCGCGTGCCGTCGGGGGCATGATGGAGGTAGTGGAACTCGCCGACGCTCGTGTACCCGGCGGCCAGCATTTCGGAGAACGCCCGCGCGCTCGCGGCCTCCAGCGCGTCGGGATCCAGCGCGTTCGCCAGCGCGTACATGTGCGTACGCCAGGTCCAGAAGTCGTCGGTGTCCTCGCTGGCGTGCTGGACGTGGCCGCGCAGTCCGCGCTGGAAGGCGTGGCTGTGGGCGTTGACGAACCCGGGCAGCAGGGCGCGCCCGTGGAGCCGCTCGAGGGGCGCCCCGGTACGCGCGGCCTCGGCGCGCGCGACGTCGAAGGGAACCACCGCGGCGATGCGCGTGCCCTCGAGGCCGACCGCGCGATCCGCGACGAGGTGCTGGCCGTCGAACACCGAGTCCGGAAGCAGCCAGCGGGAGGCGGACGCCGCGGGGCTCGGGGATTGCACGCTCAGAGTGCCTTCAGCAGCGCCTCGCGCACCGACGCCACGGTCGCGGTGCCGCCCATGTCCACCGTGTGCAGGCCCCCGGTGAGGCAGGTTTCGACGGCGCGACGGATACGCGCACCCGCGTCGGCGTTTCCGAGGTGCGACGCGAGCTGCCCTGCCAGGAGGACGAAGGGGTACGGGTTCGCCGCGCCTTCGGCGTCGCGCCCGCAGCCGTACGCGGTCTCGAACAGCGTCACGTCCGGGCCGAGGCTCGTGCCGATCGCCACGGTGGGGCCGCCCGCCATGCCGGCGGCACAGTCGCTGACGATGTCACCGAAGAGGTTGCCGCACACCAGGACGTCGAAGTCGCGCGGGCGACGGACGAACTTCATGCACAGCGCGTCGACGATCACGTCGTCGTGGCGGATCTCGGGGTGCTTCGCCGCCACCTCGCGCCCCACCGAGAGGAACAGCCCATCCGCCTTCTTCATGATGTTGGCCTTGTGGACCGTCGTGACGCGACCGCGCCCGTGGGCCTTGGCGTAGGCGAACGCGAAGTTCGTGATGCGCTCGCAGGCGGCGCGCGTCGTGACCTTGACGCTCTCGAACACGCCGGCGGTGCTCTGGTGCTCGAAGCCGCTGTAGATGTCCTCGGACGCCTCGCGGATGATGACGACGTCGGTCTCCGGCGCGCGGGCCGGAAGCCCCGGGACGTGCTTCACGTGGCGGACGATCGTGTGGACACCCAGCTCCTTGCGGAGCTGCAGGCTCGGCGGCAGCTTCCCGACGCGCACGGGGGCCGCGAGGGCGCCCTTGAGCGCCACGCCTGTCCGACGGACGGAGGCCGCGGCACCCGACACGTCGAGGTCGGTGCACGGCTGGACGTCCCACTGGACCTGCACGCCGGCGTGGGCCAGCACCTCGCGGGCGATCTCCGCGAGCGCGGGGCCCGCGCCGCTGCCGGGGATGAGCGTGACTTCGTGCGACATCGGGCGCTCCTACAGTCGGTCGATGATGGCGGAGGTGAACGTCTCGGTGTCGGCACTGCCCCCGAGGTCCCCGGTGAGGTGCGTGCCCTTCTCGAGCACGTCCCACACGGCGCGCTCGATGCGCTGCGCGACCTTCCACTCGCCGACGTGCTCCAGCAGCATCAGCCCGCTGAGAAGCACGGCGAGGGGGTTCGCCTTGCCCTGGCCGGCGATGTCGGGCGCGGTGCCGTGCACGGCCTCGAACACCGCGGCGCGGCTGCCGATGTTCGCGCCGGGGACCACGCCCAGCCCGCCCGCGAGGCCCGCGCACAGGTCGGAGAGGATGTCGCCGGCGAGGTTCTGGAGCAGCAGCACGTCGAATGTCGAAGGGTCCATGGGCAGGAGCATGGAGAGCGTGTCCACGCCCATGTCCTCCTGCTGGATGAAGGGGTACTCCGCGCCCACGCGTCGGAAGGCATCGACGAACGCGCCGTCGGCGAGGGGGTTCACCGGTGCCTTGTGGCAGCAGTGGATCGTGCGGCGCCCACGGTAGCGCATGTACTCGAAGGCCCAGCGCGCGATGCGCTCGCCTGCGCCGACGGTGCTCGTCTTCAGGGACACGACCGTGCCGGGCACGACCTCGTGCTCGATCCCGGCGTAGAGGTCCTCGGTGTTCTCGCGGAACAGGACGAGGTCGACCCCGGGGAACGCTCCCGGGACGTTCGGAAGCGACTTGACCGGGCGAAGCCCCACGAAGAGGTCCAGCTCCTGGCGCAGCGCGACGTTGGCGCTGCGGAAGCCCTTGCCCTTGGGGGTCTCGAGCGGTCCCTTCAGGCCGAGGCGGTTCGCCCGGATGCTGTCGAGCGTGACCTGGGGCATCGGCACGCCGAAGCGCGCCATCGCCTCGGCGCCCGCCGGCGCCTCCTCCCAGTCGATCGGCGCGCCCGCAGCGGCGAGGATGCGGCAGGTGGCGCCGGTCACCTCGGGTCCGATGCCATCCCCCTTGAGCAGCGTGACGCGGTAGCGCATGAAGCCTCCAGCGCGGCATCTATCGCACGCCCTGCACGCGCGCGACCCGTCGCCCGGGGCGCGTTTGACACGGCGTGACCCCCGCGTGCGGCGGCCGCGCGCTACATGTCGGCCGCTGCGTGCAGGAGTCGTTCCATGCAGATGATCGAGGTCGAGGGCCTGACGAAGCGCTACGGTGCGCTCGCGGCCATCACGAACGTTGGTTTTTCGGTCGCGGCCGGCGAGGTGGTGGGCTTCCTGGGGCCCAACGGCGCGGGCAAGAGCACGACGATGCGCATCATCAGCGGCGCGCTCGGCGCCAGCGCGGGAAGCGCGCGCGTCGGAGGTCACGACGTGGCGGAGAATCCGCGCAAGGTCCAGCGGATCCTCGGCTATGCACCGGAGGTCCCGCCGGTGTACGGCACCATGACCGTCACCGATTTCGTGCGCTTCGCCGCCACGATCAAGGACGTCGACGATCCCGTGGCGGCCGCGTCCCGCGCCATCTCCCGGGTGGGGCTGGAGGGGGTGGCCCATCGCCTG
This sequence comes from Pseudomonadota bacterium, assembly GCA_039800105.1. GTDB lineage: Bacteria > Myxococcota_A > UBA796 > UBA796 > SXON01 > CAMAXZ01. Next base: position 43,619 of record JBDLRI010000078.1, read on the forward strand.
GTGGACAACCTCTCCAAGGGCTACCGGCAGCGGGTCGGACTCGCGCAGGCGCTCGTGCACGACCCGAAGGTGCTCGTGCTGGACGAGCCGACCTCGGGCCTCGATCCCGCGCAGCGCGTGGAGATCCGGAACCTCATCGCGGAGCTGGCCGCGGGAGACCGGACGGTCATCCTCAGCACGCACGTGCTCGCCGAGATCGAGGCCATCTGCGCGCGGGTGGTGATCATCAACCGTGGCCGGATCGTGGCGCAGGACGACCTCTCGCGCCTGGGGAACCCGGGCCGGGTCGTGCGGCTCGAGTTGGCGCGCCGTGGCGACGCGGCGCTGGCCGCGCTGCGCGCCGTGCCCGGCGTCGTCTCCGTCGAGGAGGAGGGGGAGCGCTACGTCGTGCGCGGGGCCCGCGATCTGCGCGAGGACCTGGTCGCCGCCGCCGCGCCGTTCGGCCTGCTCGAGCTCAACGGGCGCGAGCGCCTCGAGGACATCTACCTGCAACTCACCGCCGGGAGTGCCGCATGAACGCCGTGCTCGCCATCGCGCGCCGGGAGACCGCCGCGTACTTCTCCACGCCGATCGGCTGGATCTGCCTGTGCGCGTTCGCCACGCTCACCGGCTTCTTCTTCTTCGTGATGCTGATGATGTACAGCGACTACGCCGCCCAGGCGATGATGAGCCCGGGCCAGGCCGACCAGCTCAACGTCGATGACCTCATCGTCAGCCCCCTGTTCGACAACATGGCGGTCATCGCGCTGCTCATGTCGCCGGCGCTGACCATGCGCCTGTTCGCGGAGGACCGGAAGACCCGGGCGATGGATCTGCTGCTCACCTCTCCGGTGACGTCGTTCCAGGTGGTGATGGGCAAGTTCCTGGGCGCCATGGGTTTTGCCGGGGTGCTCGTCGCCAGCACGCTCCACTTCCCGGCGATCCTGGCCTGGCTCGGGGAGCCGGACCGCGGGATCCTCGTCGCGAACTACGTTTCCTTCCTGCTGCTGCTGGGCGCGTTCTTCGCGGTGGGCCTGCTGGCCAGCGCGCTCACCGAGAACCAGCTCGTGGCGCTCGTCGTGGCGTTCGGAGTCAACCTGCTGCTGTGGGTGCTGGGCTGGAGCGTCAGTAGCAGCGACGCGGGGCTTCTGAAGACGGTCGTCGAATCCCTCTCGATGGTCACGCACGCGCAGCGCCTCGGCAAGGGCCTCGTGCACGTGCAGGACGTCGTCTACTTCCTCTCCTTCATCGGCTTCTGCCTGTTCGCGACGACGCAGCGGGTCGAGGCCCTCCGGTGGCGGTGAGCATGCGCGCGTATTCCTGGATCTCCGGTCTTTTCGGCCTTCTGCTGCTCGTGGTGTACGGCCTCGCGGCCTGGGCGCTCGGTGGCGACGCGTCGCTCGGGACCGCCGGCAGCGACGCGGGGGACGTGGCCATCGGCATGCCCGCGTGGGCGCACGGCGTGGGCGCCGCGGGCGCGGTCGGGGTGGGGATCTTCCTCGCCACGGGGTGGCGTCACCTGCGCGCGGCCACCGACGACCTGGGTGCGACGAAGACCACCACCGCCCTGTTCGCGGTGGTGCTCGCGCTGTCGGTCGCGGTGGTCCTCAACGTCATGGGCCAGCGCTGGGACGAACGCTGGGACCTCACCTCCACGCACCGCTACACGCTCTCCCCGCAGAGCGTGGAGATCGCGCGCAAGCTCGACCGGCAGGTGGAGATCATCGCCTTCTTCACCGCCGGCTCGCCCGAGGAGACGAACTTCCGCGACCTCCTGGACAACTACACGCGCGAGACGACGCTCCTGAAGGTGGAGTTCCACGATCCGTACAGCGATCCGCTGCTGGCGGAGCAGTTCAAGCTCACCAGCACGGCGGGGACGGTGATCCTCAAGGCCGGCGACCGTGAGCAGCGCCTGGAGTACACCTTCGACGAGGAAGCCGTCACCAACGCGCTCGTGAAGGCCACCTCGGACGCGCAGCACGTGCTGTGCGCCGTCGAGGGCCACGGCGAGCGCGCCGCGCGGGACGACCAGTCGCCCACGGGCCTCGGCGTGGCGGTCACCAAGCTCGAGGGGCAGAACTACACGGTGAAGACGATCTCGCTGACCACGGCGCCCCCGGCGCCCTCGGAGTGCGCGGTCGTGCTGGTGGCGGCCCCGGAGGGCGAGCTGCTCGCGCCGGAGCGTGATCGCCTGGCTGCCTACGTCGCGGCGGGCGGCAAGCTGGTGGTGCTGGTCGAGCCGCTGGTCACCCCGGAGTTCGCCGCGGACCTGTCCCGCTACGGCGTGAAGGTGGGCGCGGACGTCGTGGTGGAGGCGGACCCCAACCGGCAGGTCGCCGGCGGGGACCCCACGTTCGTGCTCCTGACCGAGGACAGCTGGGACATCCACCCGATCACGCAGTCGATGAAGAGCGGCGTCATCTTCCGCACGGCGCGCAGCGTCGGCAAGGCCGAGGACGCGGCGTGGCGCACGGTGCAGGTCCTTGCGCACGCCAGCGAGTCGAGCTGGGCCGAGACGTCCGTGACCGACGGGCGGGTCGTGGCCAACCCCGACGAGGGCGTGGACGTGATCGGAAAGGTGCCGTTGGCCATCGCGGTCGAGGTGACCGATCCCGCGCAGCTCCGCACCACCTCTGCGCCGATGGAGCTCGCCTCGGCCGCGGGGGCGGGTCCTGCGGTCGAGCTCGCCGCGTCCGCGACCCGGGATCCGGTATCGCTGCCGGTCGCCCCGGGCGGCAAGGTGGTCGTCATCGGGGACGCGGACTTCGCCAGCAACCAGATGGTCCTCGCCGGCGTGAACCAGGACCTGCTCCTCAACAGCGTGGCCTGGATGGTCGGCGAGGGCGAGCAGATCGGCATCCGCGCGAACGAGGCCGGCAAGGGGAAGCTCACGCTGGACCTGGTGTCGCTGTTCCTCGCCGGGGTGGTGGCGCTCGTGGCGGTGCCCGGGCTCACCATCGCCGGAGCCATCGGCACGTGGCTGGTGCGTCGGAAGCTCTGATGCGGTAGCGTGCCGGCATGGACATCTACGAGACCGCCGTCGCCGTCGAGCTGGAATGCGCCGCCCTCTACGAGGTGTTCGGGCGGCGTTTCTCCCACGATCCCGAACTGGTCTACTTCTGGCGCCTCTACGCCGAGGCCGAGCGGTACCACGGGGCCACGCTGCGCCTGCACCGCGCGGCCTTCGTGCCGGAGCTCGACACGTCCGCGCTCCCGGCGGGACACGACGACCTGCGCGCGCTGCTCGCGGAGGTCCGCGGTCTGCGGGAGCGGTGGGAGCGCACGGCGCCCTCGCTCGGGGAGGCGCTCGATGCCGCGCAGCGCATCGAGGAGACGACGGCCGAGGTGCATGGCCGCACACAGTTCTTCCGTGGGCTCCCCGGCTACGAGGACGTCCTCGAGAAGATGGTGGAGGAGGACCGCGCGCACCGCGAGGTCCTGGCGGCCGCGCACGCGCGCTTCCTGCGTACGGACTCGTCGGCGTCGCGATCGGTCTGATCGTACCGGCGACGCGCGGGCGTCCGCCTGCTACAATCCGGGCCGCTTCACGAGGTCGACATGCACGTGGTCCAACTCCTCACCCTGCTGCTCGGGTGCAGCAACGACGTCGCCGGCAAGCCGGACGGTCCCACCTTCGAGCAGGACACGGGCACGGCGCCGGTCGACAGCGGCCCCGTCGTGGACGACACCTGCGACACGCCGCCGTCCGGCGGCACCACGTCGCGCGACACGAACTGCATGTACGCGCCCTCGGCGGGCGGCGCCTTCTCGCCGCGCGTGGAATGGTCCATGGCGCACGCCGTGGTGGACCCCGCCACCGGCGCGGCCATCCCGGCCTACGACTTCTCCTACGCGCCGGAGATGACCGGTGTCTTCCAGGCACCCGCGGTCGGTCAGGCGACGGATGACAACGGAAACGGCCAGATCACGTCCGGCGACATCCCGGACATCGCCGTGCTGATGGGCGTGGAGCCGGAGACCGAGATCGCCGACGTGCTCGGGGTCACCGAGGCCCGGACGTGGTCCGTGCTGCGGCTGCTCTCGGGAGACGGCCGAAAGGTCCACGCGTCGATCGACTGGCTCCCGTGGGCGGACGACGTGGTGGCGCCGTTCCTCTACGCCGGCGTGGCCATGGCGGACGTGGACGCCGACGGCCGCATGGAGATCGCGACCCTGGTCACCCGCTTCTCCGACGGCACGTGCTCCCCCGGCCTGTACGAGGTCGCCTGGAACGGGGACGTGACGCTCGAGAGCGTCGGGGACACCGCCGTGTGGTGCCAGCAGGGCACGGGATGGGACGGCTACCGCGGCGCCCACGCGCCCGCGCTCGCCGATCTCGACGGGGACGGCGTGGTCGAGGTCATCTTCGGGCGCCAGGTCTTCGAGGCGGACACGCTCGCGCTCGCCTGGGCCGGCACGGCGGGCCGCGGCAACTACAACACGCTGGAGCACGGGTCGTCCGGCTACTGGAACTCGGGCTACCACTCCTTCGCCTACGACATGGACGGGGACGGCGTGGACATGGAGGTCGTCGCCGGCCGTACCGTGTACCGCAACGACGGCACCGTCTACTGCGAGCTCGGCCGCAACGGATCGGGGGGCTGGGTCGCCGCCGAGGACGGCTACGCCGCGGTCGCCGACTTCGCGCGGTTCTCCGGAGACATGCTCGGAGAGCCGGAGATCGTCATCACCGGGAACCAGTACGTGAGCGTCTACCGCGGGAAGCCGGACGCGAACGGGCGGTGCGCGGAGTTCGGGCGGGTGGCCAACAACCCCTACGCCACCTCGCTCGGCAACCAGCTTCCGGACCACCCCAACTGCAACACCTCGCGCAAGGCCTTCGGTGGCCAGCCGACCATCGCCGACTTCAGCGGCGACGGCACGCGGGACGTCGCGGTGTCCGGCGCGTGCTGGTACACGGTGTTCGACGTCACGGCGAGCGGTCTGACGCCGTACGCGATCGCGCCGACGCGCGACTGGTCGAGCGCGTCGACGGGCTCGACCGTGTTCGACTTCAACGGGGACGGTGTGAACGAGATCGTCTACGCGGACGAGGAAGCGCTTCGCGTGTGGCAGATCGACACCACGGCCGGCCTGGACCCCTGGGAGCGTCTCCAGGCGGTGCTCACCGACACCAACCACGGCTCGTGGACGATCCACGAGTACCCGCTGGTGGCGGACCTCGACGGGGACGGCAAGGCGGAGATCCTCGTGGCGAACGCGCCGCGTTGGGACGCCACCACGTCCAGCGTGTACACGGAGTACGGGCTGTACGCGCTCGGCGCCGCCGATGACGATTGGGTCAGCGCGCGCCAGGCCTGGAACCAGCACGCCTACTACGTGACCAACGTCGAGGACGACGGCACCGTCGGCTACGGGCTTCCGAACTACGCGCCGTTCTCGACCTCGAACCTGAACTCGTTCCGGCTCCAGGCCCCCGGTGCCTACGGCTCCAAGGTGGCACCGGACCTGGTGGCGACGGCCGAGACCTGCCGGGCCGACTGCGACTCGCCGCTGCAGGTGTGGGTGAGCGTGGCGAACCAGGGTGCCTACGTGACGGCGGGCTCCGGGACGAAGGTGAGCCTCTACGGCGAGCAGGGCAACACCCGGACGCTGATCGGCAGCCAGGACCTCCCGCGCGACGCCACCCCCGGGGACATCCTTCCGGCCCTGGTGTTCGAGGTGACCGACCCCGCGCGCTTCGACCGCCTCGTCGCGGTGGTGGACGACCCCGCCGCCGGCAGCGGCAGCGACGCCTGGGGCAGCGCCAAGGAGTGCGACGAGGGCAACAACGAGGTCGTCGTCAGCCTCTCCACCGACTGTCCGTAGCGGGGCGCGTGGGGCGGGGGGCTACCCACCCCCCTCGCGGCCGCCGCCGGGCGTCACCTTGACGAGCACGCGCCCGGTGTCCACGTTCCCGTCGGAGGCGAACGTGTCCGACACCCACCACTACCTCTGCCCCGCGTGCGGCCAGTGGAACCGCGTGCCCGCGGCGCGGGCCGGGGAGGGGCCGCAGTGCGGCAGATGCCGTGCGTCCCTGCCGTCGGACACCGCGCCCGTGGAGCTGGATGCGGCGCGCTTCGAGGCCGTGACGGCGCGCGCCCCGGTGCCGGTGCTGGTGGACCTTTGGGCGCCCTGGTGCGGGCCCTGCCGCGCGATGGCGCCGGTGCTGGCCGAGCTGGCGCGGCGTCGCCGTGGCGAGGTGCTGGTGACGAAGCTCAACACCGACGAACACGGGCACGTGGCCCAACGCCTGCAGGTGCAGGGCATCCCCACGCTGCTGCTCTACCGCGGCGGGGCGCTCGTCCAGCGGGCCACCGGCGCCATGCCGCTGGCGCAGCTGGAACAGTGGCTCGCGGCGTCGGGCGTGTAGTCCGGACGGTGCGTGCGCGCCCGGGAGTCCTCAGCGACGCCTCGGGCCCTTTCCGGATGGCCGTGCGGAGGCGGTGCCTGCCCGTGTCCCCGGTCGCTTCGCCGTGGCCCCGCCCGCCGTCCCGCGCCCGGCCGAGGGCTCCGCTCCCACGCGCCCCCCGCCGCCGGCCACGGCCTTCGGCTCCACGTCCTCCGGGTAGATCTCCGCGACGCGGTTGCGGAAGCTCGCGAAGGTGCCGTCGAGGATGCTCTGGCGCATCTCTCCCATGAACCGCGCGAAGAAGGCGATGTTGTGGATCGTGGAGAGCGTGGCGCCGAGTACCTCCCCGACCTTGAACAGGTGGTGGAGGTAGGCCCGCGAGAAGTTCGAGCAGGTGTAGCAGCGGCAGCTGGTGTCGACCGCGTACATGTCCTTGCGGTAGCGGCTGTCGGTCACCCGCATGCGCCCGACGCTCGTGTAGAGCGTGCCGCTGCGGGCGTGCCGCGTGGCGATCACGCAGTCGAACATGTCCACGCCGCGCGCCACGCCCTCCACGAGATCGAGCGGGCGGCCGACCCCCATCAGGTAGCGCGCGTGGCTGCGGCTCATGTGGGGCGTGGTCATGTCCAGCACGTCACACATGACGCGGTGGCCCTCCCCGACGGACAGCCCGCCGATGGCGTAGCCGTCGAAGCCGATCTCCTGGATCTCCTCGGCGGAGCGCTTGCGCAGGTCGGCCCAGAAGCCGCCCTGAACGATGCCGAAGAGCGCCTGGTCCTCCCGGGTGTGGGCGGCCTTGCTGCGCCGCTCCCACCGCGTCGTTCGCGCCACGCTGCGCTCGGCGTAGGCGCGGTCCGCGCCGAACGGCAGGCACTCGTCGAACACCATGGCGATGTCGGCGCCGAGGTCCTGCTGGATCTGCATGGAGCGCTCGGCGGTGAGGAAGGTGCCCTGCCCGTCCACCTCGTAGGTGAAGCGGACGCCCTCCTCGCTCACCTCCTTCTTGTCGAGCGAGAAGACCTGGAAGCCGCCGGAGTCCGTGAGGATCGGCAGCTCCGTGTGCATGAAGCGGTGCAGGCCGCCGGCCTTCTTCACCACGTCCTCCCCCGGGCGCTGGGAGAGGTGGTAGGTGTTCGCCAGGATCACCTGCGCGCCGGTCGCCGGCAGCATGTCGGGCGGCACCGTGCGGATGGCCGCCTGCGTGCCGACGGGCATGAACACGGGGGTTCGGATCGTCGCGCGGCGCAGCGTGAGCGTCCCGGCGCGCGCGCCGCACGGATCCTCCGCCAGCAGCTGGAACGGTGCGGGGCAGGTCATGCGCTCTCCTCGCGCGGGACCTATCGCGCCGGGACCGTCATCGTCGCGGGTCTTCGGCGCACGTGCGGGGGGCGTTGCGGGCACGGCGCCGCGGTTGGCCCCGCCCGGAGGCCGACGCCCGGCGGCGGCCGCGAGGGGGGCGGCCGGCCCCCCGCCCCAAGGGCAACGGGGCGTCCAAGGAGCGTCAAGTTGCGCCCCTCGCGTTGCGCGACGCGGGCCCGCCGGTCTATGCTTTGGCGGTTCACCCACCTCCGTCCGGACGAGGACTCCCCACGCATGGCCAGCGGCTCCCGTCGCCCGCCCAGCTTTCCGCCGGGTTCGAACCTCTCCGACTACTACCGGGTCGAGGGCCTGTGGCGTCTCGCCGAAGGGCGGATGTTCTACCTGGTCAACGACGGGCGTCCGGACCGTGAGCGCCGTCGTTGCTGGGAGTGCGGGGACGAGGAGAACGCACTGTCCGCCGCGACGTGCAGGACCTGCCGCGCCGCGCTGGAGACCCGCCGGTTCCTCGTGTCGACGCGCTGGGACAAGCCGGGGTTCGACCCGTACATGGCCTTCTTCAACAAGCAGGTCACGCACCCGGCGCTCGTCACGCCCTGCGACGTGTTCCCCTGGCCCGACGAGAACCCCGTCCAGCTCTGCTCCGTGGTGCCCTACAACGGTGAGCACCTCCTCCTCGACGAGGCGGCGCCGTTCCCCGTCGCGCGCCTCGTGGACTTCGCGCAGCGCGCGGTCGGCCTCCTGGCACTTCTGTCGCACCAGGGCGTGCGGCTGAACTGGCTGCACCGGTCGAACTTCCTCGTGCGGCCGGAGGGTGACTTCGTCCTCTTCGACCCGGACGTGGCCGAGGTGCAGGAGGGGCCGCTCGGCCCGCGCGACACCGCCGACGCCATCCGCCAGCTGGGCGAGCTGCTTCGGCGCTACACCCCGGTGGAGGCCACGGGGTGGCAGGACTTCTTCGCCGAGGTGGCCGAGGGCATGTTCGAGACGCCGCTCGAGCTGGGCCGCGCCCTGCAGATCGAGGCGCAGCGCCAGACGGGGCGGGATGCGCCGTCGACCCTGCACGCGGGCATGACCGACGTCGGGCTGCACCGCATGCTCAACGAGGACAACTGGGGCTGGGCCCGACTCGCCGATGGCATTGACCTGTTCGTGGTCGCCGACGGGATGGGCGGGCACGACTGCGGAGAGGTGGCGAGCATGCTCGCCGTGCAGACCCTGATCGCGAGCGCGCGCGCGCGCCTCAAGGGCGCCCGCCCCGACGTGGACGGGCTGGAGACCCTCTTCAACGACGCCTGCCAGGAGGCGAACAACACCATCAAGTCCAACGCGGAGCAGCGTGGCAACGACATGGGCACGACCCTCGTGGCCTGCATGCTCGTGGACGGGCGCGTAGCGCTGTGCGCGAACGTCGGCGACTCGCGCGGCTACCTGGTGCGCGACGGCACCCTGCACCAGGTCACCAAGGACCATTCGCTCGTGGCGCGCATGGTCGAGCAGAACCGCATCACCGCGGAGGAGGCGCGGCATCACCCGCACTCCAACATCCTGCTGCGCACGGTGGGGACGGAGCGCAACGTCGACATCGACATCTTCCGCGTGGACCTCGAGCCGGGAGACCGCATCCTGCTCTGCTCGGACGGGCTGTGGGGCGAGGTCGAGGACCCCGACATGGAGGAGATCCTCCGTTCCCACGAGGACGGACGCGTCGCCGCGCGGGAACTGGTCCACGCCGCGCACATGGGTGGCGCCAAGGACAACGTGACGGTGATCCTGGCGCGGGTGCCGCCCGTCGCGTGACGCGCGCGGCAGCCTGCTAGAACGCCTCGCCCACGCCCGCCACAAGGCCCCAGGTGCCACGGTCGGGTCCGTCGAGCACCCACCCGGCATCGAGACGGGTCGTGGCGGCCTCCATGCCGGGGACGTACACGCGCAGCCCCGCCCCGGCGGTGGCGTGCCAGCCGTCGGACACCCGCCCGACGTCCTGGAACAGCGCGATGCCGAGCGGACCGGCGAGCGGTCGTCGCAGCTCTGCCTGGGCGACGAGGACGTGCCGGTCGCGCCAGCGGCCCGCTGGCTGTCCGCGGAGCACCGAGGCGCCCCCGAGCGCGGGCCATCGCCACCACGGGCTCGTGTCGAGCAGCACCGCGTCGCCGGCGGCCCGGAACGCGACGGTCGTGGCCCCCGCCCGGAGGCGCACGCGCGCGTCCGCACCCGCGCGGGCGTGCGGGAGGTCGCCGAGGGCCGCCTCGCCGTGGAGGCGCACCTGCCAGGGTCCCCGGCGCATCGCGTGGCCGCCGCGCGCGCCGTCGGCGCCCAGCACGACGGCGCCGCCCGGCCCCAGCGCCCGGACCCAGTCCTCCCCGTCGACACGCTCGGTGCGTGCGTCGACGCCCAGCTCGAGCGCCACGGGCACGGTGCCGGGGCGCACCCACGGAACCCCCCACGCCGCCATCCGGAGCGCCTCCAGCGGGCGACGGACCGGCACGTCCGTGCGCCAGTCGTCGAGCACGGTGCGCGTGACCAGCACGCTCCCTCCCGCGACCCGTCCCGCGAGGCTGGACGCGAGCGTGCCGCCGCCGCGCGTGTCGGCGCCGACCTGCGAATCCCAGGTCCATGCCCGGCCCGCCGCGTCCGGGTCCACCCACCGTACGGTGGCCGCGATGCCGGCACCCGGCGCGCCGCCGAGACCGACCGCGAGCTGGCGGGTCCCCGGGTTGTCCGGCAGACGCTTGCGGGTCGCGAGCATCGCGCGACCCATGCCGTCCAGATCGGGGCGCGGTTCGCCCGTGGGCGTGCGCAGGAGCGCCGGATCGGCGCCCGCGGCCACCCGGCGCGCGCGGGCCGGACCGTCGTCGAGGCCCTCGAGGATCCCCGTCACCGCGGCGGGATCGCCCCCGAACCCCGCGGGGAGCAGGAGCGCCAGCTCGGCCTCCGCCAGCCGGCACGCCACGGAGTCGGGCGGGCACGAATCGAGCGCGCGGAACAGCGCGCCCTGGTGACGCAGCGGCGAGAGGTTCGTCCCCAGGACCATCGCGCGCAGGCGGGCGCGGGCCTCCAGCGCCGCGAGCGCGTCGCGGGGGTCCCCGCCGGCGCGTGCGGTCGCGGCGTCGCGCCACGCGTCGGCGAAGCGCTGGCGCGCCGTGCGGCGATCGCCGGCCCACCAGGCCTCGTCCCCGGCGTCGAGCCCCGCGGCGATCTCCGTGGCGTCGGACGCGGGAGGGGCGTCGGCGGCCCGGACGGGTTCCACGTGGAACACCGCGCACCCCGCCAGCACGCACACCTGGAACGGACGGAGGGCTCCGTCAGGCAAGGACGCGCTCCAGGCGCTCGACCGCCCAGGCCAGCTCTTCCTCGGTGATGACGAGGGGCGGTGCGAGGCGGATCACGTGGGTGTGGGTGTCCTTGCACAGCACTCCCAGCTCCGCGAGGCGCTCGCAGTACGGCCGTGCGGGTCCGGCGTCGGCGTGCAGCTCGATGCCGACGAGCAGTCCGCGGCCGCGCACCTCGCGGACGCGCGGCGTGCGGAGGCCGTCCAGCGCCTGCCGCAGCCACGTGCCCCGGGCCTCGGCGCGCGCAGCCAGCTCCTCGTCGACCAGCACGTCGAGGGCTGCGTGCCCCACGGCGGCGGCGAGCGGGTTGCCGCCGAAGGTGGAGCCGTGGCTTCCGGGCGTGAACACGTCCATGACCGCGTCGTCGGCGCAGAAGGCGCTCACGGGGATGACGCCGCCCCCGAGCGCCTTCCCGATGGTGATGCCGTCGGGCCGGATGTCCTCGTGCTCGAAGCACCACGTGCGACCGGTCCGGCCGAGGCCCGTCTGGATCTCGTCGAGCACCATCAGCACGCCGGCGCGGTCACACGCGGCCCGCACCGCCCGCAGGTAGCCCGGCGGCGGCACGAGGATGCCCGCCTCGCCCTGGATCGGTTCGAGGAACACCCCGGCGGTGTTCGGGCCGATCGCGGCCTCGAGCGCTGCGGCGTCCCCGTAGGGCACGACGACGAAGCCCGGTGTGAACGGGCCGAAGCCGTCCCGGTACTCCGGCTCGGTCGAGAAGCTCACGAGCGTGGTCGTACGGCCGTGGAAGTTGCCGGCCGCCACGAGGATCTCCGCGCGTCCCTCCGGGATTCCCCGCATGCGGTAGCCCCACCGCCGCACGGCCTTGATCGCCGTCTCGCAGGCCTCCGCGCCCGTGTTCATCGGCAGCGCGCGCGCGAAGCCGGACACCTCGGACAGCCGCGCCAGGAAGGGGCCGAGCTGGTCGTTGTGGAAGGCCCGTGACGTGAGCGTCACGCGCTCCATCTGGGCCCGCGCGGCCGCGAGGATGCGTGGATGGCGGTGGCCGTGGTTGAGCGCCGAGTAGCTCGACAGGAGGTCGAGATGGCGACGGCCGGACGCGTCGTGCACCCAGCACCCCTCGGCGTGGGTGATCTCGAGGGGGAGTGGGTGGTAGTTGTGGGCGCCGTGGCGCTCCGAGAGCAGGATGGACATGCGATGTCCTAACCGGCGGAAAAGCAGTCCACACCGGAGTGCTGGGCGGCTACGCGGCGGGGGCGCCCTCCGGCGGGGTGAAGGCGCGGACCGTGGCGTCGTAGAGATCGATGACGCGCCGGACGTACTGCCGCTTCTCGTAGTAGCTTCCGGGGTAGAAGCTGCGCTTGAAGCTGTGGATGACGATGTCGCGCAGCTCGCGCGGCGTCACCCCGCACTCCCGCACCGCGAGCGCCAGTTCGTCGGTCATGGTCGTGTGGGAGACGAGGCGGTTGTCCGTGCACAGCGACACGCTCAGGCGGTTGTCGAGCATGGCGCGGACGGTGTGCCGGGACGGGTGGGCGATGCTCGGGTTGGTCTGCAGGTTGGAGGTCAGGCAGACCTCCAGCGTCACGCGTCGGTCCGCGATGTACTCCGCCATGCGGGTCACGTAGCGTTGCGGGTCCTTCACGCGGGGGTCGGTCACGCGCTGCGCGTCGAAGAGCAGGTAGCCGTGCCCGATGCGGTCGGCGTGCAGCTCCGTGATCGCCTGGAAGATGCTCTCGGCGCCGTAGGCCTCTCCGGCGTGGACGGTCTTGTGCAGGAAGTTCGCGTGGGCGAAGGCGTAGGCCTCGCGGTGGTCGTCCGCGGGGTAGCCGTCCTCCTGGCCGGCCAGGTCGAAGCCCACGACGGGGATCCCGGCCTCGTCGCGCGCCCACACCGCCTCCCGGGCGAGCTCCAGGCTCGCGAGTCCGTAGACCTTCTTGCGGGGAGCGGACGGCAACGCCCGCAGGAGCTGGCCGTAGTAGGTGCTGAACTGCTCCGTGAACATGCGCAGGGCGCACACGATGATGCCGTAGCGGAAGGGCAGCGCCACGCCCGCGGGCGTGAGGTTCATCTCCCGGGCGGCCCGTGCGAGGCCGGCATCGACCGCCGCGAGGACCTCGCGCGTGGAGAGGCGCTCGTGCTGGTGGAGCTGCGGCGCGAAGCGCACCTCCACGTAGCGCACCCCCTCGTTCCAGTTGTCCCAGGCGAACTCGTAGGCCACGCGCTCGAGCGCCTCCGCGTCCTGCATCACCGCGCACGTCCAGGCAAACCCGGCGAGGTACTCCCCGAGGTTGGCGTAGGCCGGCTTGAACACCAGCTCCCGCATTCCGTCGACGGTGCCCGACGGCAGGGCCACCCCGCGGGCGTGGGCCAGCTCGACGAGCGTCTCCAGGCGCAGGGAGCCGTCCAGGTGGACGTGGAGGTCGGCCTTCGGGAGGGCCCGGAGAAACGCGGGCGTCAGCAAAGGTGGGGTCGCCATGCCGCGACGTATCGTGGGGCCTTGATCGCTGCGAGCGTCCCCGCTATACGCGCGGCCGGAGTTCCGAGAGTCCCCCATGATGCAGCTGCCCGTGGACATGCGCGACGCCTTGGTCGAACAGCTGGACGAGTACCTCGACGCCCAGCCGAGCACCCCCGACCCCGAGGCGGTCGCCAGCTACATCGTGGAGCTGGTCGGCAGCATCGCCGAGGAGCTGAAGATCGACGACGCCGACGAGATCATCCTCAAGCTGGAGTCCTCCGGCGAGCTGGAGGCCGGTCTGGCCGAGGTGCTCGAGGAAGAGTTCGAGAGCAACGGCGAGTTCGAGTTCACGGGGGAGGAGGTGGTGTCCCTCCTCGAGAAGCTCTGTGACGTCGAATGGTCCTCGGAGGATGACGAGGATCTCGACGAGGACGACGATTCCGGTTTCTTCGACGACCTCGCCGCCGAAGAGGACGACGACTGAGACGCCGGCCCGCGTCGGCACGCGGGGTGGGCGAACGCGCCAAATCGTGCGACGATCGCAGGCGGTGACCCGAACGACCCTCCTGATCCTCGTCGCGCTGGTGTTGCTGCAGGCCCCGTGGCTCTCGCGCCCGCCGCACTACGACGAGGCGAACTTTCTCGCCCTCGCGCAGGGTGCGGTCGTCGATCCGTGGCGACCCCACGACGTGCGCATCAACTGGCAGGGAACGGAGCAGCGCGCCTTCGAGGTGCTGTCCAACCCTCCCGGAATCGCCTGGTGGCTGGCGCCGGTGGTCGATCTGCACGTGGCCGTGCAGCGCATCTGGATGTTGCCCTGGCTGGGGCTGGCGCTGTGGGGCATGCAGCGGCTCTCGCTGCGCTTCACCGGGGACGGCGAACGAGGTGCGCTCCTGCTGCTCACCTCCCCCGTGGTGTTCCTCGCCACTCCGGCGCTGCTGCCGGACGCGCCGCTGCTGGCGCTGTCCGTGGCCGGCCTGGCGGGGTTCGTGCACGCGGTCGACCGGGAGCGCCCCACGTCCGGGTGGGCGCTGCTGCTCGGCCTCGCCGCGCTGTTCCGCTACAGCGCGATCCCGCTCCTGGGGTTGCCGGCGCTCTACGCCATGCGTCGCGGGCGCTCGCCGCTCCTCGCGCTGCCGGGGATGGTGCCGATCGTGGCGCTGGCACTGCACGACCTCCACGCCTACGGTGCGGTGCACCTCGTGGAGATGGGGCGTTTCCAGACCGTGTCCAACGGACTGGCCGACCTTGGACACAAGGCGGTCGCGGCGGTGTGCTTCGTCGGGGGCGTGGCGTGCCTGCCGTGGTTTCGGTGGAGGCCGGGCACCGTGGTCGGCGCGGTCGCAGGTGCGCTCGCGGCATCGCCGTGGGGGCTCGTGGCCGGGTTGTTCGGCGCGGCGGGCGGGGCGATCCTGGCGGCGGGGTGGCAGGCCGAGGGGGTGCTGGACGGAAACCTGCGCGATCAGCGCTTCCTGCGCGCATGGTGGGTCGGTGGGCTGATCTTCCTGCTCACGCTGCGCTTCACCGCGGCGCGCTACTGGCTGCCCTTCCTGCCGGCGCTGGTGCTGTGCCTCCCGACACAGCGCTGGACGCGGCGGCTGCTCGCGGCGCAGCTCGCGCTGGGCGTGCTCCTGGCCGCGGATGACGACCGCAGCGCGCGGGCGCAGGAGCAGCTCGCGACGCAGGTCGCGCGGCTGGGCAGCGGACTGTTCACCGGTCACTGGGGGTGGCAGTGGCAGATGGAGGCGCGCGGGTGGCGGGCTGCCGACGAGGGAAGCCGTCCCGACCCCCGCAGCCTCGTCGCCATTCCGCGGGAGGCGTGGCCGCAGCCGCTCCAGGCGCCGTGCGACCGCGTGCGCTGGGAGGGTGCCGCGCATCCTCCCCTTCCCTGGCTGCCGCGCGGCTACACGCGCGCAGGGCAGGCCAGCCTGCACGCCAACTGGATCGCGGCCGAGGTCCCGGGGGACCCGCCGATGCGTACGGTCATCCCCTGGACCTTCGCGCAGGACCCCTACGAGCGTGTCCGCGTCTGCCAGGCCTGCGGGGACAGCTGCGACCCGGAGGTGGCACCGGCCGCTGCCGCACCGGCGCGGATGCCCGCGACCCCTCCGGTCGAGGCATCCGCCCGGCCGGCGGGACCGTCCGGGAACCGTCCGGGTCCATCGGTCCGGGGCGCCGGCGCAGCGCGGACACCCTCGCGTCCGAACGCCCCCCGGCCGCCGTCCCGTCTTACGTCGCCCCGCACGCCGTAGCGGGGGCGCGGAGGGCCCTGCGCGTCAGCGGCGGGTGCCACGCGCGCGGACGCGGGCCATCTGTGCGTAGGTGCCCACGTGCGGGATGCGGGAGTCCATGGCGCGGGCCGCGTCGAGATCCTCGCACGCGCCGTGCCAGTCCTTCAGGTAGAACCGCGCCAGGCCGCGGCGGCACAACGCGAGCGCGTGGTCGGGGTGTTCCCGGAACGGGTCGGCCACCAGCGCGGAGTCGTAGGCGACGACGGCGGCGCCGTAGTCCTTCTGCGCGAAATAGGCCTCGGCGCGCACCATGCGCGGCCCCGCCGCGAACGGGGCGAGGGCCTCGGCGGCGGCCGCGTCGCGGAGCGCGGACGTGCTGTCGGCAAGCTCCACGTGGACCCGTGCGCGGGCCAGGAGCGCCTCGAGGTGGGACGGGCACAGCGCGAGGACCGCGCTCCACCCCGCGAGCGCCCCGGGCAGATCGGCGACCTCCGTGCGGCGCAGGGCTTCCGCGAGGGCGGCGCGCACGTCGGGATGGTCCTCGGGCAGGACGGCGGCGGGCGGTCGCGGGTCGGTGGACTCCTCCCGAAACTCCGCGACCACGGGGGCCGCCGGGGGTTCCGGCGCGACGGGGCGGGCGACCGAGGGCGTCGCGTCCTCGTCGCTTTCCAGCTCGACATCGTCGCGGATCACGGTGGGGACATCGTCGTAGAGGCCGTCCGCCTCCGGAGGCGGCTGCAGGCCCGCGACCCGGATGGCGGTGATGACGCGGGCGAAGGCATCCCCGTCGGGTGCGGCCTCCGGAGGCTCCGGCAGGGTGAACTCCGGCACCACCGCGCGCGGCGTGGCGACGGGGTCCTCGTCGACCGGCTCGGCGCCCTCGCCGGAGATCGGGAGCGAGTCCCACCGGTAGCCGGTGACGAAGCCCGCGCCGCGCCGTACGGCCTGCACCGGCTGCGCGACCGTGGGGAAGCGGATTTCAGGGACCTGGCCGCGCAACTCCGCGGGCTCCTCGGCGCTGGACCGCCCGTCGCCGCCGAGGACGTAGTCCGCGTCGGTCCATGCGGGTCGCGGGGGCGGGAGGGCAACCTCCGTGACCAGGACGGGCGTTGCGGGCACGTCGCCGCGGTGGGCCCCGTCAGGGGCCTCGCGCGGTGCGCGTGGGGAGGACGTGTCCGCCGGAGGCGGCGCCGCGCCGGGCTCGGCGAGCGCCGGTGGCGGGGGCGTTGCGGGGGCGGCCTGAGCCCCCGCCCCAGGAGGCGGAGCGGCCCAGGCGGGATGCGGCTCCTCCGGTGTCGGTTCCGCAGGAACCTCGTGAGGCACGGCATCATCGGGGAGCGCGACGAGCTCCAGCACCCGGTCGCGCGGGAGACCCATGCCGAGCAGGCGGACCGCGAGGGCCGCGCGTACGAGCGGCTCGGAGAAGGTGTCGTCCGGGGGGGCGTCGTCGCGACGCGCGGGGCCGGGCGTGAACGCCGCCCGGGCTTCCTGTTCGAGCGCCGCGATGCGCGTGCGCACGGCACGGGCGCGGGCCGCCTCCGCGAGGGCCTGGGGCGAGAAACGCGGCACCGCGTCCTCGGACGCCGACGATTCCGGCGCACGCCCGTCCGCCACGTCCTGCAGGCGTCGGATGCGAACCAGCACGGGGGTAGCGGGCCGGCCGGGCCGCGCCGCGGCCGCGAGGCGCCGGGCGCGCAGGGGCGGGAGGTTCGAGGCGGCGACCTCCAGCAGCGCGCCGCGCGCGTCCTCGACGGTGGCCAGCAGGCGCCGTGCGGCCTCCAGCGCGCGGGTGTCCGCCACGGGCGGCTACTCCTTGTTGCCGAGCCGCAGGTCCGCCATCTGCTGGCTCAGGCCCGTGAGGCTCGACACCAGCTCGTTCTTCAGCACGCGCAGCCGCGAGACGTTCTCCTCCATCGTGCGCACGCGGGCGCCGAGGTCGGCGTTCTCCTTGCGGAGGCTGTCGGCCTCCGAGTCGAGGTTGGCGAGCGTGCGCCGCAGGTCCTCCACCTCGGTCGTCAGCGTGCGCACCTCGCGCTCGCGCGTGCCCACGACCTCGCGCAGGCCTCGCCGCTCCTCGAGCAGGCCGGTGTGGGCGGTGCCGGCCGCCTCCGCGCGTCCACGCAGCTCGGCCAGCTCCTTCCCGAGCGCGGCGACCTCCGCCGCCATGCTCTCCTGCACGGCGCGGGAGCGGGCGATCTCGAGCTCGGTGCTCACCACCTGGCGCGTGGTGGCCTCCGTGACGCGCATGACGTCCATCAGCTCCTGGATGCGCTGCTCGAGGATGTCCGCCAGCTCCGCGGAGAGGGCCTCGAGGCGGTCGGCGGACGGGTCGGACATGCGCAACTCCTGGCGGGCGGAGGTTATCCGCCGTGGGCACGGCGAGCCAATGCGGGCCGGCGTGGGAGCGTCCCGTGGAACGACCTCGCCTCCTGCTGCTGGAGCCGGATCTGGCGGTGCGGCTCGCGTTGCTGCCGCACCTGCACGCGCATTGGCGCGTGGACACCCCGGAAACGGCCAGGGACGCGATGCGTCACCTGCGCGCGCATCCGCCGGTCCTCGCGGCGGTCGGCGTCTGCGGTCGACTGGACGGGCTTCGCCGCGGGGCGGGCATGAACGCGCCGCGGGAGGCCGTCACGCTGGCCGTCCAGCTGCGGACGGACCTGCGTCCCGTCGAGGCGGTGGTGCTCTACGGGCACGCGCCGGGGGCACGCGCGCCCGACTGGCCCGCAGGGGTGGCGCCACCGGAGGCGTGGGTGCCCGACGGCCGGGATCCCGAGGTGCTGCACGCCGCGCTCCTGCGCGTGGCGACGGTCCTGCGTCGGAAAGGCACACGTCCGGGCGGGGGCGCGGTATGATGGGGGTGATGTGGACCCTCCTCCTTCTCGCGTGCAGCGACTACAACATCCAGAACCGCCCTCCCGGAAAGGTCACCGAGGAGACGGACACGGGCTTCACCGTCGACACGGACGTGACCGAGGAGACCCAGGTGTGCCGCAACACCTGGACCACCATGGCGGATGGCGTGTCCACGGACGAGGGCTGCACCCGCGAGCCGGTCGACGTGCCGCTCAGCACGCGCTTCGTCTGGGACAAGCCGTCGTGGGGGCAGTACCCCGAGTACGGCCAGGCGCTCGTCACCCCGGTGGTCGGTCGCCTGGTGGATGAGAACGGCAACGGCACCACGGCCGATGATCCGGTCTACATCGCCGTCGTGACCGATGACGGCGTGCTGGACCGCCGGGACACGCACGGCGTCGTGCGCATGGTGCGCGGTACCGACGGGAACGAGTACCAACGGCCGGCGATCTACCGCATCGACACGCCGACCCAGCAGGTCTACCCCTACCGCTACTCCGGTCTCGCCCTCGGCGATGTCGACGGGAACGGCATTCCCGACATCGTCGGCATCGCGGAGGTGTTGGAGAACACCGGGACCGACACGGCCGGCGGCACCGACACGACCACGGACACGGGCACCGACACCGGCACCGACAGCGGTCCTCCGGACATTCCCGTGCGTCCGACGGGCATGTACGGGCGCGGCGGGTCGGGCGGCGGTTCCGGCGGAGGCTCCGGCGGGGGCACCGGCGGGGGCGATGCTCCGCCTCCGCCGTGTCGCGTCGTGGCGTGGACCAGCGAGGGAGAGCTGCTGTGGGTGGCGAACGACGCACCGCGCACCTGCGCGGGGGATGTCCCCGCGCTCGCCGATCTCGAGAGTGACGGCACCGTGGAGGTGATCGTCGGCGCGACGATCGTGGAGGGCGCCACGGGCGCCGTGCGCATCGTCGGCACGGCCGGCCAGGGGCGACACCAGGCCTTCACCCAGATCGGCGCCATCAGCGTCCCCGCGGATCTCGAGGGCGACGGATTCATGGAGATCGTCACCGGCAACACCATCTACGAGCACAACGGTGTGGTGCGCTGCCAGACCGGCACGGACGACGGGTTCCCTGCCGTGGCTGACCTCGACGGGGACGGCACGGGGGACGTCGTGGCGGTCGGAAACGGCCAGATGCGCCTCTTCAAGCACGACTGCGCGCCGCTCGCCTCCTGGCCGCTCGGCGCTCCGGAGGCCGTGCAGAACGGCGGTCCTCCCACCGTCGCGGACTTCGACGGGGACGGCACGCCCGAGATCGGGGCGGCGTCGGCCACGATCTATGCCGTATTCGAGGTGGACGGGAGGATGCTCTGGTCCAACGACATCGTCGACGCCATCAGCTTCACCGCGGGTTCGTCGGTGTTCGACTTCGACGGCGACGGTCGCGCGGAGGTGGTCTACGCCGACGAGACGAGCCTGTGCATCTGGGACGGGGCGGACGGGCACGTCCGGTTGCAGGACCCCTACCATGCGTCGCGCACCCTGCACGAATACCCGGTGGTGGCCGACGTCGACGATGACGGGGAAGCCGAGCTGATCGTGCCCAATGGCGGCAACCACTACGGCGATCCGCGGCAGGGGCTCTACGTCCTGGAGAGCGCCACCACCCCGTGGCCGGCCGCGCGACCGGTGTGGAACCAGCATGCCTACAACATCGTCAACGTGAATGACGACCTCAGCATCCCGTCCCATCCACTCCCGAACTGGCCGAGCCACAACAGCTTCCGCTCCGCGGACATGATCCCGGTCTCGGCCGGCCGTTTCCCGGATGCCGTGGCGATCGTGGCGGTGTGCACCGAGGGCTGCGCCGAGTACGGGCAGATCGTGGTGGGCGTGAAGATCGCCAACGGAGGGACGTCGGACGTGCCCGCGGGTCTGAACGTGGCGTTCTACCTGGGGGACGAGGCGCTCGGGATCCCCCCGGTGCTCCACGAGCTGCGCACCCTTCCGAACGCCATCGCGCCGCGCGAGGCGAGCGACGTGATGGAGTTCACCGTCGACGCCATCGACGCCCTGCAGGGCATGCGCGTCGTGGTGGACGACGACGGGACCGGCGTGGGGGCGCTGTACGAGTGCCACGAGGAGAACAACCCGGCGTCCGTGTTCGGTCAGTGCCCCTGAGCACGACCGGCGTGCGGCGTCTCCTCCCGCTCGCGCTCCTGCTTTGCGCGATGCCCGCGCGGGCCGAGCCGACCGAGACGGACCGCCCGTACGCGGGCCACGGCGCCCTGACCCTCGGCGCCGAGACGCTGACGCTGAACGGTCGACGGATCGTGGACGCGCGCGGCGGCGTGCTGGTGGATCGCCTGCTCGGACCCCCGGTGTCGCGGGCGGACGTCCTTTGCGCGGCGGACGAGGGTGCCGACGGCCTGGGGCAACTCCGCTGCTGGAACGCGCGGCGGGAACCCGTCACGCTCGCCGTGGGCGGTCGACCCAGCCGCCTCGCGCTCGGAGGCACGCACCTGGCGTGGGTGGCCTCGCCGGGCGGCATTCCGCAGGTGTTCGTCGCGCCGCTGGACGGACACGCGGCCCCGCGGAGCCTCACGAACGTCGCGGTCGTGGCCGCGCGGGGGGAGGCGTTGCGGAGGGGGGCCGGCCCCCCTCCGTCCCCGACCCCCGGGAAGCCACCCCCGGGGTTCGTCCCGCCCCCGCTGCGCCAGTCACTGCGTTTTGACGGGGACATGCTGCGGTGGGAGGCCCAGGACGGCCACCACGAGGCGCGCTGGCGATGAATCGGGCCTCCATGGTCGTCGCGGGGCTGGTGCTCGTCGTCGTGAGGCCGGCGCGCGCGGTGGACTACCGGTTTCCGGCTGCGGACGAGCACTACGGGGCGTTCTACCCCACCGCCTACATGGACGAGGGCGGTCACGACTGGGCCTGCGGCGACCTGTACTACAGCGGCCACACGGGCAGCGACTTCGGTGCCGGATCGTGGGCCGGCATGGACGCGGGACGCAACGTCGTGGCGGCCGCGGAGGGCGTGGTGGTCGCCACCAACGACGGTGAATGGGACCGCTGCGAGACCGCCGATTGCGGCGAGGCGAACTACGTCATCCTCGAGCACGCCGACGGGCGGCGCACCTTGTACTGGCACCTGCGGCAGTGGTCCGTCGCAGTCAGCCCGGGCCAGGCGGTGACGTGCGGCCAGCACCTCGGCCAGATGGGATCCTCCGGGATGAGCTTCGGTCCCCACCTCCACTTCGGGGTGCGTGAAGCGGGCGGCGGGAACGGCGATCCGTTCGACGGGCCCTGCAGTGCCCCGCCGTCGTACTGGATCGCGCAGGGCGACCATGGGGGGCTTCCCGGCAACACCTGCCCCAACGCGGGCACCTGCGCCCAGGTCGCGACGCTGTCCTGCGGCCAGACGATCACCGCGGCGAACGACGCGGCCGGCTCGACGGCCACGCACGGCATCTATGGCTGCGGCCCGTCGGCCTCGAGCGGTCCCGAGATCGCCTACGCGTTCTCGACCCCCGTCGGGGAGTCGGTGACGCTGGGCCTGACGGGCGTGGGCGCCGACCTCGACATGTTCCTGCTCGCCAGCGCGGCCTGCGACGGCAGCGGCGCCGTCACGTGCTCCACCAATCCCGACGCATCCGAGGAGTGGATCACCTTCGACGCGGCGCCGGGCGCCACCTACACCGTCGTGGTCGACGGATGGAGCGGTGCCGTCAGTGGCTTCAACCTGACCGCGGTGTGCACCGGGGGACCGGCACCCGAGGACACGACGGGGTCGCCGTCGTCGGACACCGCGGGTACGGCACCGGAGAACGCCGTCATCGACGGGTACGACGAACCGGCCGACCTCCACGAATGGACGCGGGGCGACGCGGAGGTGTCCTGTGGGTGCGCGCACGGCCGCGACGGGACGGACGGCCCCGGTGCGCTCCTCCGCCTGTGCGGATTCACGGGAGCCGTCGTGCTCCTGCGACGTCGCACGGCGTCGAACGGGGCCTCGGGTCGGGCGCGTCGGCACGCCGGCGCGGTGGACGCCGGTTAGCACCCCCGGGTGAGCGACGACCGCACGATCGACCCGGACCTGTTGCGCCGCGCGTGGGCGCCCCTCACCCTGCGGGTGGCCTGGGAGCTGGTGCGTGCGGGCGTCAGGGTCCGTCCATCCACGCTGCGCGTCGTGCGGACGCATGCGTGCTGGCGCATGGCGGGCGCCCGGGACGTCGCCGAGGTGGAGGCGCGTGCCGCGCGTGCCGTCGAGGAGTACCTCGCGCGCGCCGATGGACGATGGGCGGTGCTCGAGGACGACGGCGACCTGGCCGTCCCGCTTCCCCGGGCCTGGCGCGGCGAGATCATGGAGGACGCCGCCCCGGAGCACGAGCTGGTCTTCCAGCTCTACTACGCCGATGGCTTGCCGCTGCAGGAGATCGAGTCGCGCGCCCGGGTGGACATCATCGAGCTTCGCAGCGCCCGTGAGGCCCTGCGTGCCCTCATGCGCCACATCCTGCAGGAGCACGGCATGGAGGCCGGCGCCTGGGAACCCGTCCGCATCGACAAGATCCTGACTCGCCTGGCGAACGTGGCCGACGAGCCCTGCCCCGCGCCCGCGTCGCTCATGACCGGCCCGGGGCGGACCCACGCCGAGGGCTGTCCGCGTTGCGCGCGCGCCCTGCGCCTCTTCCGCGAGGGTGTGCTGGCGCCGCAGGATCTGGAGCCGCCGGCCGACACGGCCCTCGTCCCGGCCGACACCGTGGAGCTGGTGTCCATCCAGGTGCACCCGCACGGACGGGACCACACGCGCAAGCTCGCGCAGATCCTCGGTGGGGGCGCGCGCGTGAGCGCCGCGAACGATGAGATCGTCGTTCACGCCCCGGAATGCCCCCACCTCCAGGCCCTCCTGGACGATGCGGCCCGTCATGGCGCCCCGCTCGCCAGCCACGTGCGCGTCCATCGCGCGCGGGTGCCCGGTGCGTGGGGGCGCGCGGCACCGATCGGGCCCGGGCTCGCCGAGCTGCGCGCCGCGACCTCGCGCCTGGCGTGGGGGGAGACCCGTGGCGTGGAGACGCTGCCGCCGCCCCTTCCGGCACTGCCCTCGGCCGCGCGATGGTGGTTCATCGCTGCCGTGCTGGGCGTGGTGTCGGCCGTGAGCGTCGCCGCGGTGGTGCTGTCGCCCGGACCCGAGGGCGACGTGCCGCTGGAGACCGAGGGGCTGGCGCACGGCGTCCGCTTCGATACCGACGACCTCGCCAGCGTGTGGGTGATCGCGGCCGAGCCCACCGGCATCCGCGTGGCGTTCGCGGGGCCCTCGGTGACCGACAAGGTCGAGCTTGCCGACGGTCATGGACGCTACGTGCTGCCGGGACGGCCCGAGGCGTGGGTGGTGGTCGCGGCGCCGGGCGATCTCCCGGACCTCGAGGCGACCGTCCGCGCCGGGGACCGCAGCGAGAGCGTGCGTGCGCTCGCGCGCCGCCTGCGCCGCGCCTGGCCGCAGGCGACGGTGCGCATCGCGACCCCGGAGGACGCGCCCGGGACCCCGGAGGACGCGCCGGTGGGTGCTGCGGCGCCGGCGGAGGGCGTGGCGGAACCCACGACGCCTGCAACGCCGCCCGCGGCGCCGGCCGAGGTTCCGGGGGTGGCGCCGTAGCCGCGCGCGGCCTCGGCCCGAGGGGGGGCACGCGCCACGTGCCCCGTCCGACCCCTGCGCGATAGGCTGTGGGGCCAACCCGGAGACCCCGCATGTACGCCGATCTGAAGGCCCGTCTGGACCACGAGTTCGAGGCCATGCGCGCCGCCGGCACGTTCAAGCGCGAGCGGGTCATCGTCAGCCCGCAGGACGCCCGGATCCGCGTGGCGTCGGGCGCCTCCGTGCTCAACTTCTGCGCCAACAACTACCTGGGACTGGCGGACCATCCCGCGTTGCTGGACGCCGCGCGGGCGGCGCTGGACACCCACGGCTTCGGCATGGCGTCGGTGCGCTTCATCTGCGGCACCCAGGACCTGCACAAGGAGCTCGAGGCCGCGATCGCCGCCTTCGTCGGCCAGGAGGACGCGATCCTCTACAGCTCCTGCTTCGACGCGAACGGCGGCCTGTTCGAGACGCTGCTGCAGGAGCCGGACGCCATCGTGAGCGACGCGCTCAACCACGCGAGCATCATCGACGGGATCCGCCTGAGCAAGGCGCAGCGCTACCGCTACGCCCACCTTGACCTGGATGACCTCCGCGTCCAGCTCGCGGCCGCCCGCACGGCGGGCGCCCGCACCATCCTCGTCGTGACCGACGGGGTGTTCAGCATGGACGGTGACATCGCCCCGCTCGACGCGATCTGCGACATCGCGGAGTCCTTCGGCGCGCTCGTCATGGTCGACGAGAGCCACGCGACGGGCTTTGTGGGGCGCACGGGCCGCGGCAGCGTGGAGCACTGCGGGGTGATGGACCGCGTGCACGTCGTCACGGGCACCTTCGGGAAGGCCCTGGGCGGTGCGTCCGGCGGAT
Source organism: Pseudomonadota bacterium (assembly GCA_039800105.1). Classification (GTDB taxonomy): domain Bacteria; phylum Myxococcota_A; class UBA796; order UBA796; family SXON01; genus CAMAXZ01. The sequence goes on from JBDLRI010000078.1 coordinate 68,581, forward strand.
TCACCGCCGCGCGGCGGGAGATCGTGGAGCTGCTCCGTCAGCGGAGCCGGCCCTACCTCTTCAGCAACACCCTCGCGCCGGCCGTCGCGGCCGCGAGCCTCGCGGCCCTGCGGATGCTCGGGGCCAGCACGGAGCGGCGGGATCGGCTCGAGGCCAACACCGCGCGCTTCCGCGCCGCGATGACCGCGGCAGGCTTCGACATCCGGCCCGGCATCCACCCCATCGTGCCGGTCATGCTCGGGGACGCCAAGCTCGCCGCCGACATGGCGGAGGCCCTCCTGGCACGCGGCATCTACGTCGTGGGGTTCAGCTACCCCGTCGTTCCGAAGGGCCAGGCCCGGATCCGCGTGCAGCTGAGCGCCGCCCACACCCACGAACAGGTCGACGAGGCCGTGGCGGCGTTCACCGAGGTGGGCCGGTCGCTCGGCGTCATCCGGTAGCGGACGGTCCGGCGTCGGGAGCCGTCGGCTCCGCCGGGGCCTCCTCCACGAGGCGCGCCACGCGCGGCATCACGAGCCCGCCGAGCACCACGCCGAACCACAGGGTCGCCACGCGCACGAGCAGGGCCGCGGCGACGGCCACGCCCTCCGGCACCCCCGCGAGCTGCACCGCGCCGCCCGCGAGCGCGCCGTCCGCCATCCCCAGGCCGCCGGGCATCGCGCCGCCCGCCACCGTCGCGAAGGCGTAGAGGAACGTGGAGAGCTCCAGCGACACGGCGGCATCGAAGCCCCGGAACACGAGCCAATAGCCGACGCACTCCGCCCACCATGCCACCGCGCTCACGGCCAGGGTGAGCAGCAGGGGGCCGGGAGCGAGGCAGACCCGCATCGACGCCAGCATCTCCGCCACGCGGGGCGCGATCCGTCCCACCCACGGGATCCGCGCGAGCACGGCGACGGCGCCGCGTGACAGCCCGTCGTGCGCCAACACCGCGAGGCCGACCGCCACGAGGGCGATGGGACCCCACACGTACACCGCCCGATCGCCGGCGTACCGACCGACCGACACCGCGGCGAGCGCGAGCACGGCAATGCCGTCGGTGAGCCGCTCCGCGACGAGGACCGGCACGGTCCGTGTCAGCGGCGCGCCCGTGCGCGCGCGCACCAGCCACGGCTTGAGCACCTCCGCGGCCTTGCCGGGCGACAGGACCATGGCCAGCCCCGCGACGAAGATCACCAGGTTGTCGCGGGCGGGAAGCACGACGCCCACCCGCCGCAGCAGGTAGTCCCACTTCCAGAACCGTGCGCCGTAGTTGACGAGCGTGAGCAGGAGCACCGGAACGTACAACGGCCAGGCGAACCCCACGAGGGCCGTGCCCACCTCGCGGAAGCCGGCGAGGACCGTGCCGCCGACGTAGAGCAGGGACGCCGCGGCGATTCCCCAGCCGACCCAACCGCGAAAGCGGCGCACCAACTCGGACGGGGGCGTCGGCGTGCTCATTTGAACGCCGGACGATAACCGACGCCACACGAGGACGCCCCGTGCAGCGATTCCGTATCACCGACCGCATCCGCGGATCCGTCGAGGTCGAAGCCGCCAACTGGATGTCCGCCCTGGGCGAGGGGCTCGCGCGACTCGGAATCGACCCGCAGTTGGATCGCATCTCGGCCGAGGCGCTTCCGAGTGGGCAGATGTTCGTCCGCGACGTTCGCACCGGCGCGGCGTATGCCGTGCTCCCGTTGGAGACGGTCGGCGACCACACCGAGGAGGTGGACCTCTCCGAGGAGATCGTCGTCGCCGACGTGGCGCCCGCGAGCGCCGTCGACGAGGCCGAGGAGATCCGGCACGCGCCCACCCGCGAGCACGCCCTGTACCAGGCCCTCGACGCGGCGCGCGCGCTCGTCCCCTGCGAGGGGGGCTCCATCCTGCTGGTGCAGCCCGACGGGACGCTCTCGTTCACGGTGGCCACGGGCCCGGGGTCCGAGAACCTCGTCGGCGTCAGCCTTCCCGCAGGCACCGGCATCGCCGGGTTCTGCGTGAACCGGAGCACGACCGTGGCGCTCAAGGAGGCCTACGCCGACCCGCGCTTCTTCGCGCAGGTGGACACCGTCACCGGGACGCGCACGAAGTCGCTCCTGTGCGTGCCGGTCGCGGCCGCAGGACGCGTCCTGGGCTGCCTTGAGCTGATCAACGCCCTCGACGCCGGAGGCTTCTCGCGCGCTGCGATGGCCGACACCTGCCTCGTCGCCGACGCGCTGGCCGCACGGCTCAGCGAGCCGGCCTAGCCGCCTCCGCGCCGGGGACGTCCGGCGCCCGGAGCGCCGCGGAGCCCGCCGGCACCTGCGAAGGCAGAGGCTCCGCCGCCGCCGGGGCCTGCATGGCCGGGGCCTCCGCGCGCACACCCGCGACGGCCTCGTCCATCGCGGCGACGAAGCGGCGCCCGAGCTCCTGGTAGCCGCCCGCGCTGAAGTGGATGAGGTCGGCAGCTGCCAGCCCGCCTTCGCGCCAGCGGAACATGCTGCCCGGGCCCCCGGTCGCCGCCTGGAGATCCCACGTCATGCAGTCGAAACCGGGCGCGACCTCGGCTTGCACCTTCGCGATCATCGCGGTGGGCGCCCAGATGACCTGGCGGTTCGAGCGGAGCTTCTTGCCGCGATCGCTGGGTCCGACGAGCACGCAGGCGGCGTCGGGCAGCACCCGTCGCATCTTCGCCAGCACCGACGAGAGGATGGTGCGGTAGCGCGACTCGGTCATCGTCGCGTCGTTCGCCTCGTTCGTGCCGTAGGCGAGGACGACGAGCCCCGGCCGGCGCCAGGCGAGCGTCTCGGCCATGAGCGTCTCGTCCCATGCGAGCCAGCTGGCCGCCGTGCGCCCCGTCACGCCCATGGCGTCGAGCACGAAGCCCGACTCGCGCTCCACCACCACGCCGAGGATGGAGACGGGACCATCGCCCGCCGGGCGAAGCTCCAGGCGGTGCGGGCCGTCGGGCACCCGGGCCTCGAGGCCGCGCAACGGGACCGGCTGGACCGTGCTGCTCGCCGTCTCCAGCCGCACAGGGCCCACGTCATCGACGCGGACCTCCAGGGTCCCGCCGGAGGGTTGGGCGAGCGCCAGCACGCCGAGGCGGCTCGCCGCCCGGCCATGCGGGTTCGTCGTGGTCGTCTGCACCCAGGCGGCGCTGTCGTGCGACGTCGCCTCCACGCGCGCACCGGTCGGCGCGAGCAGCCCGTCGCCCCGCCCGCCCACGCGGGACGCGAAGTCGGTGACCCAGGTGCCGGTCGCGCAAAGGTTGATGTCGCTGCGTCGGTACCCCGTCCACGGGGGCGCCGGCAGGAGCATGCCGTGGCCGCCGTCGCCCCAGCGGTCCTGCAGGATCCGCCGCAGCTCACCGGTGAAGAACTCACCCGCCACGTGGGACGCGCCCCATACCGCCATGCGCTCCGCGCCTGCCCGCGCCACGAAGCGCGCCAGCCGCGCCCGCGCGGTGTCGGGACCGCGCAGCGGCTCGGGCGGCACGGTCGTCACGTCGAACGGTTGCCCGATGCGCAGGCGGATGCGGATGTCCTCGGGCAGGGCGGCCTGGTCCGCTCCCGGGCGCGGGTCCCACGGAAGCATCGTGCGGACGTCGAACAGCTCGGCGTCATCCTCCCCGGCGGCCGGCGGTCCTCCCGGTGCGACCCTCGGGGCGTCGGCGTTGCCGCCGCCGGGGCTCGGGGCCTCGATGCTGACCTTGCCGTCGCAGGCCCAGGGTGCGGCGGGCACGCCGCGCGCATCGTCGAGGCGGACCATCCGGACCCAGTCGGGTCCGGGTGCCGCATCCGCGCCGACGGGCGTCGTGGGATGCGGGGGCTCCGGTGGCCCCGCGCGCGGCAGCGGCGGGGCTCCGGCCCGCCCGAACTCGTCACCCAGGGTGGGCACCCGGAGCCCCCGGGCGCACCCCGCCTGGGCCAGCATCCATCCCACCCCTGCGACGATGCAGACCATGCCGGCGGCGCTCCAGCGCTCCATCGCCTCGGGGCTCACGACCGCCCCGTCACGGCGCGATCCCGTCGAGGGCCCGCGTCTTCTTCCTGCGGCGCTTCTTCTTCGGTCGCTCGGTCGCATCGGGGGCCGGCGCCGCCAGGTCCGACGCCGCTGCCGCGCCGCGAGGCTCCGCGCCGTCCGGCGACACCGTGGTCGTCGAGACCTCCGAATCCGTCGGCGCACGACGGGTCTTCGCGGTCTTCCCCTTGGTCTTCGCCTTCTTCGTCGGGGTGACGGCCGGAGGAGGTGCCGCCGGGACGGGCCGTGCCGCGCGTTCGGCCGCCACCGCCTGTTCGATGGCAGCCCCGCGTCCCTCGCGAAGCCAGAGGTCGTAGCCGGCCTCGATCGCGTCCGCGAGAAGGTTGCCGATGATCGCCTGACCGTCGCTGGAGAGATGCAGCCCGTCGGTCCACGCCAGCGCGGGCTTGCGCCGGCTCCAGGCCACCATGCTTCCCGGGCCGCCCATCGCGGACCAGGCGTCCCAGAAGGCGCACCCCTGCGCGGCGGCGATGGCCCGCTGCTGCGCCACGAGGGCCGCCAGCGTGGGCTTGGTCGTCACCTTGCCGCCCTTGCGGGTGGTCTGGTCCAGCGGCGTGACGAGCAGGCACCCCGCCTCGGGCGCGCCGGCGCGGATCTTCTCGAGCGCGCCACCGAAGTAGTTGGCGTAGCCGTCCCCGCCCTTGGCGAGCGAAGGATGCCCGAGCTCGTTGCCGCCCAGCTGCACCACGATCAGGTCGGGATCCCGGCGGGCCACCTGCGCCGCGAGGTGCCTGCGGCCGACGTGCCCGAAGCTGTGGCTGCCGACCCCGACCACCCCCAGGGCATCCCAGGTGACGCCGGGCCCCTGCGTCTCCATGACGACGCCGTAGAAGCTCACCGGGCCGTCCTGCGCCGTGAGGGTGACGCGCTGGAACCCCTCGGGCACATCCTTCACGACGAAGCGGTCCGCGGCGGCGTCCGCGGCCGCGGAGCCCCCGCCGACGGTGCGGCCGCCTGCCGTCGCGGTGAACCGGCCCGCCGCGGGGGCGGCCTGGTACCAGACCTCCACGTGGGTCTGCGGGGTGCGCGTGCCGTTGGGCTTCTTCGGCGCGTACAGGGTCACGCGGCCGTCCGCGGGGGCCGTGGTGACGATCCCCCCCAGGCCGTAGCGGCTGCCGGGCGCGCCGCCCTGGAGCACGCTGTAGGTCGTCCATTCACCCTCGCGCACCACCGACACGTCCGGCCGGCTGCTCCATCGAGGGTCCATGCCGGCCGAGAGGAACCCTGGCCCGCCGTCGCCGAAGCGCGCCTGCAACCGGGAGCGCACCGTGCCGGCGATCCCGTCCGCGGCGATCGTGGAGTCGCCCCAGTGGCTGGCGCGGGCGAGCCCCTCGCCGAGATGGGCGCGGTGCAGCGCCGCGTAGAACGGACCCATGCCGCGGTGCTCCGAGTCCACGAGCGGCGTGGGCACGCCGGGCGGGCGGGCCGGTAGGGACGCCGGGTCGACCCCCTGGGTGCGCGGCGCCTGTGCCGGCGTGGGGGTGGCGGCCTCGGCCTGGGGGATGACCCGCGCCGAGACGTCATCCGCGCTGACGAGCTCGCCGCTTTCGGTCTCCACCACGCGCGGTGCGGCGCTCGGCACGAGCACGGAGACCACCGGGACCGGGTCGCCCGGCACCCAGGGACGGTAGGCCGCGAGGGCCGGCACCAGCCATGTCATCGCGACGACGGCACCGGCCGCGCCGAAGGCGGTGAGCAGCGCGCGCAGGCCGTCCGCGGGGGGGCGGGCGGCACGGCGCAGCATCTCGGTGGAGGGCTCAGAACGCATGGTAGATGAAGGCAAGGGTATCCCCGGGTCCCCAGGTCACGCAGGCCCAGGCCACGCCCGCGAGCGCGATTCCCCACGCGGCCGCCGGGAGCGCCGCGAAGCGGGCGCGCAGGCGCGGCACCCAGTCCGCCGGCGTGAAGTGCCACGCCCAGCCGAGCGCGAACACGACCCACGCGTGGGTGGACCATCGCGGCCAGGACCACCGCGGGTCGAGCAGGGATCCGAGCACCGCACCGGCGGCGGAGAGGTCGTCCGCGCGGAACAGGATGCGCGCCAGCACGACGAAGTGGAAGGTGAGGAGCCACCGCCACGCGATGCCCCAGGGGCCGGGGGCCGGCGCGCCGCGCCCCGGCCCCGCCTTGCGCCACCAGCGGTTGAGGCTGACCGCGAGTCCGTGGAGCACGCCGTAGAGCACGAACGTCCAGTTCGCGCCGTGCCACACGGCGAGGATGAGCAGGGTGACCATGGTGTTACGGTAGGGCACGAGGCCGGAACCCCGGGACCCGCCGAGCGGATGGTACACGTAGTCGCGCACCCAGTCCGACAGGGTGATGTGCCAGCGCCGCCAGTATCCGGCGACGGAGTCGGCCTGGTACGGGCGGTCGAAGTTCTCGGGAATGCTGAAGCCGAACAGTCGGGCGGAACCGATGGCGAAGTCCGTGTAGCCGCTGAAGTCGCAATAGATTTGCAGCGAGTACGCGTACAACGCGAACAGGACCTCGACCCCGGTGAAGGTGGACGGATCGGCGAACACGCTGTCCACCATGCCAAGACGCAGCACGTCGGCCACGAGGAGCTTCTTGGCCAGGCCCGTCGCGAGCCGCGCGACGCCTTGCCCGATGTCCTCCCGGTCGGGGGTACGGGCCTCGGCCACCTGCGCGAGGAGCACGCGCGCCCGCAGGATCGGACCGGCCACGAGGTGGGGGAAGAAGAGGAGGAACGTCAGGAACCGCACGGGGCTCCGCTCCGCCCTCTCCCCGCGCCGTACGTCGATGACATACGCAAGCGCCTGGAACGTATAGAAACTGATCCCGATGGGCAGGTGCTTGGGTGGGGGCGCTGGCGCGGCCGGCCACACCAGCCGGAGATTGTCGAGGATGAACCCCGTGTACTTGTAGAACACCAGCGGTGCCGCCATCGCCAGGGAGAGGGCGACGAGCCAGGCCCGCCGGGACCCCTCGGGGGCCGCCTCCACCCGCTGCGCGCCCAGCCACGCCAGCGCCGCGACGAGGAGGAGGATGAGCGTGTCGGCGGGATTCCACGCCACGTAGAACACGAGGCTCGCGACGAGCAGCCATCCCGCGCGCAGGTTCCGTGCGGCCAGCAGGTGGTAGACGGTCGCCACCACCGGGAGGAACACGAAGTAGTCGAAGGTCGGGAACAGCACGGCGTCGCGCGTCTAACGCATGCCTGCGGGCGCGCTCGTGCTTGCAGCCGATCGGGCGTGCGATACCCCGGTTTCGGAACAGACGAGACACCCAACCCAACAGGAGCACGACCATGGCACGACGCGTCCACACCCCCACCACCGGCGCCAAGGGCGCCCGCACGGCGCCGGCGGAGCCACGCGCGCACGACCCCGCCGCCCGGGGCGCCCGCGCCGCCACGCCGGCGCACGAGTCCACCACCGCCCGGGACCGGATCGCGGGACTGCGGCACCTGCTCGGCGCCGTGTCCGACGGGGAGATCGCCCGGCGTGCCCGGGTCGCGCGGAAGACGGTGGTGGAGTTCCGCAAGCTCCACGGAATCGCGCCGTACTCGCCCCCGGGCGGAGGCGGCTCGCCGATCCACAGCCGTCGGCGCCCGTTGACCCCGTCGCCTGCACCCTCGCGCCCGGCGTCCGACGGCGCCGCCTCGTCCCCGCACGCCGCCGCGGCCGGGTCGGCCGCACCCACGGCGCGGCGGCCCGGGCGCACGAGCGCCCTGGAGCGCTACCGCGACGTGCTCGGGACCCTCCCCGACCGCGACATCGCGGCGCGCGTCGGCGTGAGCCCCGAGGCCGTGCGGATCTACCGGACCCGACACGGGATCCCGGCGCGCTGGCGCACCCCGGAGACGGTGGCCGCGCGCCCGTCCCATTCCGAGGACGCCATCGCGGGGGTGCGGGATCTCGTCGGAACGCTGCCGGACGCGGAGGTGGCGCGCCGGGCCGGCGTGTCCCGCAGCGCCGTCACCGCCTTCCGTCGCCGCCACGCCATCCCGGCGTCCAGCCCGCGCGGCCGCCGCAAGGGCACGTCCACCGCGGCGCGCCCCACGCCGCCGCCCGTCGCGCCGCGCCGCGCCGCGCCCGTGAACGCACCCGTGCACGCACCCGCGGCCGCCGTCGCGGTGCCGGGGGAGGCGTTGCGAAGGGGGGCGGGCCCCCCTCCGCCCCAGGCGACCGAGACCGCATGGCAGGTGCAGGGCCAGAGGGGCACGCAGATCTCGACGTTCAGCGTGCTGGCGTCGGATCCGGTGGATGCCGCGCGTCGCGCCCAGGCGTCGCTCGCGGCCGCCGGGTACGAGCTGGTGGCGTGCGCGCGCATCGGCCCGGTGCTCGCGGCCGTCGCGGGTTAGACCGACCGCCCCGGGAGGGCGGATGCGCACGGCGATCATCGGCGGAGGTCCCGCGGGACTGTGGTTCGGCATCCTCGCGCGGCGTCGCGACCCGACGCACGAGGTCGTGATCCACGAGCGCAACCGGCCGGGCGACACGTTCGGCTGGGGCGTGGTGTTTTCCGACCAGACGCTCGGCACGCTCGCGGCCGCCGACCCCGAGAGCTTCGCGGAGATCGAGGCGCGGTTCGCCCACTGGACCGACATCGACGTGTTCCTGGAGGACGAACGGGTCCGCAGCACCGGCCACGGGTTCTGCGGGCTCGCCCGCGTCGCGCTGCTCGACATCCTGACGCGACGGGCGCAGGCGCTCGGCGTCGAGATCGTCCACGGCAGCGAGGTCGACGACGTGGAGGCGCTGTCCGGGCGCTACGACCTCGTCCTCGCCGCGGACGGCGTGAACAGCAAGGTGCGGGCGCAATGGGCGGAGCACTTCCAGCCTTCCCTCGACGTGCGCCGCTGCCGTTTCGCGTGGCTGGGCCGCGAGGGCGCGCTGCCGGCGTTCACCTTCTACTTCCGCCGCACGGAGTTCGGCGTCTTCCAGGTGCACGCCTACCCCTTCGACGCGCACCGCAGCACGTTCATCGTGGAGTGCCACGCCGACACGTGGCGCCGCGCGGGGCTGGAGGACGCGGACGAGGCGACGACGATCGCCCGCATGGAGGCCATCTTCGCGCGGGATCTGGACGGGGCGCGGCTGCTCGGCAACCGCAGCGCCTGGCGCACCTTCCCGACGGTGCGCTGCGGGCGCTGGTCGCACCGCAACGTGGCGCTGCTCGGGGACGCCGTCCACACCGCCCACTTCAGCATCGGCAGCGGCACGAAGCTGGCGATGGAGAGCGCCATGGCGCTCGTGGACACGCTCGGCGCCATGCCGGGCGCGCCCATCCCGGCGGTGCTGGAGGCCTGGGAGGCCGCGCGCCGCCCGGAGGTGGAGCGGCTGCAGCACGCGGCGCAGACGAGCCTGGAGTGGTTCGAGCAGACCGACCGGCACGTGGCGCTCGACCCGCTGCCGTTCGCGTTCTCGCTGCTCACGCGCTCCAAGCGCATCACCTGGGACGAGCTGACCACCCGGGACCCCGCGCTCATGCAGGCGGTCGCCGCCGACTGGGTGGATCGTCATGGGGCGGGGGGACATCCCCCCGCAACGCCCCCCGTGCCGCTGTTCACGCCCCTCCGGCTGCGGGAGGTGACGCTGGCGAACCGGCTGGTCGTCAGCCCGATGTGCCAGTACCGCGCGGAGGACGGCATGCCGGGGGACTGGCACCTCGTGCATCTCGGCAGCCGGGCGCTCGGGGGCGCCGGGCTGCTCGTCGTGGAGGCCACGGCCGTCACG
>JBDLRI010000079.1:0-43473 GCA_039800105.1 Pseudomonadota bacterium
GGGGGGGGGGGGGGGGGGGGGGGGGGGGGGCGGGCCCCCCCCCCCCCCCCCCCACGGGTAGGAGGACTGCATGAAGACGAAGTACCTGTTCGTGACCGGCGGCGTGCTGTCGAGCCTCGGCAAGGGGCTGAGCGCGGCGGCGGTGGGCGCGCTCATGGAGGCGCGGGGCCTGCGCGTGGCGAACGTGAAGATGGACCCGTACATCAACGTCGACCCGGGGACGATGAGCCCCTACCAGCACGGGGAGGTCTACGTCACCGACGACGGGGCGGAGACGGACCTGGACCTCGGCCACTACGAGCGGTTCGTGGCGCGGCCGACCAGCCAGCGCAACAGCTTCACGACGGGCCGCATCTACCGCAACGTGATCGAGCGCGAGCGCCGCGGCGAGTACCTCGGGCGCACGGTGCAGGTGATTCCGCACATCACCGACGAGATCAAGCGGCTGATCCACGAGGCCACGAGCGACGTGGACATCGCCATCATCGAGATCGGCGGCACCGTCGGCGACATCGAGGGCCTGCCGTTCCTCGAGGCGATCCGCCAGTTCCGCGCGGACGTGGGGCCGGAGAACGTGCTGTACCTGCACGTCACGCTGGTGCCGTTCATCCGCGCCGCCGGCGAACTGAAGACGAAGCCCACCCAGCACTCCGTCAAGGAGCTCCTGTCGGTGGGCATCCAGCCCGACATCCTGCTGTGCCGCAGCGAGCAGCCGCTCTCCCGCGAGGTGCGCGCCAAGATCGCGGGGTTCTGCAACGTGGGCGTGGACGACGTGATCTCCGCGCACGACGTGTCGAACATCTACGAGCTTCCGCTCGCGTTCCGTGCGCAGGGCCTCGACGACCGCATCCTCCAGCGCATGGGCGCGTGGGCCATGGCCCCGCACATGGGCCGCTGGGAGGAGTACGCGGCGCGCGCGAGGAACCCGCGCCACACCGTGCGCATCGCGGTCGTGGGCAAGTACGTGCACCTCACCGACACCTACAAGAGCCTCAACGAGGCGCTCATGCACGGCGGGGTGGCCCACGAGGCGCGGGTGGAGCTGCAGTACGTGGACAGCGAGGAGCTGGACGCGGACAACGTGGCGACGGTCCTCGCGAACGTCGATGGCGTGCTGATCCCCGGCGGGTTCGGAAGCCGCGGGACCGAGGGCAAGATCCAGGCGATCCGCCACGCCCGCGAGCACGGAATCCCGTTCTTCGGCATCTGCCTCGGCATGCAGCTCGCGGTGATCGAGACGATGCGGCACGTGGGCGGGCTCGCCGATGCGCATTCGAGCGAGTTCGCGCCGGGGACCCCGAACCCCGTGGTCCACAAGATGGACGCGCAGCGCGCGGTCACGGACCTGGGCGGGACGATGCGCCTCGGGGCTTTTCCCTGCGTGCTCCGGGACGGCACGCGGGCGCGCGCGGTCTACGGCGCCGGCGAGATCTCCGAGCGTCACCGCCACCGCTTCGAGGTCAATCCGCGCTACCACGCGGCGCTCGAGGCGGCGGGCATGGTGATCGCCGGCGCCTCTCCCGACGGGGCCCTCGTGGAGATGGTGGAGCTCCCGGCGCATCCGTACTTCGTGGCGTGCCAGTTCCACCCCGAGTTCAAGAGCCGCCCGCTCGCGCCGCATCCGCTGTTCGCGGCGTTCGTGCAGGCGGCGGTGGAGCGTCGCGCGCGGGCCGGGGCGCGTCCCGCCACGGCGACCGCACCCGCTGCGGAGGCATGACGCACGCGGTGCTGGCGTTCCTCGGCTGGCTGGCCGGCTGCGCTCCGGTCGCGGAGCCGCTGCCGGAAGGGTCGGGCATGGTCCTCGAGGATGTGGTGGCGGACGGGGCAGGCTGGCGACTCGTCGCCCCGCGCGTGGCGCTCGCGGCGGACACCCCGCGCACGGCGCGCGTGGCGCAGCCGGCGCTCCGCGTGGATGGCGCGGCGGGGGCGCCCGCCTGGTACGTGACGGCGGCCGAGAGCACGTGGGACCTGCGCGGGCACGCGGCGCGATTCGTGGGCGACGTGGAGGTGCGGCGCGGGGACCTTCGGCTTCGCTGCCGGTCACTGGAGGCGCGCTGGCGCGAGGCGGCCGGCGGGCCGGTGCTCGACGCGATGGACGCGGAGGGGCCGGTGGAGCTGTCCCTCGCCACGCGGACCGCGCGGGCGGATCGCGCGGTGCTTCGACCGGACGCGGGTGTGCTCGACCTGCGCGGCGCCGTGCGGCTCTCGCTCGACGGCGGGACGATGGAGGGCCTCGAGGTGACGCTGCACCTCGACGACGCGCGGGTGGCGTGCCGAGGCGCCGCGGGCGCGCCGTGCCGGGTCACGCTGGCGGCGCGGTGAGCGACGCGCGCGCGCCCGTTCTCTGCGCCGAGGGCCTGCGCGTGGTGCGGGGGGGGCGCCCGATCGTGGACACGCTCGATCTCGCGCTCCACGCCGGCGAGATCGTGGGGCTGCTCGGGCCGAATGGCGCCGGGAAGTCCACCACCTTCGGGGTGCTCGCGGGCGACGTCCGTCCCGACGCGGGCCGCGTCACCTTCCGAGGCGCGGACATCACGTCGTGGCCGCTGCATCGCCGGGCACGCGCCGGCCTGGGCTACCTGCCGCAGGGCGTGTCGTTCCTCGAGGAGCTCGACGTGGCGGGCAACCTGGAGGTCGCGCGGGAGCACGCGGAGGCCCCGCCGCCGGCCGCGGCGCTGCTCGGCCGCGTCGGTCTCGACGGGTGCGGAGCGCGGGACGTGCGGACGCTCAGCGGGGGCGAGCGCAAGCGGCTGGCCATCGCGCGGTGCCTCGCGCTGGGCGCACGCGTGCTCGTGCTGGACGAGCCCTTCGCCGGTGTCGACCCCGTCGCGGTGGACGCGCTCTCCGCGCTGCTGCGCGCGCTCGCGACCGAGGGGTGCGGGGTACTCCTGACGGACCATGCCGTCGCAGCGACGCTCGATGCGTGCGACCGCGTCGTGCTGATCGATGCGGGGACCGTGCTGTGCGCGGGGACCCCCGCGGTCGTGCGGGCCGACCCGCGGGCGCGGGCCCGGTACCTGGGCGCGCGGTGATGGCTTTGCGGGCGGGCCGCGCGGCCGATACGATCCCGGTGTCCATGGTCGAACGCCCATGAGCTTGGAGATGCGGCAGGGGCTCCGGCTCCAGCAACGGCTGGCGATCACGCCGCAGCTCCAGCAGGCCATCAAGCTGCTCCAGCTCAACCAGGTGGAGCTGGCCGCGCACATCCAGCAGGAGCTGCTGGAGAACCCCACGCTGGAGGAGGTCGCCGAACCCGAACGCGAGGACGGCGGGGAGCGCACGGCGGAGGCCCCTGATGACGGTGGGCGCGTCGAGACCGGCGAGTCCGTGGACGCGCCCACGACGGAGATCGACTGGACCGCCGTGGCGCGCAGCCAGGAGGACGCGCCGCGCGGGGAAGGCGGCGGCGCCGCTGGGCTCGAGGAGCTCCCGCCGATCGAGGCGAACCTGGTTTCGTCGGGCTCGCTGGCCGATCACCTGGAATGGCAGCTCCACATGCAGAGCTGCACGGACGCGGAGCTGGCGGCGGCGCGGGTGATCATCCACAACCTCGACGACCGCGGCTGGCTCTCGGTGCCGGTCGAGGAGCTGATGGCGGCGCACGGCATCGACCCGGCCGACCTGGAGGATGCGCTCGCGGTGGTGCAGCAGCTCGACCCTCTCGGCTGCGGCGCTCGCTCGCTCGAGGAGTGCCTCACCGTGCAGGCGCGGGCCCTGTGGCCGGAGGATCCGTGGCTGCCGCGCATCCTTGCCGCGCATCTGGGCGATCTGGAGCGTCGCAATCACGCGGCCATCGCGCGCGCGCTGGGTCTCGAGGTCGAGGACGTGGCCGAGTACCACCGCATGATCAAGGGGCTCGAGCCGTGGCCCGGACGCGCGTTCGTGGGTGGAGAGTCGCCCTACGTGAGCCCCGACGTGTACGTCTTCAAGGTCGGCGGAACCTGGCAGGTGGCCCAGAACGAGGACGGTCTGCCACGGCTCCGCATCAGCCGGCACTACCGAGACATCCTCCTGGGACGCGGCAGCACGCGGGAGGAGCGCGAGTACATCAAGGAGCGCCTCAACAGCGCCGACGCGCTCATCAAGTCGATCTACAAGCGGCAGTCCACCATCACGCGCGTGGTCACCAGCATCCTCACGCGGCAGGAGGCGTTCTTCGAGCGCGGGCCGGACCACCTGCGCCCGATGGTCCTCCGGGACGTCGCGGAGGAGCTCGGGGTGCACGAAAGCACCGTGTCGCGGGTGACCTCGAACAAGTACCTGCAATGCCCCTTCGGCCTGTTCGAGTTGAAGTACTTCTTCAACAACGGCGTGAACTCCGTCGACGGCGACCAGGTGGCCGCCGAGGCGGTGAAGCGTCGGATCCGGCGTCTCGTGCAGCACGAGGACCCGGCCAACCCTCTCTCGGACGATGCCATCGTGCGTGTGCTCCACGCCGAGAACATCGACATCGCGCGGCGTACCGTCGCGAAATACCGGGAGGCGATGGGAATCCTCCCGTCGTCCAAGCGCAGGAACGCCTGCTGACCCACGGAGCGAGACATGGAACTGGAGTTCACCTTCCGCAACATCGAGCCCACCGACGCGATCAAGGACTGGGCCCGCAAGCGCTTCCAGAAGGTGACCAAGCACCTGCGCGAGCCGTCCAGCGCGCACCTCACGCTGTCCGTGGACAAGTTCCGCCACCGCGCCGAGATCACCGTGCACAGCCACGGGGAGATCCTGCGCGCGACGGACGAGACCGACGACCTCTACGCGACGCTCGACCAGGTCATGTCGCGGCTGGAGGAGCAGGCCCAGCGCGCCAAGGAGCGCGCGCGGACCTAGCGGACGGCACCGCCCGGGGGAGGCGTTGCGGAGGGCTCGCCGCCGCCGTTGGCCCCGCAAGGGCCCTCGAGCGGCGCGCGTGGGGAGGACGCGTCCGCCGCAGGCGGCGCCGAGCCAGGGTCGGCGAGCGCCGGACCCCGCCCCCGGAGGTCGCCGCCCGGCGGCGGCCGCGGGGGGGGTAGACCCCCCTCCGCCCCCTCGATGGACCGCCTACAGCACCCCGAGCACCTCGGCCATCTTGCGGCCCATGTCGGCGGGCGAGCGGACGTTGTGGAAGCCCGCCGCGGACATCGCGGCGTACTTGCCCTCCGCGGTGCCCTGTCCACCCGAGATGATGGCGCCCGCGTGGCCCATGCGGCGCCCGGGAGGGGCGGTCGCGCCCGCGATGAACCCGACGACCGGCTTCTTCATGTGGGTCTTGGCCCACGCCGCTGCCTCCTCCTCGGAGGAGCCGCCGATCTCGCCGATCATGATGACCGCGTCGGTGTCGGGGTCGTCATTGAAGAGCTTGAGCGCGTCGATGTGCTTCGTGCCGATGATCGGGTCGCCGCCGATGCCGATGGCGGTGGACTGGCCGAGGCCGTACTTCGTCAGCTGCCAGACCGCCTCGTAGGTGAGGGTGCCGGAGCGCGAGAGGACGCCGATGCGGCCGGGCACGTGGATGTGGCCGGGCATGATGCCGATCTTGCACTGCCCGGGCGTGATGATGCCCGGGCAGTTGGGCCCGATCATGCGCACGTCCTTGCCCTGCAGGAAGCGCCACGCCACGAGCATGTCGTTGGCGGGGATGCCCTCCGTGATGGGCACGACGAGCTTCACGCCCGCGTCGGCGGCTTCCATGATCGCGTCCGCTGCGAACGGAGGCGGCACGAAGATCATCGACGCGTTGGCGCCCGTCGCGGCGACGGCCTGCGCCACCGTGTCGAAGATGGGCACCGTGCCCTCGAAGAAGGTGCCGCCCTTGCCGGGCGTCACCCCCGCGACGACGTTCGTGCCGTAGGCCATGCACTGCTTGGCGTGGAAGGCGCCGGCCGAGCCGGTGATGCCCTGGACGAGGAGCCGCGTGTTGCGGTCGACGAGGATGGCCATGACTACCTCCGGACCGCCGCGACGATCTTCTCCGCCGCGTCGGACATGGAATCGGCGGGGATGACGGCGAGGCCGCTCTCCGCGAGGATCTTCTTTCCGAGCTCGACGTTCGTGCCCTCGAGCCGGACGACCAGCGGCACGGCCAGGCCCGTCTCGCGCACCGCGGCGAGCACGCCCTCCGCGATGACGTCGCACTTCATGATGCCGCCGAAGATGTTGACGAGGATGCCCTTCACGGCCGGATCGCGCGTGATGATCTGGAAGGCCGCGGTGACCTTCTCCTTCGTCGCGCCGCCGCCGACATCCAGGAAGTTCGCGGGCTCCTCGCCGTAGAACTTGATGATGTCCATCGTCGCCATCGCGAGGCCCGCGCCGTTGACGAGGCAGCCGATGGTGCCGTCGAGCTTGACGTACGAGAGGTCGTACTTGCTCGCCTCGATCTCGCTGGCGTCCTCCTCGGCGAGGTCCCGCATCGCCACGATGTCCTTGTGGCGGAACAGGCCGTTGTCGTCGAAGGTCATCTTCGCGTCGAGCGGGAGCACGTCGCCGTCCTCGGTGAGGATCAGCGGGTTGATCTCCAGCATGGAGGCGTCCGTCTTGACGTACGCCTCGTACAGTCCCTGCGCGAGCTTCACGAACGCGCCGACGCTCTTGCCGGAGAGGCCGAGCCCGAAGGCCAGGTCACGCGCCTGCCACTGCCCGAGGCCGGTGACGGGATCGGCCCACACCTTGAGGATCTTCTCGGGGCTGTGCTCCGCGACCTCCTCGATCTCGGTGCCGCCCTCGGTCGACACCATCACGAGAATGCGGCTCGTGGCGCGGTCGAGCAGCATCGCGAGGTAGTATTCCTTCGCGATGCGGCAGCCGGCCTCGACGTAGAGAGTCTGCACCACGCGGCCTTCCGCGCCCGTCTGCTTGGTGATGAGCGTGCGGCCGAGCATGGCGCCCGCCGCGGCGCGCACCGCATCGAGGTTCGTGCACACGCGCACGCCGCCCTTGCCGGGGGTGTCCTCCCCGCGGAGCACGGCGGGAAGGTGCGCCGGATCCATCTCCTCCTTGAAGCGCCCCTTGCCGCGGCCACCCGCGTGCACCTGGCTCTTGACGACCCACACGCTCCCGCCGATGGCTTCCGCCGCCGCGACGGCCTCGTCGGGCGTGCGGGCAACCTGGCCCGGAAGGGTGGGGACGCCGTACTGGCGGAGGATCTGCTTGCCCTGGTATTCGTGGATCTTCATCGCATGTTCCCGATGAGGGCGTCGCCGAACTCGCTGCACTTGAGCAGGGTGGCACCCTCCATGAGGCGGTGGAAGTCGTAGGTGACGGTCTTGTTGCCGATCGTGGCCTTCATCGAGGCGATGATGAGGTCGGCCGCCTCGTTCCAGCCGAGTCGCCGCAGCAGCATCTCGCCACTGAGGATCACCGAGCTGGGATTGACCTTGTCGAGGCCGGCGTACTTCGGCGCGGTCCCGTGGGTCGCCTCGAAGACGGACAGGCCGGTCTGGTAGTTGATGTTGGCACCCGGGGCGATGCCGATGCCGCCGACCTGCGCGGCGAGCGCGTCGGACACGTAGTCACCGTTGAGGTTGAGCGTCAGGATGACGTCGTACTCCTCGGGACGCAGCAGGATCTGCTGGAGGAAGGCATCGGCGATGCTGTCCTTCACGAGCAGCTTGCCGGCGGCGAGCGCGGCCTTCTGGGCGGCGTTGGCAGCCGCCTCGCCCTCGGCGTCCTTGATGCGGTCGTACTGCGCCCAGGTGAACACGTGGTCGCCGTACTCGCGCTCGGCGAGCTCGTAGGCCCAGGTCTTGAACGCCCCCTCGGTGAACTTCATGATGTTCCCCTTGTGGACGATCGTGAGGTTGCGCCGCTTCTGCGACAGGGCGTAGTCCAGCGCGGCGCGCGCGATTCGTTCCGTGCCTTCGCGGCTCACCGGCTTGATGCCGATGCCGCTCGTCTCCGGGAAGCGGATCTTCTTCGCGCCCATCTCGTTCTGCAGGAACGCGATGAGCTTGCGCACGTCCGCGGTCTCCGCGGCGTACTCGATGCCGGCGTAGATGTCCTCGGAGTTCTCCCGGAAGATGACCATGTCGACCTTCTCGGGCTCCTTCACGGGGGAGGGGACCCCGGTGAAGTACTGGACCGGGCGGAGACACGCGTAGAGATCGAGCTCCTGGCGCAACGCCACGTTGAGGCTGCGGATTCCGCCCCCGACCGGCGTCGTGAGGGGACCCTTGATGGCGATCTTGTAGTGGGTGATCGCCCTGAGGGTGTCCGGGATGAGCCACTCGCCGAACGTCGTGTGGCACTTCTCCCCGGCGTAGACCTCCATCCACGCGATCTGGCGGCGGCCACCGTAGGCCTTGGCGACGGCGGCGTCGAGGACGCGCACGCTCGCGGCCCAGATGTCCGCCCCGGTGCCGTCCCCCTCGATGAAGGGGATGACGGGGTGGTCGGGGACCCGGAGCGTGCCATCGGCGGCGACGGTGATGGCCTCGCCGTGTGCGGGTGCGGTCAACTTCTCGAACATGTCGGACCTCGTCGAGGCGTCCCATGTCACACGATCCGCGGCCCGGGGCCAGCCTCTCGCGCGCGCAGGGGACGCCCGCAACGCCGTCCGTGTCGTCAGGGCGCGAACACCGGGGTGTTGTCGATGTGGATGAGGTAGCGCGCGATGCGCCCCTCCCGCATCTCGAAGACGTTGGCGAAGGGGACGTCCACGATCTTCCCGTCCTTGCGGGTGTAGGTCACCCGCGCCTGCAGGGCGACGTGGTTTCCGTCGACCCAGTGCCGCTCGTAGTGGTGCGAGGAGCCACCGATGGACTTCCAGAACGCGTCGACCGTCGCGGCGATGGCGTCGCGTCCGAAGACGGACGGGTAGTTCCCGAACCGGAACTCCGCGTCGTCGGTGAGGAAGGAGACGAAGGCCTCGGGGCTCATGGAGTCGATGGCCTGGAAGAGCTGACGTACCTGATGCTCGGTCATGGTGGGCTCCGGGGGAGAGGCCGCGTCGGTGCGGCGCCGTCAGAATGTCCGGCGCGTGCGGGCCCGACCAGCGCGGAAGTGTCCGCGGTGTCAGCGCTGCTACGCTTCCCCGACGACCTCGCGCGGGTTTGGGGTCCGCGCTACCGGCCGGCCGCATCGGGGCGCCGCGCGCGCGTCGCGGGTTTTCGGGCCGGCTAGGGAGGCGCATGTACGCCCATGACGCCGTTCAGCCCGGGTATGCGGGCGCCTCCAAGCGGGAACGCGTGGAGCACATGTTCGACCGCATCGCAGGACGCTACGACCTGCTCAACCGCGTGATCAGCCTCGGGCTCGACCGCGGGTGGCGCCGCGAGGTGGTGGGGGAGGTCACGCGGCGGGCGCCGGGCGGGCGCGTGCTGGACGTGGCGACGGGCACGGGGGACCTGGCGCTCGCACTCGCCCGTGCGGGGGTGGGTGAGGTCGTCGGCGCCGACATCTCCGCCGGCATGCTCGCCGAGGCCGAGCGCAAGGTCGCCGCGGAGCGGCAGGATGCCGGCGGCCGCCTGGCTGCCGTGCGCTTCGAGCGCGCGGACGCGCTGGGCCTGCCCTTCGACGACGGCGCGTTCGATGCGGTGACCGTCGCGTTCGGCGTGCGAAACTTCGAGGACCTGGAGGCGGGGCTGCGCGAGCTGCGTCGCGTGCTGCGCCCGGGCGGTGCCGTCGTGGTGCTGGAGCTGGGCGCGCCCCGGCAGGAACTGCTGCGCAGCCTCCACGGCTGGTACAGCCGGCACGTGCTGCCCACCATCGCGGGCGTCGTCTCGGGCGAGCGCGCGGCGTACGAATACCTGCCCGAGTCCGTGGCGTCGTTCCCCGACTCGGCCGCGTTCGCGCGGATCCTGGGCGCGTGCGGATTCCGCGACGTGGAGGCCCGTCCGCTCACGTTCGGCGTGACGCACCTCTACGTCGGCGTCCGGGCCTGAGCATCTTCCCCCGCACGTCCGACGGGTGGGGCTGTTTGCGAAGGCGTTAAAGTGCTCCCGTTGTAGTCGTCGGCTGCGCGGGAGGGACCGTTGGCTAGGATGAAGGTGGTTGAGGCGGCAACCCGCACGGCGCGGGTCAACAAGGCTCTCAACGCGCTCTGCGGCGTGTTGAGCGGTGTGGTTGCGGACGGCGAGTTGCATGTGCGGGAACGCGCTGCGCTCGGAGCATGGTTGGATGAGCACGACGACGTTCGGCTTCTCGCGCCGTTTGACGAATTGATGCCGCGCGTCCGTCAAGTCGTGGTGGATGACGGCGATGTCAACGCAACCGCAGAGCTCGTCGCAGACATTTCATGGCTCGCCGAACATTTGCGTCACCACGACGTTGCGATGGCGATCGGCCACGTCGACGCGCTTCAGGGGCTCCTCGGCGGTATCGCGATGGATGGCGTGCTGGTCGATGCGGAGATCGCACTGCTGCGGGACTGGCTCGAACATCATGCACACTTGGCTACGGCGTGGCCGTTCGACGAGGTGTACGCGTTGCTTACCGCCGCGGGCCGGGATGGACGGATCGACGAGGACGAGCGCGCGTCGCTCCTCAACTACTTCTCACAGTTCACGCGCCTTTCATCGCATCGTGCGGTCGACCCGTTGCACTTGGAAGTGGCATCGTCGACCGTTGGCGTGTGCTCTGCGCAGCCAGAGGTGCGCTTCGCTTCGCACGAGTTCTGTTTTACCGGGGCGTTCGCGCGATTTGAGCGCAAGCAGCTCCAGGCGGTTGTTGAACGTCTCGGCGGACGCGTCTCGGACCGAGTCGGTCGCACCTGCAACTTCGTCGTGGTGGGAGGTGCTGGGAACCCTTGCTGGGTGCATGCTTGCTACGGCCGTAAGGTCGAGCAGGCGGTTCGTCTGCGTCGTGAGGGGATCCCTGTGGTGCTCGTCCATGAACGGGACTTCATGGACGCCCTTTGGGATGAGGGGCTCGATGAGGCCGCAATCCTCGGAGGCGTGGGGCCGTAAGCCACGCCTTGTCTCGAGAGGACGAATGCACAAGGGCCGCCCCTTGCGGAGCGGCCCCACGTTGCCGGACCGTGATCCGGCTCAGGCCTTGGCGGCCTTCTTCTTCAGACGGCGGTGCGGCTGGTTCACCGGGATGTCGGACGGGCGGTAGATCGCGACACCCTTGCCGCCACGGTGGACGAGGCGCTCGTCGACGATCTGCGCGGCGATTCCGCTGCAGCGCGCCAGGCCGAAGAGCACGGTGTAGAACTCGCTGTCCGCGAGGCCGCAGGCGCGCAGCAGCGTGCCGGACACGGCGTCGACATTCGGGTAGGGGTTCTTGACCTTCGGGTTGGCCTTGAGCACCTTGACCGCGCGCTCGCGCATGATCACGGCGCGCTGGTAGAGCGGATCGCCCGGGCACAGCTCCTTGCCCAGCTCGTACTGGATGCCGGCGCGCGGATCCTCGGCGCGCAGGACGGCGTGCCCGAAGCCGAAGATGCTGCGGCCGGCGGCGAACTCGTCCTTCACGAACTGCTCGATCGTGTCGGCGTCGTTCGTGCCGGCCTTCTCCAGGAACTCGAGGCACTCCTGGTTCGCGCGGCCATGGAGCGGGCCGTAGAGGCCGGCCATCGCCGCGCCGAGGCTGGCGTACATGTCGGACTTGCCCGACGCGACGGCCTTGCCGACGAACGTGGAGAGGTTGCCGCCGCCGTGGTCCATGTGGAGCACGTAGAAGACGCGCATGAGGCGCGTGAGCTTCGCGGGGTCCGCACCCGGCACGCCGAGCATCTGGACGAAGTTCTCCATCAGGCCGAGGCGCGGCTTGCTGCGGATCGGCTTGCCCCAGCCGGAGCGCACCCGGTAGATCGCGGCGACGATCTCCGGCATCTGGGCGATGACGTTGAGCGCGTCCTCGCGGTAGTCGTTGTTCTCGCTCTTGCAGAGCATGCCCGCGAAGGTGAGGCCCGCGATGAGCCACTCCATCGGGTGACCTTCCTTGGGAAGGCCCTGGATGAGCTTGATGACGCGCTTGTCGACCTTCGCGCGCTTGACGAGCTCCTTCTTGAAGGCGCTCAGCTCGCCGCGCTTCGGAAGCTTCTTGTAGAGCAGCAGGTAGATGGCGGCCTCGGGGTCGAGGTCGGCCAGGTCGGCGATCGGGTAGCCGACGTAGTGGAGACCCTCGCCCGGGTCGACCTCGGACGTGTACACGGTGCTGACGGGGATGCCCCGCAGACCGGTGTCGAGGTTCTCCTCGGTGATCTCGAACAGGACCTTCTTGGACGCTGCAGTGTCGGACATCGGGCCTCCGTGAGGCGCGGCACGTAGCCGGTGACGCGGACGCTCGCCAGCGTTCCCGGTGCGGTGTCGTGAGGGGAACGTGACCGACATCGCCGTCCCGTGGCCGCCCATGCGTGCCTCCGCACGGACCTTGGCGCGCCGTGTGCCCGCCGGGATACGCGGGCCGACCCGCTGCGCGCCGCAGCGCCCCCGTCGTGTGAGGATCCGCGCCCATGGCCCTGAAGAACTACCTGTTCACCTCCGAGTCCGTGTCCGAGGGGCACCCCGACAAGATGTGCGACCAGGTGTCCGACGCGGTGCTCGACGCGTACCTGGCGCAGTACCCCGGCTCCCGCGTGGCCTGCGAGACCCTCGTCAAGACCGGACTCGTCGTGGTGGCGGGAGAGATCACCGCGCCGCCGGAGGTCAAGGTCGACCTTCCGAAGATCATCCGCCGCGTGATCAACGAGATCGGCTTCGACCACTCCGACAAGGGGTTCGACGGCAACACCTGCGGCGTCATGGTCGCGCTCGAGGAGCAGTCCCCCGACATCGCGCAGGGCGTCGACGAGGGCAACGGCCTCTACAAGGAGCAGGGCGCCGGTGACCAGGGCATGATGTTCGGCTACGCCATCGACGAGACGCCCGAGCTCATGCCGGCCACCATCCAGTACAGCCACCAGCTGATGCGGGAGCTCGCGCGGCTGCGCAAGTCCGACGACGCCTGGTCCTGGGTCCGTCCCGACAGCAAGAGCCAGGTCACCATCGAGTACCGCGACGGCAAGCTCGCGCGGATCGACACGGTCGTGGTGTCCACGCAGCACGCGCCGCGCGCGCATGCGGACATCCAGCACCAGGTGATCGAGGGGCTCATCAAGACGACGCTGCCGGCCCACCTCCTCGACGCGGACACGCGCTACTTCGTGAACCCGACCGGCAAGTTCGAGATCGGCGGCCCGATGGGCGACTCCGGCCTCACCGGCCGCAAGATCATCGTCGACACCTACGGCGGCCACGGTGCGCACGGCGGCGGGGCGTTCTCCGGCAAGGATCCGAGCAAGGTGGACCGCTCGGCGGCCTACATGGGCCGCTACATCGCCAAAAACCTCGTGGCGTCCGGCGTGTGCAGCCGCGCGCTCGTGCAGCTCGCCTACGCCATCGGCGTCGCGGAGCCGGTCAGCGTGATGGTCGACACCTTCGGCACGGCCCGCGTGGACGAGGAGAAGATCGTCGCGTGCGTCCGCGAGCTGTTCCCCCTCAAGCCGAAGGGCCTCATCGCGCACCTCGACCTGCTCCGGCCGGGCTACCAGCGCACCGCCGCCTACGGTCACTTCGGCCGCCCCGCGTTCACCTGGGAACGCACCGACATGGCCGACGCCGTGAAGGCCTACTTCCGCGCCTGACGACGCCCATTCCGGGGCGGGGGGTTCCACCCCCTCGCGGCCGCCGCCGGGCGGCGACCTCCGGGGGCGGGGTCCGGCGCTCGCCGAGCCTGGCTCGGCGCCGCCTGCGGCGGACGCGTCCTCCCCACGGACGCCGCTCGAGGCCCCTCGCGGGGCCAGCCGCGGCGGCGTGCCCCGCAACGCCCCCCGCGGACGCCGCTCGAGGCCCCTCGCGGGGCCAGCCGCGGCGGCGTGTCCCGCAACGCCCCCCGCGGACGCCGTCGGGCATCACGCGGTTACATGGTGGCGTCGGAGGGTTCCATGGGTCTCTGGGACAGCATCAAGTCGCACGCGGGCGCGCAGTTCCTCGACGTCATCCAGTGGCTGGACGACACGCGGGACACCATCGTGTTCCGCTTCCCCACCTTCCAGCAGGTCATCCAGGACGGCGGCAAGCTCGTCGTCCGCGAGGGCCAGGTCGCGCTCTTCGTGCAGGAGGGCGTGCTCTCCCCGGTGTTCGGGCCGGGCACGCACGAGCTCTCGACGCGCAGCCCCGCCATCGCCGGGTTCTTCCAGGGGATCAAGTACGGCTTCGAGGGCCCCTACAAGGGCGAGGTCTACTTCATCAACACGCGTGTCTTCACCGCGCAGCGCTGGGGTACGGCCACGCCCATCCCGATGCGCGACAAGGACTTCGGCATCGTCCGCATCCGTGCCAACGGCGCCTTCGCGTTCCGCATCACGGCGCCCGAGGTGTTCTTCAAGGAGGTCGTGTCGACGTCCGGCCTCGTCGAGACCGAAGACATCACCGGCCAGCTCAAGCGCACCATGCTCGCGACGCTCGCCGACACGCTCGGGGAGTCGAAGATTCCGCTGCTCGACCTCGTGGCGCAGTACGTGGACCTCGGCGACGCGCTCCGGGAGCGCATCAACCCCAAGTTCTCCGCGCAGTACGGCATCACCATCACCGACTTCGCGATCGAGGGCATCACCGTCCCGGAGGACGTGGAGAAGGCCATCGACCGCCGCGCGTCCATGGGCGCGACCGGCGATCTCGCCGCCTTCACGCAGTACCAGGCCGCGAGCGCCCTCGGAAACGCCGGCGCGCACGGCGTGGGCGGCACGATGATGGACGCCGGCCTCGGGCTGGCGATGGGGCAGGTCGTCGGACAGGCGCTCGGTCGCTCCGGCGTCGGTGCGGCCGCGCCGGCCGTTCCGCCACCCGTCGAGGTGCGCTACCACTACAACGGCCCCGGCGCGCCGCAGGGCGAGTACACGGCCACGCAGGTCGCGGGCTTCATTGCCGGCCACCGCACGGGCAACCACCAGGTGTGGGCCGCGGGCTGGCCGTCGTGGCAGGCGGCCTCGGCGGTCGCGGAGATCGCGCGGCTGGTGCCCCCCGCACCGTCGGCACCCCCGCCGTTGCCCGGCGGCCCGGTGTTCCACTACAACGGTCCGTCCGGCAACGTGCAGGCCTCGGCAGCGGACGTGGCCGCGTCGGTGAAGGCCCACCCGGGGGCGCGGCACCTCGTGTGGCGTGACGGCATGCCCGCGTGGGCCGAGGCCGCGTCGGTGCCGGAGATCGCGGCGCTGCTCGGCGGCGCGCCGCCGCCCCTGCCGCCCGCGGGTGGTCCGCCGCCGCTGCCCTGAGCGTCCGGTGCGGCGCTACGGGTTCTCGCTGTTCGTGACGCTCGTCGGCGTGCTGTGCGCGGCGGCGTGGCTGGAGTGGCAGTCGCGCGTGCGGCTCCGCGAGTTCGCCGGCCTGTTGTACGAGGGCGAGGACCGCGCGATGAAGTATCGCCAGCCGTCCGGTCCGGAGCGCAACCGCGAGGGATGGCACGAGCGGGAGGTCGGGCCGCGGGTGGCGGGTCGCCGCCGGGTCGTGGTGCTCGGGGATTCGGTCACCGCGGCGACCTACCTTCCGGCCGCGCAGACCTTCACGCGCGTCGCGGAGGATGCGCTGCGCGCCCGCGGCGTGGATGCGGAGGTCCTCAACCTCGGGGTCATCGGCTACGACATCCAGCAGATCGCGGCCATCGCCCGCCGGTGGGCCCTGCGGCTGGAGCCGGACGTCGTGGTCTACGCGTACTTCACGAACGACTCCGACGAGTCGGAGTTCCTGCACCTGGGACGCCCGCCGCTGCAGTACTACGTCGGGTGGCCGGTGGACCCCGCCATCGCCCTCGGCCCGCCGGCGCTCTCCGGATGGCTGCGCGAGCATTCCCGCTGGTACGGCCTCACGCTGTCGGCGCGTGGCGCACGGCTTCGCGACGCCCGCGTGCCGCCCGACACGACCCGGTGGGGCGCGTCGGACACCGCCCCGGAAGGGGACAACCGCTTCTGGGATGTCCATGCGGCCGCGCTCCTCGGCACGGTGGGCACCGCGCGGCTGCGGGTGCTCGCCATCCCTCCGCATCCGCTCGTCCACGAGGATGCGGCGACATGCGACCGGCTGCTGCGCACCGCGCGCTGCAGCGACCCCGTCGCCCGGCTGGCGAGGGCGGAGGCGTGGTTCACGCGGCGGGGCGTGCCGGTCGTGTCGGGACTGGCGGCCTACCGGAGCGCGCCCCGCCACGACTTCTTCCACGATGCCAACGATCCCGTCCATCCGAACGCGGCCGGGCACGCCGCCCTCGGGGTCGCGCTCGCCGGGTCCCTCGCGGCGGGCTGGATGGGTGACACGGGCACGTTGACGCCGTAGAGTCTGTCGATGCCGGCGAGGGCCGGGGCGTTGCGGGGGCGGCCGGAGCCCCCGCCCCAACCACCCGGGAGGAGGTCCGATGCTCTTGACCCTGCTGCTCGCGTGCAGTCCGGAGACGAAGCCCGTGGCGCGTCCGCCCGTGGCGATCGTGCTCGAGTCCCCGGTGGCCGGCGACTTCGTGGGCGACGGCGCGATCGTCGTGGAGGGCAGCGTCGAGCCGGCGGACGCCGCCGTGTTCGTGGACGGGCGCAGCGTGGTGCCGGACGCCTCGGGCGCGTTCCGCGCGGAGCTCGCGTTTCCGGAGGGCCTGCGCGCCACGCTGGTCGACGTGCAGGCGGTGGACGGGGAGACCCGCGCGCGGTCGCTCGTGCCCGTGTACGCGGGCTCGGATCCGCGCGTGGGCACGGTGTGGGCGCTCGAGGGGCTCCTCACGGCGGACGGTCTCGCGGCGTTCGAGCCGGCGATCGAGGCGGGCATCGCGGCGTCGGGCTGGGAGGCCTCGCTGCTGGCGACGCTCACGCCGATCGAGAACGCGACGTTCCGGCTCGTGCCGACCGAGGTGGTGTCCGACGGCGTCGACGTGGAGCTGGGGACGGACCCTGACGGCGTGACGCTGACGCTCACGCTGGCGGGCCTCCGGCTCGGGTCGGACCTCGGGATCGGGGATGCGACCTACCCCATCGCCCTGGACATCGACGCCATCGTGCTCGGCGGCCGCGCGCTGCCGCGCCTGGACGCGTCGGGCGTGCTGACGCTCGAGGTGCCCGACGTGACGGTGGACGTCGGCACGGTGGGCCTCACGCTCAACGGGACGGACGTGCCGGACTGGCTCGCGGCGCTGCTCCTGCAGCCCGCCGCCGATCTCGTCTCGGGGCTCGCGGACGGCCTCGCGGGGGGAGCGCTCGCCCAGCTCGACGGCGTGGCGCTGGGCGGCCCGTTCGCGACGGAGGTGCCGGTCGGCGACTCCACGCTCGGCGTTCGCTGGGCGGAGGTATCGGTGTCGGCCGACGGGATCGGCCTGGGCGCGACGCTCGCGCTGGACGCCCCGGCCCCGTCGTCCATGCCCGAGGGTCGCCGTCGGCTGCCGCCGTCGACCCCGTCGGGATCCGCGTACGACCTCGGCTTCGCGGTGGACGAGGGGATGCTCGGCGTGCTGCTCGACGCCGGCCTCGGCGATGCGCTGGCGTTCGACCTTCCGCTCGCGGGTCCGACGGGCGAGATCCTGGGCGCGGGCCTCCGCGCGCTGCCCGGGGGAGAGCAGGTCCCGCCGGACGCCGAGGGCTTCTGCCTCTCCCTGCACGGCGGCGAGCACCGCGTCGTACGCATGGAGCAGGGAACCGGCACGCCGCTCGCGCGCGTGTGGCTGCCCGACCTCGCGGTGGATCTCCAGGTGATGCGGGGGGGCGTGTGCGGGCCGTGGCTGGCGACGGCGGTAAGCGCGTCGCTGGATCTCGACGTGGACGGCACGCGCGTGGCGGCGCGGCCCGCGATCCATGCCGTGCACGTGCTCGCCTATGCCGCCGAGGGTGCCCGCTGGGACGAGACGGCGGTGGCCGTCGCGGATCTCGTGGACGGCCTCGTGGGGCTCGCGGCGGGACAGCTGGCGTTCGATCTCGCGGACCTGGGCGGGCCGACGGGACCGGGGCTCGTGGGCACCGTCGTGGCGGTCGAGCCGGTCGAGGGTTCCGGCTGGGGCGTGTTCCTGGATCTCGCGGCCCCGCCCGCGCGTTGACGGTGTCGGACGCGCTGCCGGAGTTCGGGCCCCGCTACGCGACCCTGCGGTGCGTGGGGGAGGGGGCCACCGCGACGGCCTGGCACGCGCGCGACACATGGCGCGACGCGGACGTCGCCATCAAGGTGGCGCACCCGGCCCTGGCCTTGCATCGCCGTTACCGCGCGCGCTTCGTGCGCGAGGTGACGTTGAGCGCGCGCCTCGCGCATCCGTGCATCGTCCCGGTCCATGACGTCGGTGCCCTGCCCAGCGGTCAGCCCTGGGTCGCGCTCGGGTACGCGCGCGGCGGCACCCTCGCGGGGCTTCGGGTCCATCGCCCGGAGCCGTCCGTGGTGCTGGACGTGCTCGACGACGTGCTCGCGGCGCTGGCTCACCTGCATGCCCACGGCTGGTTGCACCAGGATGTGACGCCCGGCAACGTGCTGCTGCATCCCGGCGCCGGCGGGCGCCTGCGCGGGTGGCTCGCCGACCTGGGCGTCGCGGAGCCCATCGCGGCGCTGCGCCGGGGGGAGGGGGCCCGTACGGGGACGACGGGCTGGATGGCGCCCGAGCGGGTGTCCGATCGTCGCGCCGCGTTCGGTCCGTGGACGGATCTTCACGCCGTGGGCCTTTTGGCGCGGGATTCCCTCGGCGATGAGGTCGCGGCCGCGCTCCGCGACTGGATCGACCGCCTTTCGGCGCCGGACCCGCGGGATCGCTTCCATCGCGCCTCGGACGCCCGGCGGGCCCTCCACGCCCTGCGGGGCGACGGAACCGACGCGCGGGGTCGCGTCTCGATGCCCGAGCACCCGACGGGGTCCGGGGGGCCCGGCGAGTCGGCGGATCCGGGGGTGTGGTCCACGGCGTTGGCGCCGTTGCGTCGCCCGGTCACCGTCGGTCGGAGCGAGGAGCTCGGGCGCATGTGGGAGCTCGCGCGCGCCGCCCGGGCGGACGGTCGCCCCCGCGTGGTGCTGTGCATCGGCCCGCGCAGCGCCGGACGCACGAGGCTGGTCGAACACCTCGTCCGCATGCTCGAGGCAGGCGGCTGGATGGACGCGGCCTGGGTCCGCTACGCCGCGTCCGACGGCAGCGAGGACGGCATCGCGGGTGCGGTCCATGCCCTCGCCGGCGCGGATCCGTGCGGCGTGGCCGGGGAGGCGGCGATGCCGCCGCTCGTGGCCTTTCGTGCCCACGTGGCGCGGCGCGCGCAGGCGGGAGGCTGCTGTGTGGTGCTCGAGGACGCCCATCGCGCGCACGCACGCGGGGAGGGGCTCGCGTTCGCCCACATGGCGCTGTCCGAAGGGGTTCCCGGGGGGCCGGTGCTCATCGTGTGCACCCTCGCCGCGGAGCGCGTGGAGGCGGACGCGTCGCTACGTGCGTGCCTGGCGGCGATGGAGGCGCTGGGAGCGGTTCGCGTGGCGGTGCCGCCGCTCGGCCGCGCGGACTCGCGCATGCGGCTCGACGCGATGCTGGCCCTGCGTCCATCCCTCGCGGACGCGCTGGTGGACATGCACGCGGCCGAACCCGGCGGACTCGACGTGCGGCTGCGGACGTGGGCTGCGGCGGGCATGCTGCGGCCACAGCCCGCGGGATGGTACGACGTGGTCCCCGAGCTCCCGGTGCGGCCGGTGCCCCTCGACGTGCTCGCACGGGAGCGTCTCGGGAGCGTGCTGGCGCGCGCGCCGGATCCGGCCGCCGCGGCGCGTGCCGCGAGCCTCGCGGCGCTCGCGGGTCATGACACGCCGCCGAGCGTCCTGCGCGACCTGGAGGAGCCGGGGGTGGACGCGCTCGTCGCAGCCGGCATCCTCGTCGAGCGGCATCACGGCCTGGGATTCGAGCACCCGTCCGTCGGCGATGCGGCACGGCAGCTGGCGGCGGCGCGTTCGGACCGGGCCACGCTTCACGCGGAGCTGGCCGCCGCATGGCACGGCTACGGGACGCGTCTCGGGCTGGACGCCGGGCGTGCGGTGGGGCTTCACCTGCTCGCGTCGGGCGACGCGGCCGGGGCGCTGCCCCACCTGGTGCGCACGGTGGGTCACCTCGTGGCGCGCGGACGCACCGGCGAGGCCGTGCGGATCGCGGCGCGGGCGGTGGAGGCCGCGGAGGCGCTGCCCATCCCCGCCGGGCGCGACGCGGACGTGGCGGCGACGCGCGCCGAGGCCCGCTTGCTGCACGCGCAGGCCCTGCTCGAGGCTGGCGATGTCAGTCGTGCGGCGCATCTGCTCGACTTCGCGCTCCGGCGCGGCATCGAGGTGCCGGAGGTCCGTGCGCGCGTGCGGTTGTTGCGCGCGCGTGCCGCCCGCAAGCTGCGCGATCCCGGGGCTGCACTCCGTCACCTCGACGATGCGTCCGCGGTCGTGCGCGGCCTCGATCCGGATGCGTGGGTCGACGGAGCCGCGGTGCCTGGCGATGCACGCGCACGCCTTCGGGCCGAGCTCAACCTGGAGCGTGCACGGGTATTGCGTGCCGCAGGACGACACGAGGACGCCGCCCGCGCGTGGCACGACGCCCGTGTGGCCGCGGCCGGCGCTCCCGACCTCGCGTTGCGCACCTTACCGGGGTTGGTCGAGGCGCTGGTGCGCATCGGGCAGGGTGAGGTTGCGGCCCCGTACGCGGACGCGCTGCGGACGCTGCTGGACGCGGAGACCGCGGCTGCGGAGGCGTGGGGATCGCTTGCGCTGTGGCACCTTGCGGAAGGTCGGGCGACCGAGTCGGTCGCCTGTGCGACCCGGGCGGCGGATGCGGCGGTTGAGTCCGCCTCCGACGGGATGTACGTGCGGGTCACCTGTCTTCTCGCGGACGCGCATCGTCGCCGCGGTGATCCGGAGGCGGGACGTGCGGCCGCGCGCCGTGCCGTGCGCATGGCGCGATTCCGTGCCGACGCACGGGCGCAGGCCACCGCGCTG
Organism: Pseudomonadota bacterium; assembly: GCA_039800105.1. Classification (GTDB taxonomy): domain Bacteria; phylum Myxococcota_A; class UBA796; order UBA796; family SXON01; genus CAMAXZ01. The sequence continues at coordinate 20,841 of JBDLRI010000079.1, forward strand.
CTGCAGGAGGCGCGTTGCGCCGCGGCCGTGGGCGACGTCGACGGCGCCCGTGACGCGGTGCTGCACATCCGCGGGCTCGGCGTGCCCCTCGCGCCGCCTCTCGATGCGTGGGTGCGGACCCTCGCGGAGGGCGGTGCACCTGTGCCGGGGGACCACGATCCGGTTCTGCTCGCCCTCGTGTGAGCGGCCCGGCGGCGTGCTCGGTCCCAAAAGACGTTGACCCCGGCCGAGGCCGGGGTCACGTGCCCGCGAGAGACAGGCCTACTTCTTGGCCTTCTCCGCAGCGTTCGCCTCGGCCTGCGCGGTGTGCAGGGGGAACGCGGGCGTGGTGCCCTTGTTGGCGCGATCGCGGCGTGCCTGCTTGCCCGCGTTCTTGTTGCGCAGCATGCGGCGGAAGGTCGTCTGGGCAGTCTTGGAAGCCATGGAATCCTCGTGGATGCCGCGGCGCGGTAACGGACTTCCGCGCACCCGTCAACGCGGGTGCCTCAGTCGATGTGGAGGCGCCCGGGCAGCATCGCCGCGACGCCTCCGTGGTCCAGGACGCGCGACAGGGCGACGAATCCCCCGACGGCGTCCCGCAGGGCGGGGTCCATGGCCATCGGGTCCACGGCGAGGCGTGCGCCGCCCTTGCCCTCCACGTCCGCGAGGAGCTGCTCGAACAGCGTGCGCCGCTCCGGGAGCCGACGGAGCGTGAGGCTCTCGTCGGCCGGGATCTTGGCGAGCTCCCGTGCCCGCGCGATGGCCACGTCGAGGCCGCCGAGCTCGTCCACGAGCTTGCGGTCGAGCGCCTGTGCACCCGTCCACACGCGCCCCTGGGCGACGGCGTGCACCGCGTCGCGCTGCATGCCGCGCCCCTCGGCGACCCGGGTGAGGAACGTCTCGTAGAAGCCCTCGAGGAAGGCGCGGAACTTGGCGCGTTCGAGCTCCGAGAAGTCGGAGGTGGGGCTGAGCAGTCCGGCGACGGCGCCGCGCTGCCAGGTGTGCAGCGTGATGCCGAGCTTGTCGTAGAGCCCTGCCACGTTCATCTTCCCGCCGAAGACGCCGATGCTCCCGGTGAGCGTACCCGGCTCGGCCACGATCCGGTCGGCCCCCGCCGCGATGTAGTAGCCCCCGCTGGCCGCGTAATCGCCCATGGAGACGACGACGGGCTTTCCGGCCGCCTTCAGGCGCTCGACCGCATGCCAGATGTTGTCCGATGCGAGGCCGCTGCCGCCGGGGGAGTTGACGCGCAGGACGACCGCCGCGACCTCCTCGTCCTCCCGCACGTCGTCGAGAATCTCGATGAAGGACTCGTCCCCGATCATCGTCCCGCCGAACAGCGGGCTGTCGCTCTCGCCGGACACGATCTGGCCCTCCGCGTGGACGACGGCCACCGTTCGGGTCCCCGACGGCGCGTCCCGCACGTAGTCCCCGAGTTCCAGGCGCTCCGGACCGGCCTTTTCCTCCCGCACCTGATCCCGGTAGGAAAGCGCGTCCACCCAGCCGCCTTCGAGCGCCGCCTGCGGTGTCATGGGCGGGTCGTCCACGAGCGCGCGGACCCGTTCCGCGTCGATGCTCCGTCCGGCGGCGATGCCGTCCACCACCTGGTCCCAAAGGTTGCCGAGGAGGCCCTCCGTCGCTTCCGACGCGGCATCGGACGGTCCGGCACGCGTGAACGGCTCCACGGCGCTCTTGTAGTCGCCCACGTGCTCGAAGTTGGCCTTCACGCCGACCTTCTCGAGCGTCCCGGCGTAGTACGCGTGGGTCACCGCGAGGCCGTTCACGAGCATGAGCCCGGCCGGCGCGAGGTGGATCTGGTCGCAGGCGCTCGCGAGGTAGTAGCCCTTGTTGTCCAGCTCCTGCGCCCACGCATGGCAGGGCTTGCCGCTCGCGGTGAACGCCGTCACCGCGTCGCGCAGCTCCTGCGTGCCGGCCCAGCCGAGGCCGGTTCCGCCCACCTCGAGGTACAGCCCGGTCACCTTCGGATCCGCTGCGGCGCGACGCAGGGCGGCCGCGGTCTCCGTCACGAGGGGCGGGAAGTCACCGGGGTCGAGCGTCAGCCCGGCATCGCCGGGGGCGTCCGCCATGGTCTCGTCCAGGTGGACCTCGAGGAACCCGGTCTGGGCCTCGCCGTGGTGCCCGCGCACCGCGAACGCGACGCCGGCGGCCACGAGCGCGCCGAAGGTGACGAGACCACCGAGGCCGAGAAGGACCCAGGCACGTCGCGAGGGGGGCGGCTGGACCGGATCGTTCGGGGGAGGGGGCGTGTCGTTCATGGCCACGTCCCTAACCGGCCGAAGGGGCCTCGCAGGCGCCACGATGGGGTTCGAGGAACGCCAGAAGTCGCAGGACGACCTCCTCGCGTACGGATCGCGCCGTGAGCGGGTCGAGGTGTCCCCCGGGCACGAGGGCCGTCTCGGCGCCCGTGCGCTCCGCCGCGGGCCACGCCTGCTCGGGCGTGCAACGGGTGTCCTCGGCGGCGGCCATGACGAGCGACGGGAGGGGGCGGAGGGCCGCGCACACGTCGATCGTGCCCGTGCGGTCGCACAGGTGTCCCTCGGCCACGGCGCGCGAGAGTTGCCGGAGCACGCCTGCGTGCAGGTCGCCGGAGGCGTAGCGCAGGCGCGCGCGGGCGACGGGTCCCTCCGTGCGGGGGGCGTCCATGAGCCGCGTCGGTGCGGCGAACGGCAGCATGAGGCGCGTCACGGCGTGGGCGGGAAGAATCCACCGTCGCGGCAGTAGGGTGGCGACCAGCCGGGCATGGCGGGTCGCCGAGGCGGGTGGCGTGAACCGCACGGGGCTGCAGATCGTCGCGAGCGCCGCGATGCGCCTGCCGGCACCCAGCGCGAGCGCGAGGTAGGCCGCTTGACCGCCGAGCGCGTGGCCCACGAAGGCCATGCGCGGAAAGCCGCTGTGGGCCGCGATCGCGTCCAACGCCGCGGGCACGTCCCGCGTGGCGATGTCGTCCAGATCGAAGGGCTGGGCGTCTGCGGGGGCGCGCGCCTCGCGATCGCCACGATGGGTCAGGAGATACACCGCGTGTCCGGCGTCGCGCAGGCGGCAGGCCAGGGCGCCGACGGGCTCCAGCGCGAAGTCCCGCCACGTGCCACCGAGGGCGTGGGCCAGCACGACCGGCTCGCCGCGGGTGCCGGGCGGCGCGGGCAGGTACGGGACGGGTGCGGTCCAGCCGTCCTCCGCGGTGTAGTGGAGGCGCGGAAGATCGGCCGGTGCGACGGGAGACAGGAACGGCTCCCGGCTTCGCGCGTGCACGAGCCGCCAGGCGAGCCGGGTCGCGGTGTCGTGCCAGTCCCCGGCGCGCAGACGTGCGCTGCCGCCTTTCACGCGCCGCGCGAGGTTCGCAGGTCCGGGAGCGTAGGTGTGCATGGACGGCGTGGACGAAGAGGACGGGCAGGTGCGGGGGCGACAGCATCAGCATCGTCGGGAGGCCAGGTGCGCCCCGGGGGGCCTCACGACGCGAGCAGGGGCAGCGACAGCACGAACAACCACAGCAGCAGGCGACGCCTGCCCGTCCTCCGAAGCGTCCCGCACCGGCCGTGCGAGCCGGTGTTGGCGTGTCAAGACTTCTCTTAGCAAGTCGGATCGGGGATGCCAAGACGGATCGCATCCAATGGCGGTGATCCATGGATCGGAACATTCTGGCGTCGCGACGATCGTGACTCGACGAGCGAGTCGCGATCGGGGTCGTGGGGATCCGGTGGGATCGAGAACTTTTTTCCTGTTGCGCGGTCGTGGCCCTCCGGCAGGGCGACCTGTTGCGGACCTTCCGCCCGACGCGATACGCTCGCGACATCGCAGGAGCCCCCGTGCCCATGCCCGCCATGCGCTGGTCCGACGTCGGAGCGTGCCGATGAAGTGCACGTTCTGGGGCGTTCGCGGCTCCATCCCCGTTCCCGGACCCACGACGGCCGGCTACGGAGGAAACACGTCCTGCATCGAAATCCACGATGACGACGCACCCTCGCTGATCCTGGACTGCGGGACCGGGGTGCGGAAGCTCGGTGGCAAGCTGATGGGACTCCCCGGGCGGGAGATCCACATCCTGTTCACCCATTTCCACATGGATCACCTGTTCGGCATCGGCTTCTTCACGCCGGTGTTCGTCCCGGGATTCCACATCACGGTCACCGCGCCCGCCTTCCACCCGGACGGTCCGCGGGACCGCCTCGGGCGCTTCCTGAACGGCGTGTTCCATCCGGTTCGCATTCCCGACCTCGGCGCGCGTCTGGACTTCGACGCGGTGCGGCCGGGAGATTCCTTCCAGCGGGGACCCTGGAACATCCGCGGGTTCACCCTCAACCACCCGGGCGGCGCGTGCGGCTACCGCATCGACCGCAACGGCAAGTCCACGGCCTACGTGACGGACACCTCCCCGCTGTCGCGTCCCGGCGAGGGGCTCTCGGGCGGGAAGCCGCCGACCAGTCGCGAGCAGGCGCTGTGCGACTTCCTCCGCGGCACCGACCTCGTGATCTTCGACACGATGTACACGTACGAGCAGTACAAGCGCTTCATGACCTACGGCCATTCCTACCCGGAGTACGCCGTGGAGGTCTGCAAGCACGCCGACGTCAAGTCCCTCTGTCTCTTCCACCATGACACCGAGGCCAGCGATGCCACCCTCGACGCGCTCGCCGCGAAGTGGGCCGACCACCAGTCGCCGCGCATCTTCCTGGCGCGGGAGGGGGTGACCGTGGATCTCGAGGGGTAGCCACGTTCTATTTCGACGAGACCGCGGCCGGCAGCATCCTCGCCGGCATCGTGCTCGTCGTGGCGCAGGGCTGGCTCGTGTGGGCGGCCCGTTGGGTGGCGCGCGTCGCGTCCCCGGCACCGGGCGATGCGGCCGTCGAGGGGTGCGCATGACGCCGCCTGCGGCCACCCGCGACCGTTCGGGGTTCGCCACGGCCGAGGACGGCACCCGGTTGTACTGGCGCGCCTCCGGCCCCGAAGGCCCGTCCCGCGGGACGATCGTGTGCTGCAACGGCGTGGGCGTGAGCCTCTTCTTCTGGAAGTACCTCGTGGCCCACTACGCCGGGGACCACGAAGTGCTCCTGTGGGACTACCGCGCGCACGGCCGCAGCGATCGGCCACGGCAGGTCGTCGGCCTCGACATGGGCATCCCGCGGTTCGCGGAGGATCTGCGCGCCGTCATGGATTCCGCCGGTGTGGCCGAGGCGATGCTGGTGGGCCATTCCATGGGCTGCCAGGTCGTGTTCGAGTTCCACCGCCGTCACCCCGCCCGCGTGCGCGCCATGGTGCCGATGCTCGGCACCGCGGGTCGCCTGCTGGACACCTTCTACGGCAATCCGAACTCGCCTGCGTACTTCCGTGCCATCGCGCGCGCGGTGGATCGCGTCGGGGAGCGCACGCACCGCATCACGCGGCCCGTGCTGGAGTCCCCGCTCGCATGGTGGTTCGCCCGGACGGCGTCGCTCGTCGACCCCTTCTACACGCGCGAGGAGGACATGGTGCCCTACATGCGGCATCTGGCGACCCTCGACATGCGGGTGTTCCTCCGCACGGTGCTCGCCGCCGGCGATCACAACGCGTGGGACACGCTCCCCGACGTCCGGGTGCCCGTGCTCATCATCGCGGCGGAGCGGGACACCTTCACGCCGGTCTCCGTGTCGCGGGACATGGCGGCGCGCATCCCCGGAGCCGAGCTGCTGGTGCTTGCCGATGGGAGCCACGCGGCCCTGATCGAGCAGCCGGAGACCATCCTGCACCGTGTGGACCGCTTCCTGCGTGAGCGCGCGGTCTTCGGCCCTTGACGCGGTGCGCGGGCCCGTTAGGAGGGGCGGCGTTGGGGAAGTAGCTCAGCTGGGAGAGCGCCGCGTTCGCAATGCGGAGGTCGAGGGTTCGATCCCCTTCTTCTCCACCACCTCGCAGACGCCGGTGTGCCACACGGTACACCGGCGTTTTTCTTTCTCGCGCGTTGGGGCGGGGGGCTTGCCACCCCCCTCGCGGCCGCACGGCGCGACGAAAAGACCCCGGGGGCGCGAACCCCCGGGGTCTTCCGTTCTGGAGCGGGCGACGGGACTTGAACCCGCGACCCCGAGCTTGGGAAGCTCGTGCTCTACCGACTGAGCTACACCCGCGACACGGGGCGCCTTATAGCTTCGGCGAGCACCGTGCAAGCGTTCTCCACGTCCGTCCCCCGGAACCGCGTGTGGCGTCGCGCCGCCTGGGCGTGCGCGCTGTCGGTCGCGGCGTGCCTGGGCGGGACGATGCTCGTGGAGGCCGCGCCGACGTGGCTGCCGCCGGTGCTGAGGACGCTCACCGGGCTGGAGGTGCATCTCGGCCGGGTGGTCGTCCGCGCCGCGCCCGTGCGGATCGAGGTCGACGACGTGCGCGTCACGGACGCCGCCGACGGGGAACAGCTGCTGGCCGTCACGCGTGCGGTCGTGGAGCCGGGTATGCCCGCGGGGCGGCCCGGGCTGCGACGGCTGGTGCTCGTGCGTCCCGACGTCCTGGTGCGTGTCGGGGGGGCCTCGTCGACGCCGGCCTCCCCGGCGGGCCGTCCCGAGCTTCCGGACTCCTTCCCATGGGAGGAGCTGGTCGTGGAGGAGGGGCGGCTGTCGGTCGTCCACCCGCGGGCACGGCTGGACGTCGTCGGACTCGACGTCGGACCGGCCCCGTCGCGCGCGGGCATCGTCGACGTGCGGCTCGCCGAGGTCACCGTCGCGGCCGGGTCGTGGGTGCGCCGGGCCACCGACGTGCACATTCCGCGCGTCAGCGTGAGCCCCGCGCGCGTGGTCGTCCCGCATCTCGCGCTGGTGTTTCCGGATCTTCGCATCGACGGGGACCTCGCCTGGGCGTCCGAGGGGCCGGTGTCGGGGGCGTTCGGCGTGGAGGCCGACCTCGGCACCCTGCTCGCGGCCCGGGATGGGACCGCGCCCGTGGCCGGGCACGTGCGGGTCGACGTGGAGCTGTCCGGGACCGCCGCGCAACCCGACCTGGGGGGACGCTGGGTCGCGGGGCCGCTCGAGGTCGACGTCGACGCCGACACCCCGCTCGCGCTGGGACCGCACGCCGCGCGGTGGCGCCTGGAGGAGGGGCTGGCGGGTTGGGCGCTGCGGCTCGAGCCGCTCGCGATGCAGTGGGCCCGCGGGCGCCTCGAGGTGCGCGGTGCGGTACGCGTGGAGGATGGGGTCGTGGACATCGACGTGCTCGGGCGCGGCCTCCACCTCGCGGACGTCCTGCGCGACGGCACCGTCCACCCGGCATCGTGGGTCGACTTCGCCGGGGACCTTTCCCTCTCCGTGCAGGGCACGCTCGTCCCGTTGTCGATGTCCGGTCCGTTCGCCCTCGGGGTGCGGGACCTCGTCGTCCAGGACGGACCCGTGGACCGCCGCGTCCGGCCGCGTGGCACCCCGCCGCCGGAGGTGCTCCTGGCGGTCGAGAACGGTCATCTCGACGGGACGGTGCGCTTCGACCTCGAACACCTCGCGCTCGACGTCGCCGAGGCGTCCTTCCGCGGCCGCGGCGGGCATCACAGCGAGGGGCGCGCGACCGCGGACGTCGGGTTCGCCGACTCGCGCGGCCTGCAGGTGGACGTGGTCATGGCGCGCCTCGACCTCGCGCAGCTCGCGCCGCTCGGCGGGGTCGGCCTGCGCGGCATCGCCCGCGTGGAAGGCAGTGTCGGCGGCCGGTGGGACGCCCCGTTCGACGCGCGCGCCCAGGTCGAGGGCCGGGACCTCGCCGTGGTGGACTTCCCCGTCGCGGACAGCTTCGCCGCGTCCCTCGTCGCCCCCGGGCTGGTCGACGTGCGCTTCGAGGACCTCGTCGGACACAAGGGGCGCACCTCGTTCTCCGGCAGCTACGCCCTCGACTTCGCGCAGGACGAACCCGTCATGACGCTCGATCTCGACGTCGACGACGGACGCCTGGCGGACCTCGTCGGGGTGGTGGCGGATCTGCCCGGGATCGACGGGCGGGTGTCCGGGCGGGCCGAGCTGGAGGGTCCCGTCGATCGGCTCGTCGGGCGCGTCGATCTCGGCCTGGAGCAGGTCCGGCTGTGGTCCGAGACCTTCGACCGCGGACAGGCCCACGGCTGGTTCGACGGCGGTCGGTTCCTCCTCGACGCCTTCGACCTGCGTCGCGCGGGAGGGCGCCCGGGAACGGTGGAGACCGTGCTGGCCCGCGGCTCCATCGGCGCGGGGTGGACCCTGAACCTCGACGCGGTCTGGGACGGCGCCACGTTGCAGCGCCTCGACGCACTCGCCGGCCTTCCCGCGTCCGGTGATCTCGGGGTGGACCTCGCGCTCGAGGGCACCTTCGACGACCCCCGTCCGCGGGGGCGGGTGCGAATCGCGGACGTGGCGTGGGACGGCACGCCCATCGGTGACGTGCGTCTGGATGCGCGCACCGAGGACGGCGTGCTCAGCGCGTCCGGCCGGGTGCAGGAAGGCGGCGTCGGCGCGCGGGGGGCCCTCGACCTCACCGGCACGGTGCAGCTCGCGGGCGTCGGGCCGTGGGCGGCGCGCGTGCGGGCGCAGGATTTTCCGGTCCATGCCCTGTGGCCGTTCGGCATGGACGGCGCGCCGCTCGGGGCTCGGCTCGGCGGCGCGCTCACCGCCTCCGGCGCGGTGCTCGACGATGCGGTCCCGATGACGGTGGACGCCGACGTCGACTCGCTTCTCGCCACGTGGCGGGAGCACCGCATCGCGCTGGACGGGCCCGCCGGCTTCCGGTGGCGCGCGGAGTCGGGGCGGAGCGCCCTCACGGTGCCGAGGCTCCACCTCGTCGGTCGCCGTGGCGGGGCGAGCCCCTCGACCGACGTGACGTTCGGCGGGGAGTCCGACGCGGATGCCGTCCGGTACACCGGTGCCGGTCGGGTCGATCTGGAGCTGGCGAGGATCGTCGTGCCCGGCCTGCTCGACGCGCGGGGCTCGGCCGACGTGCGCCTGGACATCGGCTCCGGGCCGGACGGCGCGCCGGCGCCGGTCATCGACCTGACGCTGCGCGACGCGGCGCTGCTCACCGAGTACCTGCCCGCCGCGTTCGAGGGACTGTCCGCGACGGTGCAGGCGCGTCCGGACGGCTATGTCGTGCGCAACGTCGCCGCGCGCCTGGGGGGCGGGCGCTTCGCCAGCACGGAGAGCCGCATCGACGCGCAGGACTGGGTCCCCACGCGCTACGCCCTCGCGGGCACGCTCCAGGACGGCACCGTCAAGTACTTCGACGACCTGCCGCCGATCACGGGCGACGCGCGGCTTCGGTTCGACGGACCGGTCGGGGAGTTGCTGCTCTCGGGCGACATCACGGTGGACCGCATGGAGTTCCGTGACCGCGTGGACTGGGAATCGATGGTGCTCAGCGTGCGCGCCGAGCGGCTCACGGTGGCGGCCCCCGACGAGACGGCCCGGTACTTCGCGATGGACCTCGGCGTGGTGGCGGACGGAACCGTCCGCATCGCGAACAACATCGCGGACGCGACGGCCTCGGGCCGTCTGCGGGTGCTCGGCGACACGCAGCGGCCCGGCGTGGTGGGGGAGATCACGGTCGCGCCCGGCGGACGCGCCTTCCTGCACGAGCGCACCTTCGACATCGCGCGCGGGGAGGTGCGCTACGTCGATCCGTACACCTTCGACCCGCAGCTGGACTTCGTGCTCGACACGACGGTCCGCACGACCGCCCAGGACGTGCGGGTGAGCTACCGCGTCGGCGGCCCGTTCAGCGATTGGCGCACGGAGACGAGCTCCGATCCCTGGCTCCCCCAGGCCGACGTGAACGCGCTGTTGCTCTTCGGGCTCACGCGGGCCGAGCTGGAGCGCAACGGCGGCATCGGCACCGCGCTGGTCGCGGAGACGAGCGACCTGCTGCTCGCGCAGAACGCCCTGACCCGCTTCGACGGCCTCGTCGACCGGTGGAGCCTCGTGAACGGGGCCAGCGAACGCGGCTCGAGCATGGTCAACTCGGAGCTTCGCCTCGTCGCCGAGAAGCGCGTGGGCGACCTCGACCTGACGGTGGAGAAGTCCCTCGGCGCGGGGCTCGGCGGCGACTGGTACGCCTCCGTGGAGCGCCGGCTCGCGCAGCGACTGTACGCGACCGGCTACGTGGCCACGCGGCAGGAGGGCCGCGCGCTGCCCATCGGGGCCGCGTACGGCACGGAGTTCAAGCTGCGCTGGGAATTCGACGGCGACTGACGTGACCGCTTCCGTGCCGTTCGTGCTGCTCGGGACGCTCGCCGTCCTCTCGCCCGCCTTGGCCGATCCGCTGCCTGGGGCGGAGGGGGACATCCCCCTCCGCAACGCCTCCCCCGACGGCGGCCTGACCGACTGGACGGGCATGCTGGTGACCGCCCGGGACGTGGTCGTGCTGGGGGAGGTGGGTTCGGCGGCCGACGTGCCCGCGGAGTCGCTCCTCGCGCCGCTGCTGCGCGTGCGGCCGGGTCGCGCCTACAGCCCGGTCGAGGCCCGCGAGGACCTGGCGATGATCCACCGCCTCCTGGATGCCGCCCGCGCCGAGGTGCGCGTCATCCCGGTCGCGCCGCGCGACGGCGTGGTGGAGAGCGTCCGCGTGCAGTACCGCCTGGCGCTCCCCACGCGCCTGCGCCGGATCGCGATCCGTGGCAACCGCGCCCTCCCCGACGGGGACCTGCGCGCGGCGGCCGACCTCGCGCCGGGGGACGCCTTCTTCGCGGAGGAGGCGGATGCCGTCGCGCGGGCCATGCGCGACGCGTACCGGGCGGCGGGCTTTCCGCGCGCGGAGGTGTCGGCGGCCCTTGCGGACGCCGGGGCGGGGCAGGTGGACCTCGCGCTCGAGGTGCAGGAGGGCGCCCGGCAGGAGCTCGCCGAGGTCCGCGTGGGTGCGAACGCCGCGCTCGGCGCCTGGCGCGCCCGCCGTGTCCTGGCACGCGCCGGCCTCCGTCGCGGGGCGCTGCTCTCCGAGGGGGTGGTGGCGCGCGCCCGCGAGGCGCTCCTGGAATCCCTGCGGCGCGACGGGTGGTGGGACGCGCGCGTGAACATCCGGATCGAGTCGGTCGGGCCGACGGCCGACCGCGCGCTGGTGCTGGTGAATCCCGGCCGGCGCTGGCGGCTGGCGGTCGAGGGGCCGGGGATGCCCGGGATGCGGGAGGCCCGTGCGCGCGTGCTCGCGGAGGCGCGTCGCACCACGGCGGATCTCGCCAGCGACGTGGCCCGCGCCATCGAAGCGGAGCGCCGCGCCGCCGGATGGACGGAGGCCAAGGTCTCCGGCGCGGTCGAGGTGGCGCGCCGCGGCCGCCGGGCCACGCTGCGCCTTCGCGGGGACGCGGGGCTTCCGCGCGTGCGCGGCGCGGTGATCTTCGAGGGCGACACCGTCTTCGGCGCGCGTTTCCTCGAGGACGCGCTCGTGGAGGCGAGCCCCGACGTCATCGGGCGGGGGCGCGTCACGGCGGCCGCCGTCGACCGTGGACTCCTGGCGCTGCGGGAATACTTCCGCGCGCAGGGCTACCTCGACGCGACCCTGGAGCGCGTGGCCCTGGAGGAGCGGGCGGCGCCGCTCCGGGTGCCGGTCGACGTGCGGGTGCGGGTCGTGCCCGGCCCGCGGGTCTCGGTCACGCGCGTCGTGTTGCCGTCGAGCGTGGACGGCGTCGATCCCGCGCCGGTGTTCGCCGGTGTGGAGGGGGCCGCCTGCAACCCCGCCGATCTGGATCTCCGCGCGCGTCGGCTCGTGGAGCTGCTCGCCGAGAAGGGCCGCCTCTCCGCGGACGCCCGCGCGCGCGTCGTGCGCACGCCCGGCGCCGCCTCGGCGGAGGTGGTCGTGGAATGGGAACCCGGCCCGACGGTGTACCTGCGCGCGGTCGCGGTGAAGGGCTACCGCCGCACGCGGCGCGCGCTCGTCACGGGGGCTGCGGACCTCAAGCCCGGTGACCCGCTGGCACCGTCCCGGGTCGACGCGCTGCGCCAGCGGCTGTACGGTCTCGGGGTCTTCCAGCGCGTCCGCGCGGACCTGGTCGGGGATGACGACCGCACGCGCGACCTGGTGGTGGACGTCGTCGAGCGCGCGCCGCTGTACCTGGAGCTCGGCGGCGGCCTGGCCACCGACCAGGGCGTGCGCACCTTCGCGCGCGCGGGCCATCGCAACCTCTTCGGCGCGGGCCACCGCCTGACGTTCGTGGGGGAAGGCGGCGTGGGCTGGGTCGGGGACGGCTGGACCCTCGACCGGGTCGCTCCGCGCTGGCGCGCCGCCCTTCGCTACGAGGCGCCGCGGCTTCCCCGGGCCGACGATCAGCTCGCGGTCGATCTCCTGGTCCGCGAGCGGCAGCAGGAGCGCCCGTGGCGCATGGAGCGCTCGGGCGGCGCGACGGCGGTCCGGCTGGCCTTCGGTCCCCGGACGACGGCGGAGTTCGGCTACCGCGTGCAGCAGCGCCGCCTGCTGGATCTCGACCCCGGCGTGCTCGTCGACGGAGAGGCGTGGCTGGGGCCGCTGGGCCTGGACGCCGTCGGCGTCGACCCGCGTCCCGTGCTGCCGGGCGCGCCGCGTTGGCAGTCCGGTCCGGAGGCCTCGCTCGTGGTGGATCGGCGCGACGACCCGTTCAATCCCACGCGGGGTGCGCTGGGGAGCCTGGTGGTGACGGCGGCCGACGGCGCGCTCTCGGACGCGGCCTTCGTGCGGGGGGAAGCCGCGTGGGCGTGGTGGGCGCCCCTCGGCCCCACGGTGCTGCACGCCCGCGCGCGCGGCGGCGCGAGTGCCTCGCTGGACGGGCGACCGCTGCCGCTGGAGGACCGCTTCCGCCTCGGCGGAAGCAGCACGCTCCGGGGCTACGATCTCGGGCAGGCGGGCCCCGCCAACGAGGTGGCCGACGAGTCGCTCCCGTGGCCGGACGTCCTCTCCGGTGCGGTCGCCTACGGCGGCGACGGGCGGGGCACGCGGTGGGTTCCCACCGGCGGGGATGCCATGGCGCTCGCCAGCGTGGAATGCCGCGTGCCCGCGGAGCGCCTGCACGTTCCGGGCGGGCAGGGGACCGAGGTGGCCCTGTTCGCGGATGTCGGCAACGCGTGGATGCTGCACGGCGCGACGACCAGCTCCCGTCGGGGCTCCGACCCTCCACTGCGCCTCGGGGCAGGCGTCGGCCTGCGGCGCGGCACGCCCATCGGTCCCGTGCAGGTGGACGTCGGCGTGGCACCCTGGCGGCTGGAGGCGCGCGGGGAGGCCGCGTACCGGTTCCACTTCACCCTGGGGGCCCTGTGAGCGCCGGGGGGCGTTGCGGGGGGTGGAACCCCCCGCCCCAGGATCCAGCTCCAGGGCACGGCGCGGGTGTCCTCGGCGTGGCGCTGGTGGCCGCGGCGATCGCATGGGTGCTCGCGGGGGTGCTGCCGGACCCGTCCGGGCGGATGGTCGGCCTCGGCGCGGTCGATGCCTACGGCACCCAGTGGTTCTACGCGTGGGTCGGGGACGTCGTGCGGGGCGTCGAGCCGCTGGCCCGCACCACCAGGCTGTTCCACCCGTGGGGCAAGGAGGTGTTCCTCCACACCGGCGGCAATCTGCTGGATGCGGTGGCGGCATGGCCCTTCCGCGCGGCGTTCGGCTTGGTCGGGGGCTACAACGCGTGGATCGCCGCGCTGCTCGCCTCCAATGCCTGGGCCGCCGCCCGCGCCGCCGCCGCGCTCGGGGTCCCCGGCGGGAGCCGTTGGCCCGCCGCCCTCGCGGTGACGCTCCATCCCTTCGTGCTGCACGAGCTGGAGCTGGGCCGGCCCGCGCAGGCCTGGCTGGCGCTGCCGCTCCTCGCCTTCTCGGAGCTCGTGGCGCTGCGGACGCCCGGCGGTGCCGTGCGGCTTGGCGTGGCCGTCGCGCTCACCGGCTACCAGTACTGGTTTCACGGCTTCGCCCTCGGAGCCTGCGCGGTCGCGTGGGGCGCCACGCGCCTGATCGCGGGCGACGTGCCCCGGGGACGCCCACACCTCGCGGGGCTGCTCGTGCTGTCCGCGCTCGTGGCGGCGGCGACGGTCGCTCCGTTCGCGGCGCCGCTCATCGCGGCCGCACGCGGCGGTGACATCCCCGGGCTGCTGGCGCTCGACGGGACGGGGCCGCTGGCGCCCCTGGCCCTCCGCACCGTGGAGGGCGAGCAGGAGGGCCTCGCGGTCTTCGCCGCCGCCTGGGGCGGCATGGCGGGCGGCCTGGACGCCGGGGAGCTCCCCGGTTCCGTGGTGTTCACCCCCGACACGCCGATCTTCGGGCTCGGTTGGAGCGTCCTGCTCGCCGTGGGGCTCGCCGCCTGGCGTCCGGGCGCGCGTGGAAGCCGGCGGTCCGTCCTCGCGTGGTGCCTCGTCGCGGTGGTGCTCGCCACCGGACCGGCGTGGGCCGTCGCGGACGGCGTGGTGGCGAACCGGCCCTACCTGTGGCTGGTCGGAGCCCTGGACTTCCTGCGACGCTGGTGGTGGCCGGTGCGCGCGGTGGCTCTGCTCGTCGTCGTGGCGGCCCCGCTCGTGGCCGTGGTCGTGGCGCGCCTTCCCGGGCCCGCGTGGGCGCGCGGCGCGGCGCTCGCGTGCGTGCTGGGCGTGCCGCTGGCGCGCGACTCGGTGCTGCCGCTGTCCACGTGGGACGGATCGGACTCGGATGTCCTGGCGTGCATCCGCGATGCGCCGGCGGGCGCGGTGATCGATGTGCCGTGGGCGAGCGACCAGGACAACCTCTGGCTCCAGGTGCTCCATGGCCGGCCCGTGCTCGGCGGGATGATGGTCACGCAGGACGCCTTCCAGCCGCCGGAGGTGCGCTCGCTGCGCGCGCGCAACGGGCTCCTGCGGGGCCTGGACGCGGCCGGCGACCGGGACGCCCTCTCCGACGTGCCGGCCGACGCGCGGCAGGAGCTGCGGGCGCTCGGCTACCGATGGGTGCTCCTGCGGGCGTCGGGCTACCGCCTCGCTGCGGAGGGGGGGGGATGGGAGAGCGCGTGGGACGCGCCGCTGCGTCGCATCACGGAGGCACTCGGGCCACCGGTCGCGGCGGACGCGCGGCTCGCCGCGTGGAGCCTGGCGGGGGACCGCTGCCCCGTCCGTTCGCAGGAACGTTCGACATCGCTGGCGGTCCCCGAAGCCGTGCGTTAGACGCCGCTGCTTTCGGGGGAGGCGGATGCGGGCCGCGACGGCTGCCGACACGGCGCACGCGCAGGGGACGGAGCTGCCGGCCGCCGGTGCGCTCGGTCCCGGGCTGCGTGCCCGGATCGCCTGGCTCGTGGCCTCCCCGGAGCCCCGACGCGCCGCCCAGGGGGCCGCGGAGGGCGCGGTCGCCGGCGTGCTCCGTCGCGCGGGCTACGACGTGGAGTGCGGCGCGGACGGAACGGTGTTCGCCGAGCGCGCGGCGGGAGGATCCCTGGCGCGCCTGGAGGTCGCCACGCTCACGTTCGCCTTCGGGCCCGACGCCGACGCGGGCGTGCGGGCGCGCCTGCGCACCGCCCTCGCGGGGCTGCCGTGCGGGCTGTGGGTGCACGTGCGCCGCTGGCAGCCGGAGCGCGTGTCCGTCGATGCCGTGGCGCGCAGCATCCTGCAGGCCGTGGCCACGGGCGAGACCCGCGGGTCCCTGGAGGCTCCGCACCTCGGTCTGGCGTGGTCGTGCGCGCCTGCCTCGGTGTCCGGGGTGCACGTCGACGGACCTTTTCACGGGCACCGCATGCGTGAGGCCATGGAGGCCCGCGTGGTCGAGGCATGCCTGCGGCCGTCGGCCGGGGCGCCACGGGTGCTCGCGTGCGTGGCGGACCGTGCCTGGGCGCCCGGTCGGCTCTGGGTGCGCGACCTCCTCTACGGATGCCCCGTGGAGACCCGCGTGACGCCGGGCGCACCCGCGCGGGAAACATGGTTCACGTCCCCCGCGGCCACCGTCTTCTGCGACCCGACCCTCGGCGGTCCCGCGGGACTCCTGCGCCTCGGCCGCGTCGGGGCGGCGTGGCGCGTCGACGCCTGGGTGAACCCGTGGGCGCCCGTCCCGTTCGGCCCCCGTGCCGCGGGTGTCGCCGGCGTGGACGTGCTCGACGACGATCCCGACGACGCCTGGGTGGGCAACGGGGGCATCCCCGCCACGCCGCGCGACAGGTGCGTCCTGCGGTGGTACGAGGGACCGAGCGCGCTGGAGGTGTAGATGCACGGTCACCTGGTCCCTCGCGAGACGGGGTGGATCGAGGTCGTCACCGGGTGCATGTTCAGCGGCAAGACGGAGGAGCTGATCCGCCGGATCCGGCGCGCCCAGTACGCCCGCCAGCGCGTCATCGTCTTCAAGCCCGGAATCGACACCCGCTACAGCGAGGACAGCGTGGGGTCGCACTCCGGCATGCGCCTGCGGTCGTGGCAGATCACCAGCGCCGCGGAGATTCCGTCGCGGGTGGGCGACGCGCAGGTGGTCGGCATCGACGAGGCGCAGTTCCTCGGCAACGACCTCCCCGACGTGTGCGAGGCGCTCGCGAACGCAGGCAAGCGCGTGATCGTGGCGGGTCTGGACACGGACTACCTCGGGCGACCCTTCGAGCCCATCCCGCACCTCCTCGCCATCGCCGAGTACATCACGAAGAACCTCGCCATCTGCGTGGTGTGCGGCAATCCCGCGGACCGGAGCCAGCGGGTCGTCAACCGGGGACCCCGCGTGCTGGTCGGCGAGACGGACGCCTACGAGGCGCGCTGTCGTCTTCACTGGGATCCGCACAGCTTCGAGCCCGTGCAGGTCGAGCTCGCGATGGGCCCGAACCTCGCGGAGACCTCCGAGCCCTCCGTGTAGGCCTGGGGCGGGGGGTCCACCCCCCGCAACGCCCCCGGCCCGCGGCGCCGCTCAGCCGCGTCGGTAGTTGGGGGCTTCGCGCGCGATCGCGACGTCGTGGACGTGACTTTCGCGGAGGCCTGCCGGTGTCATGCGCACGAAGCGCGCCTCGGCCTTCAGCGTCGCCAGGTCGCGGCAGCCGGTGTAGCCCATCGCGGCCTTCAAGCCCCCGACGAGCTGCGCCAGCACGTCGCCGACGGGTCCCTTCGCGGGTACCCGGGCCACGACGCCCTCCGGCACAAGCTTGCGGAGGTGGGCCTCGGGGTCGCCCGCGTGGTCCTGGAAGTAGCGGTCGGCGCTGCCGGCGTGCATGGCCTCCAGCGACCCCATGCCGCGGTAGGTCTTCCATCGCCGGTCCCCGTCGTGGATCACCGTGCCGGGCGCCTCGTCGGTGCCCGCGAACATCGACCCGAGCATCACCGCGTCGGCCCCTGCGGCGAGTGCCTTCGCCACGTCCCCGGAGGCCTGGATGCCCCCGTCGGCGACCAGCGGGATGCCCGCCGGTCCGAGCACCCGCGCGGCCTCGGCGATCGCGGTGAGCTGCGGCACGCCGACCCCCGCGACGACCCGCGTGGTGCAGATGCTTCCCGGGCCGATCCCGACCTTCACGGCGTCGGCGCCTGCGTCCACGAGGGCCGAGGCCCCGTCCGCCGTCGCCACGTTGCCGGCCAGGATCGCCAGCCCGGGCCACGCAGCGCGCGTGGCTGCCACCGCCCGGAGCACCCCGTCGGCGTGTCCGTGGGCGGTGTCGAGCACGACGAGGTCCACGCCGGCTGCCACCAGCGCGGCGACGCGGGCCTCCCGGTCCGCACCCACGCCGACGGCGGCCGCGACACGAAGGCGCCCATGCGCGTCCCTCGCCGCGGCGCGGTGGGCATCGTCATCGGCCGGCACGTGCGCCTTGACCCTCGCCACCTGCGCGGCCTGTTCGGCAATGGAGAGGTTCTTGTGGATGACTCCGATTCCCCCGTGCAGGGCGAGCGCGAACGCCATCGGCGCCTCCGTCACCGTGTCCATCGCGGAGGACAGGAACGGGATCTGCAGCCGCACGTCGCGCGCAAGCCGCGTGCCGACGTCGGCGTCGCGCGGAAGCACGGTGCTGGCCGCGGGAACGAGGAGCACGTCGTCGAAGGTGAGGCCGAGCGGCGGATCGGAGAGCAGCATGGGGGGGGACGTACCGTCCGCGGCGTCCGTCCGCCAACCCGGGTTGACACGCGGGTGCGCATCCCGTAGGGTCCCGACGGAGGTTTTCCATGCGCGCCATCGTCTTTTCGCTGCTTCTCGCCGGGTGCGCCCGCACCGTGGACGCCTACAAGATCACGACGGCCCCCGCGCCGGCGACCACGCCCGCCACGCCGGACGCCGCGGCGGCGCGTGCGCAGGCGCGCGCGTCGGCCGACGCCCTCTGGGAGCAGCGCGGCGACAAGGCGAAGCTGCAGGAGGCCCTCGCGGCGTACGGGGCCCTCCAGGCCCAGGATCCGTCCGACCGCGAGGTTGCCGTGCGTCTCGTGCGGGGGTGGTACTTCCTCGGGGACGGGCACGAGACCGAGAAGGCTCCGCGTCAGGCCGCGTGGAGCACCGCCATCGACCACGGGCGGCGTTGCCTGGCGATGAACACGGAGTTCACGGGCCTCCTCGCCAAGGGCGACGAGACCGAGGAGTCCGCCGCCCGCGCCTTCACGAAGGACGACGTGCCCTGCCTGTACTGGACGAGCTCGGCCCTCGGCAAGTGGGCCAAGGCCGAGGGCCTCGTCACCACGCTGCAGCACATCGGCACCGTGAAGGCGTGGATGCGTCGCGTCGGTGAGCTCGACCCCACCTACTACTACGGCGGGCCGGACCGCTACTTCGCGGCGGTGTTCGCCGCGAGCCCCAGCTTCGCCGGCCAGGACCTCGGCAAGTCGAAGGAGCTCTTCGACAAGGTCATCGCGGCGTACCCGACGTTCCTCGGCCACTACGTGCTGAAGTCGGAGATGTGGGCCACGAAGAGCCAGCAGCGCGAGGCGTTCCGCACGGGGCTCGAGTGGGTGCTCGCGCAGCCCGTGGACGCCCTGCCCGACGTGAAGCCCGAGATGGAGGCCGAGCAGCGCAAGGCGCGGGCGCTGCTCGCCGCCGAGGGAGACTACTTTGCAAACTGAGCGCACCGAGTGGCGCACCTCGCCCGACGGCTTCCAGCTGCGGGTGGTGCGCTGGGGTGCGCCGGACTCGCCCGAGGTGCTCATCCTGCACGGACTGGCCGAGCACGCGGGTCGCTACCGCCACGTCGCGGAGGCCTTCGTCGCGCGGGGCTGGTCGGTGCGCATCGCGGAGCTGCGCGGCCACGGAAAGTCCCACGGCCGACGCGGACACGTGGACGCCTGGCAGCAGTATGTCGACGACGTCGTCGCCGTGCGCGCGGACATGGCCCCGGACAGCCCGGTCGTGGCGCACAGCATGGGCGGGCTGGTGGCGCTCGAGGCGTTGCGGGTCGGGGCGATCCGGCCGTCGCGCTTGGCCCTGTCCAACCCGCTGTTGGCCCTGGCGTTCGAGCCGGCCGCGTGGAAGACCGCGGCCGCCGGCCTGCTCTCGCGCCTGCTGCCGACCGTGCCGATCGCCAACGAGGTGGACCCGTCGTGGCTCTCCCGCGACGAAGAGAACGCGCGCGCCTACGCCACGGATCCGCTCGTGTTCCACGCGGTGACACCGCGCTGGTTCGTGGAGATGCTCGCGGCGGCGGAGCGCGTGCGGTCCGCGAGCGTGCCGGTGCCCATGGCGGTGTTCCTCGGGGATGACGATCGCGTCAACTCCATGCCCGTGAACCGGGCCTTCGCGGAGGCCCGCGGCGCGGCCGTGACGGTGTACCCCGGCATGCGCCACGAGCTGTTCAACGAGATCGGCCGGGAGCAGGTGCTCGCCGACGTGGCGGGCTGGCTCGAGGGCGCTTCGGCGGGGTCCTCAGCGGGCAGCTAGCCGCCTCCGCAGCTGATCCTCGAACAGGGAGGGCGGGTCCAGCGCGGCCCCCGCGCCGAGGCCCTCGACCCAGTCTGCGGGATGCGTGCCGGCGCCGGCGTCGTTCCAGTCCCACGCGTCCGGGTCGGTCAGGACGGTGAGGCCGCGGGTCCCGACGACGTAGCCCATGCCGTACTGCAGTGACCGCAGCGTGCCGTTGCCCGAGGTGTTCCAGAACACCGACTGGGTGGCGGCGTGGCCGGCCCCGCTGCTCTGCAGGTTGCGGTTCACGGCCTGCCAGCCGTCGTCGGCGGTCGACTGGTCGATCAGGTTCGCCATCGCGAGGCTGTGGTGGTACTCCGACCAGGCCGGCACGCCCACGGGGTCCCAGTCCGCGACGAGGTTGCGTCCCTCCGCGCTGTGCGTGCGAAGCCAGACACATCCGCTCGTGCCGAAGTCCCAGTTCTGGATGAAGTTGTGGCGCCCGCCCCGCCCGGAGCTGTCGCGCACGAGGATCTCGCTGCTGCGGGAGATCTCGACGAGGTAGCCGTTTCCGTTCGGGCCGCGGTTCTGCGCGCGGGCGAGGTGGGTGTCGGCCACCGTGACGCGCCGGCTGTCGATCACCTTGATCCCGCCGCTCCGCAGGTGAGCGCCGCGTCCGTCGGGGTCGTCCGGTGGCATGAAGCTCGCGACGTCGCGGATCCAGCCATCCTCCACGCCCTCGAAGCGGACCGCGTGGGTGCGGTCGCTGGACCACGCCACCGCGTGCGTGCTTGCAGTCGCGACGGAGAGGTGCTCCACGCCGACCTCGCGCACGTAGCCCGTGGCGCGCCGCAGGCTCGCACCGTCGCGCACGCGGGCGGGGTACCGCAGCGGCACGTCCAGCACCACGCGATGCGGCGTGACCGTGGTGTCGACGGACACGACCGTCCGGCGGAAGAAGGGCTTCCAGGCATCGAGGAACACCGTCCAGGTGCCGGTCATGCCGTGCTCCGCGACGAAGTCCGGGGTGACGGTCCACCCGACGTGCACACGGTCCCCGGGGTGCAGCCCGCTGGCATCGCCGACGTGCACCTCGGTACCGCGCGGCGCCCCGTCCGCCGCGAGGGGCAGGTCCGGCCCCTCGGCCGGCGTGCCTCCGAGGACGAGGTGCGCCCGGTCGGTCATGCCCTCGCGTCGCGTGAACCACAGGCGCGTGACGGCGGGGCCGTCGCCGCGCAGCACCACCCCGTCGTGCCGGATCGTGATCAGCCCGTCGATGCGGTAGGTCCCCGCGCCCAGATGGACGACGCCCCCCCCGGCGGCCTCGGCCTGCGCGACGGCGGCCTGGAGGGCCGCAGTGCTGTCGGTCGCGCCCGTGGGGTCCGCGCCGTGGGTCGCCGCCTCGACGATCGGGCCGGCCACGTCGGGGAGGGGAGTCTCCGAGGCGCGGTAGCCGGCGTAGGACACGTCGTGCAGGAAGGCGCCCTGGGGGCCGGTGAACGCCGGCGTCCAGTCCTCCGGATAGAGCGCCGAGCGCCACGTGGACGACGTGGCGGTGCCCGTGTCCGTCGCGGTGCCCGTCCCGGTCGCGGTGCCCGTCCCGGTCGCAGTGTCCGTCCCGGTCGCGGGGTCCGTGGCGGTCGCGGTGTCCGTGCCGCGCACGGTGTCCGTCGACGTGCCCGTGGATGCGCGGGCACCGGTGTCGACGCCACCGCCCGTGTCCGCGCAGCCGGCGACGATCGCCAGCGCGCACCACGCGACGGCCCGCACGCTGCCCCGATCAGGCGCCAAAGGGCGGACGCGACTCGGCCTGGCAGCGGGCCACGAACTCCGCCAGCGTGAAGGTGCCGACGGTGTTGTTCTCGCCGCGGCCGCGCACGCTCACGGTGCCGTTCTCCTGCTCCTTCTCGCCGAGGACGAGCATGTAGAACGGACGATCGTGGTGGGCGGCGCGGATCTTGGCGCCGATCTTGTCGGCCCCCGCGTCGAGCTCCGTGCGGATGCCCGCGGCACGCAGGGCCCCGAGCACCTCGCGGCCCCAGGACTCCGCCTTCTCGCTCACCGTCAGCACGCGCACCTGCTCGGGCGCGAGCCAGAACGGGAAGTTGCCGGCGTAGTGCTCGATGAGGATGCCGATGAAGCGCTCGAAGCTGCCGAAGATCGCGCGGTGGATGACGACGGGCACGTGGGCGCCGTTGTCGGCCCCCACGTAGGACAGCTCGAAGCGCCGCGGGAGCTGGTAGTCGAGCTGGATGGTCGCACACTGCCACGCGCGTCCGAGCGCGTCGACCACGTCGAAGTCGATCTTCGGGCCGTAGAACGCCCCGTCGCCCTCGTTGACCGTGTACGCGAGGCCGTTGGACTCCAGCGCGCCGCGCAGGGCGCCCTCGGCGGCGTCCCAGAGCGCGTCGTCGCCGAGCTTCTCGGCCGGCCGCGTCGAGAGCTTCGCCTTGTAGCCGAGGTCGAAGGCGCCGTAGATGCGGTTGATGAGCGAGATGATGCCGCGCACCTCGTCCTCGATCTGGCTCTCCATCACGAAGAGGTGCGCGTCGTCCTGGGAGAACTGCCGCACGCGGGTGAGCCCGCCGAGGGCGCCGCGGACCTCGTCGCGGTGGAGCACGCCCTGGTCGTGCACGCGCATCGGCAGCTCGCGGTAGGAGCGCTTGGCGCTGCCGAACACGAGCATGTGGCTCGGGCAGTTCATCGGCTTGAGCGCGTAGGTGCGGACGTGCTCGTCGCCCTCCTCGTGCTTGTCGATCTTGAACATGTTGTCGCGGTAGTGCGCCCAATGGCCGCTGGTGTGCCAGAGTGCCGTGTCGAACAGCATCGGCGTGCGCACGGCGACGTAGCCCTCGCGCAGCAGCTCGGTGCGCATGGATTCGGCGAGCGCGTGGTAGAGCACCTCGCCCTTCGGCAGCCAGAACGTGGCGCCGGGGGCGTACTCGTGCATCATGAACAGGCCGAGCTCACGGCCGAGCTTGCGGTGGTCGCGCTTCTTCGCCTC
>JBDLRI010000080.1:0-3591 GCA_039800105.1 Pseudomonadota bacterium
CCATGTTGCTGCTCGCCGCCCTCCCCCTCGCCCTCGCGTTCGACTCCGAGCCCCAGCCCGCCGTGTTCCAGACACAGGTCGAGCTGTTCAACAACCTTGCGCGCTCCTCCGGGCCGATCCCGTCGGGGTCGCCCGCCGCCATCGACGTTGGCCTGACGGTCAACGGCGGCGGCGCGGTACGCATGGCCGGGGAGGGCGTCCTGAGCTGGCCGGACGGCATGACCTTCGGCCTCGTCCCCACGCCGGAACAGGGCACCTTCGACGTCGACGTCGACGTAGCGGCCGTCGTGAACCTCGTGTACGACCTGCCCATCGTCGGGGCGGGCACCTTCCCGTTCGAGGTGGTCGAGTTTCCCGTCAACGCCAGCACCCGGTTCGACCCGTGGGCGCTCGGCCAGCGCGTGCAGGCCAGCCAGGCGCTCGCGCCCTACGACGTATTCTCCCTGCCGCTCGCCTTCGCCATTGGAGAGGTGGTCGTGAGCGGCTCCGTCACGCCCGTGGTGACCACCGGCTACGTCACCACCCGCTGGTCCGCGGACGGCAACAACGTGACGCAGCCAAACCGCACCGTGACCCTCGCGCCGGATCGCCTCGCCCAGTACCCGGTGAACGTCGCCGTGGCGGGGAGGTTCGACTCGACCGCCACGCTCAACCTCACCGGCACCATCGAGGGTTCGGTGTTCGGATTCGACGTGGGCCCCTTCAACTACACCTACCCCTTCGAACTCTCGAGCGAGACCGTGGACGCGGAGTTCCCCGTGCGGCGGCTGGTGTTCCCGCTGCCCATGCTCGCCGCGGACCTGACCGCGGTGGAGTTCGGCGACGTGGAGGTCGGCCGCGTCGACAGCGTCGAGATCAACCTCGACAACGACGGCGCCATGCCCGCATCCGGCACCATCACGCTGGAGGGGGGGGACGGCGCCTTCGCGGTCACGCCCGGCACCTTCGAGGCGCCGGCGGGCGGCAGCGACGTGCTCGTGGTCACGTTCGCGCCGCTCGAGGACGTCCCCAGCGAGGCGCGCCTCGTCATCACCAGCAACGACCCGACCGCACCCACCCTCACCATCCCGCTCACGGGCAACGGCGGTGTCGACGCCGACGGAGACGGCACCATCGACGGCAAGGTCACCTCCTCGGACGGCTGCGGCTGCGCCACCGGCGGCAGCGACCGTGCCGCGCTCGGTGCCCTCGCGATGGGGGCCGCGCTCCTCCTGCGTCGCTCCTCCCGCATGGGGCGGAGGGGGGCTCCCCCTCCGCAACGCCTCCCCCGGGCGAGGAAGGACGGCGCGCCGGCATGAACCTCGGGTCGCTGCCGCTCGCGGCGGCGGCCGCGAGCTTCCGCACCGGCCCCGGTCACGCCCTCTGCGAGGATCGCCACCGGATTCTGGACGGACGGCACCCGCTGGTGTCCTCCCGCGCAAGGGGGTGCCTTTACGCCGTGGCGGACGGCGTGAGCTCCGCGCGCCGCGGCCGCGAGGCCGCCGAGACCACGTGCGCCCGGCTCGAGGGCTTCTTCGACGCCTCCGCGCCCGCCTCCGTCGAGGCGCTCGTGCAGCTGGTGACCGAGATCGACTGGGAGCTGCGCGACCAGGGCGACGCTGCCTGCACGCTCTCGCTGCTGTGGCTCGCCCAGGGCCGCGCGCACGTCGTGCACGTGGGCGACAGCGAGGTCTACCGGGTGCGACACGGAGCCGTCGCGCGGGTCACCTCCCCGCAGGGCGGCGCCGGCCGGGGCCTGCGGGCCTACGTCGGCATGGGGCCGCGCATCGCGGACGCGATCCAGGTCTGGAGCGCCCCCCTGCTCGTGGGCGATCTCTTCCTGCTGGTCACCGACGGGGTGACCGAGGTGGTCGCCTCGGACGAGCTTCTGGACGCATGGTGGGCCTTCGGCGGCTCTCCCGCACGCGCCGCGCGCGCCATCATCGACGCCGTCGAACGACGAAGCGGGCGTGACGACGCCACCGCCCTTGTGGTCGACGTTCTTGCGCTGGAGACGGCATCGGACGACGAGTCCACCTACGACGGGCGTACGGATTTCCTCCGCGACGGCACGTAGGGGGTGGATTTTCAGACGGCGTTGTCGTATACGCCGCGCCGCAGCACGGACACGGCATGCTTTCCCTCGCGCTCCTCGTCGCCGCCGCCCACGCGGAGGACGTCATGGTCTCCTCCAACGTCGTGGGCGCGAGCATCTTCGTCAACGGTGTGGACACCGGCGCGAAGACGCCCGCCACGGTCATCACCCCGCGCGGCAACGTGCAGATCGCGGTCCAGCAGGGGTGCGAGCGCGGGGAGACCGTCGTCGACGTGCCACGCGGCGGCACCGCCCGCGTGAGCGTCTTCGCCGCCAGCCAACCCGGCTGGCTGCAGGTCGACGTGCGTCCGGAGGCCGCGACGCTCGAGCTCGACGGCCGGCCCTTCCCCGGCGCGCAGGGCTTCCCCGTCGCGACGACGTGCGGGCGCCACACGGTGCGCGCGATCCAGGAGGGCTACCTGCCCGCCATCGTCACGGTGGACGTCCCGGCGGGGCGCGAGGAGCGCGCCGCGATCGCCCTCACCCCCCTGGCGGTGGGCGCGCTGGACGCCCGCGTCACGCCGCGCGACGCCGTCATCTACCTCGACGGCGAGGCCATCGGCACCGACAGCGTCTCGCTTCCCACCGTGTACGAGGGCACCCACACCCTCGCCGCCATGCGGGACGGCTACCAGCCCGCGGAGAAGGTCGTCCAGATTCGCGGCGCGCACCAGCTCACCTACCGGATCGTGCTGGAACGCACCGACGAGAGCGACCGTCAGAGCCGCATCTCGCTGGTGGAGCGCACGGCCGTGGGGCCGGAGGCCATCGTGACGTCGGGCGCTGCCGCACCTGCGGAGGCCGCCGGCGACGCCGTGCCACCCCCGGCGGCCCCCGCGGCCGAGCGGGCGCCCGCCGCACCGACACCGACGCCCACGCCCACGCCCGCACGGACGGAACGCCCGCATCGGCGCACGGTGGGTGTCGCCACGCTCGCCGGCGCCGCAGGCGCGGCGGGCTACACGGCATGGTCCTGGGCCTCCGTGGACCGCGCATGGAACGAGTACGCCCGACGCGTCGAGGCGGCCGGGGACGACGCGCGCAACCGCGAGGCGGCCGAGCGGTTCTACGACCTGAACGTCCCCATGCGGCGCACGCGCCTGTGGGTGTCCGGCGGTGCCACCGCGGCGCTGGCCGTCACCGGGGCCGCGCTGGTGTGGCTCGACGCGCCGGCGTGGCAGGTCGTGCCGACGGTGGACGGCATGCACGTGGGCTGGACCCGCACGTTCTGAGGGTACCGCCGCCGTCGCGGCACGGGCCACGCCATCACGGGGGGCGCCGATCCGGGGGACCGGGCCGGTGCCCCTCGGTGCATCCGGCAGGTTGTCCGCCGACGTTGTGGAAAACCCCGCGGACAACCCTTCGGACGGGGTCGTCAAGTGTGCGAAGGGACACGAAGTCTCACGGGATGCTCAATTTTTGAGCACGCACATTTCGGAGCAAATCCGTATACTTGCCACCAAATCACCCCCGTTGGCCATGGCGGACCGCGGCGCGCCCGGGTTGTCCATAGGCGC
>JBDLRI010000081.1:0-13317 GCA_039800105.1 Pseudomonadota bacterium
GCCGACGTGCTCGCCTGCGACTCGCTCGACGTGGCTTCGGCCACGCCTTCGCTCGTCTCGGCTCCGCGCGCCGCCCTCGCTACGCGCCGGGCTTGCCTCGCTCGGCGCTGGCAGGGAGGGCCAGGGCCTCTTTCAGCAGCCTGCTAGCCGTCCCCCGGGCGCGCCCGGCTGCCTGTCGCGTTCCAGCGCTTCGTCTCGCGCTGGAAGGACTCGACCCACACGATCTCGCAGGCGCCGGCGCCCGTGTCGTCGCGACGCGTGCTGGACGTGGCAAGCTCGATCCCATCCAGCGTCAGGACCGTGGCGAGGTACCCCTCCAGCACCACGCGCTCCCCCACCCGCGCGCGGCGCACGGCGCGGTCGAGGTTGTCCGAGGCCGGGATGACATGCTGGTTGCCGACGTGCGTGGTGACGTCCAGGCGTTCCTCGTCCGAGACGGGCGTGTCGCTGCGCCAGAACAGCCAGCGGTGATCCTGATGAAACGTGTAGCGTCGGATCAGCGCCTCCACGTGGTCCCCCCACGCCAGCCCGAGGTCCACGTCGAAGAAGTCGTTCGCGAAGGTGAGCGTGTACGTCGCGACCGACACCACCTGGCCGATGACGCGGTACCGATGGGTCTTCCGGACGCGGTAGGTCGCGCCGTCCCGGACGATCTCGATCTCCTGCGGCGGGTCGAGCGCCTCCTGCGCAGGCATGGGGCCCAGCCGCGGGGCGGGTACCGTCCGGCCCCCCGCGGGAAACCCCCGGAAGCCGCGCAACGCATACGCCAGCCCCGCCGCGGCGAGGAGCCAGGGCAGCGCGCGCCGCATGGCGGGCCCGACCAGGACCTAGGCCGGGCGCAGGCCGGGGGCCTCGCGACCGACGGTCTGCACGTAGGCGTCGTAGGTGCCGGCGTACACGCGCGGTCCCTCCGGGGTCAGCTCCACGACGCGGGTGGCGAGCGCCCGCAGGAACGCGCGGTCGTGCGACACGAAGACCATGGTCCCGTCGTAGGCGTCCAGCGCGCGCACGAGTGCCCGCTTCGTGGTCAGGTCGAGGTGGTTGGTCGGTTCATCGAGGACGAGCAGGTTCGGCGTGTGGAAGAGCATCTTCGCGAGGGCGAGCCGCGCCTTCTCCCCCCCGGAGAGCACCGCGATCGTCTTGTCGACGTCGTCACCGGAGAAGCCGAACGCACCCGCGAGCTGACGCAGCACCGCCTGGCCCGCGCGGGGGAAGGTCCCTTCCAGGTCCTCCAGGATGGAGCGGTCCACGTCGAGTTGCTCGACCTGGTGCTGCGCGAAGTACCCGAGCGTCACCGACGCCCCGATGGCGACCTCGCCCGCATCCGGCGGGAGCGCGCCCGCCATCATCTTCAGCAGCGTCGTCTTGCCGGCGCCGTTTTCTCCCATGATCGCCCAGCGTTCCCCGCGGCGTACGAGCATGTCCACGGAGTCGTGCACGGCGCGGTTCCCGTAGCGCTTGGTGACGCCCTTGAGTGCGATGACGTCGTTGCCGCTCCGCTCCGGGCGACGGAAGTCGAAGGTGCGCTCCACCAGGCGCTTCGGCGGGGCGACGCGCTCGATCTTCTCCAGCTTCTTGGCGCGGCTCTGGACCTGCGACGCCTTGGAGGGCTGCTTCTTGAAGCGCTCGATGAAGCGGAGGTCCCGCTCGAGCATGGCCTGCTGCTTGGCGTACTCCGCCTCGCGCTGTGCGGCGTCGAGGGCCCGCCCGCGCTCGTAGGCCTCGTAATCTCCGGTGTAGCTGCGCAGCCGCCCCCCGTCGATCTCGACGATCCGGCCGACGACACGGTTCATGACGTCGCGGTCGTGGCACGTCATGAGGACCGTGCCGGGGTAGTCGCGCAACCAGCCCTCCAGCCACACGATGCTCTCGATGTCGAGGTAGTTCGTGGGCTCGTCGAGCAACAGCAGCTCGGGGCGCGCCAGCAGGAGGCGCGCGAGCTGCACGCGCATGCGCCACCCGCCGGAGAGCGCGCCGATCGCGCCGTCCATCTCGGCCTGGGAGAACCCCAGCCCCGCGAGCACCGCGCGGGCCCGGGCCTCCAGATCGTAGCCGCCGGCGTCGGCGAAGCGTGCCTGCACGTCGCCGTAGCGCTCCAGCACATCATCGTAGTCGGGGGCGTCCACGTCCTCGAGCCGGGCCTCCAGCGCGGCCAGCGTCTGCGCGAGCCCGGCGACGTCGCCTGCGCCCGCCATGGTCTCGGCGAGCACGCTCGCGTCCCGCCAGTCGGCGAAGTCCTGGCGGAAGTACCCCACCGACAGCCGCCGCGGCCGTTCGACGGAGCCCTCGTCGGGGCGCTCCTCGCCCATGAGCAGGCGGAAGATGGTCGTCTTTCCCGCGCCGTTCGGACCGACCAGGCCGACCTTCTCGCCCGGATTGAGCTTCAGGGACGCCTCCAGGAAGAGCACCTGGCTGCCGTACTGCATCGTCACGTTGATCAGCTCGACCACCCACGCCTCCGGAGCGCGGTGGTGCTAACGCGCGGGACGGGGGATCAGGGATCGCACGCGGGGCGCACGGCGTGGCCCTGGACCGCCGCGAGCGGGTGGCCTTCCGCCTCGACGCTTCCGATTCCGCCCGCCGCACGCAGCAGAACGTCCCATCCGGGCCGCAGGCCGGGGTAGCTCTCCGCCAGCGCCACCCGGCCCTCCGCGAGCGTGAGGTGCTGCCGCACGCTCCAGTCGGTGCCGTCGGCGTCGGCCGACGACGCCTCGGCGGTGCACGCCAGCGCCTCCGGAGACTGCGCCGTCCAGCGGATCTCCACCCGCACGCCGCCGAGCACCCAGCCCGGATCGGGCTGCAGCGGCGGGCTTGCCTGCGCCGTCCAGCCCGACCCCTCGCATCGGGTCTGCCAGCAGGGGGCATCCTCCTCGCAGGGCACGCCGGAGTCCGGGCGCGCGCACCCGTGCTGCAGCGTTTCCGGACCGAGCGGGGCCGCGCCGACCAGCGCGGCGAACCCGAGGGGCCGTCCCGCGACGAGATCGGCGACGAGCCACGCCAGACCGTCGAGTGCGGCCAGGTGACGCGCCAGGACGCCGGCCTCGTCCTCCGTGAGGCACGCCGGCGGCGCCCGGCGCCCGTCGTGTTCGGGCGCGTCCGCGCACGCGAGCATCCACGCGAGGACAAGGCTCATGGGAACTGCCTGCGCACCATGCCCGCCGCCGTCACCGGCGCCGCGTGGCCGGGGGGCGTTGCGGGGGGCGGCAGGCCCCCCGCCCAAGGAGGGGCCGACTCGACAGGCAAGACCCGGGCGTTATGCGCGGGCCATGCGGCTTCATGGACGGTACCTCCTCGGGGCGCTCGCGGTACCCGCAGGCATCGTGGCCATCGCGCTCGTCGCGCTGCGCGGGCCGTGGTCCCCGCTCGCGCTCGACCGTGCCGACGCCCGCTACGTGGCCGGTGACCTGGACGGGGCGGCGGCGGCGTACGCCGACGTGGCCGAGGGATGGTCGACCCTGTCCGTGCGCGCCGAGGCGGCCTCCCGCGCGGCGATGATCCATCTGCAGAAGGGGGATGCGGTCGCTGCGGCCGCGTGGCTGCGCACCGCCGCGGAGCTCTCCGCCGAGCCCTCCCGCCGGGCCGAGCTGCGCACGCAGCTCGCCTCGGTGTACCTCGACGTCCTTCGGGACCCGCGTCGCGCCGCCGAGACCTACGCCCTCGCCGAGGTGGACGCGGGGGACGGACGCGCCCTCGTGTCCGCGGCCCACGCGTGGGAGCGTGCGGGGGAGCCTTCGCGGGCGCTCGTGGCCTACCAGCAGGCGCTCGGCGTGCTCGCGCCCGGCGAGGCGCGGGTCGACGCGGAGCGTGCGCTGGGTCGCCTGGGCCGCGAGCTGGCGGGCGTCGCCGACGCAGGCGAGCCGTGAGCGGGGCGCTCGGGCTCCTTCTCCCGCTCGTCGCCTGCACCGCCCCGGCGCAAACGGACGATTCCGCGCAGGCCGCCCCGCCGGTGGACACCGCGGCCGAGGCGCTGGCAGCGGACGATGCGGCGATCCGCGCCCTCGACCCCGCGTCGCTGCCGGCCGGTGCCGCACCGTGCGCGCCCGTGGAGCTGGTCCGCGTGGTCCGCGCCGTGGACGGCGACACCATCTACGTCGCGCCCGACGGCGGCAGGACCACGCGCAAGGTGCGGCTGATCGGGGTGGACACGCCCGAGATCGCGCACGACGACCCGGCCGAGTGCTGGGGCGACGAGGCGTGGGCGTACACCGAGCAGGCGCTCGAGGGACGTCTCGCGTGGCTGACCTACGACGCGGAGTGCGTCGATCGCTACGATCGCGTGCTCGCCTACGTGCACCGCGGCACGGGCGAGGACGGCTTCTACAATCGACGCTTGATCCGCGAGGGGCAGGCGACCGCCCTCGCCGTGCGTCCGAACACCACGTTCGAGGCGATGCTCGACGCCGACGAGCGCGCGGCACGCGGCGCGGACCGCGGCCTTTGGGGCGGGTGCGCGCGTTGACACGCGCCGGGGCCGTCGTTATGTCCCGCCCCCGCTCGCCAGCCGGCCGGGCGCCTCTTTGGAAGCTGGGATCCCGTCGTGCACACTCCCCGGAGGTGCCGTGAGCCGATCCGCGCTGTCCCGCGCGATGGGCGCGGCCGCGGTGGTGTCCGCGGTGCCGGGCTACGCGCTCGGGGCTGCGTGGGTGGGTCGCCTCCTGGACGATGTCCTGGGGACGACGCCGTGGTGCACGGTGGGGATGCTGATCCTCGGCTTCGCGCTCGGGATCGCCCAACTCTTCCGCGGCCTGCGCCGCCTCACCACGTCCGACCATGCTGACCCTCCCGACCCTCCTCCGTGACTCGAGCCTGGCGGCGCTGGGCATGGGCGCCTGTGCGCTCGTCGGGGTCGCGGGCGGCGCGTGGTCGCCTGCGGCGGCGCTCGCGGTGGCCATCGGGGCTGCGGCGTCGCTGATCAATCTCGGCACGCTCGGCTGGGCGGTGGCGTCCCTCGGAACGCCGGCGTTCGGCGGTCGCCTCGCGATGCAGCAGCTCGCGATGGGCGCCGCCGTGGTGGCGTTGCTCGTCGTGGGGGTCCCCGCGCTCGGTTTCACGCTCGGGTTCATGTGTTTCTTCCCGGCGGTGGTGCTTCACGCCGTGCTCGGCCTCCGCGCCGGACACGCGGGACGTCCCGCGGCGGCCCTGGAGGTCCGATGATCGGCGCCATGCTCGGTGCGCTCCTCTCTCGTGGCATGGGTGCCGTCGTGAGCGGGGGCGAACACCACTTCTCCTGGTTCCAGTTGCTCCCCGGCTTCCACCTCGGTGGTTCCTCGGTGGGCAAGGCGCTCGGCCTGCACGACCCTGACGCGGCGTTCTTCATCGCCACGTCCTGGGCCATGGTGCTGCTGATCCTCGGGCTCGCCGTCGTCGCGCGCATGGGACTCGAGCAGGCGAAGGCACGCGGGACCGACGGGCTGGTGCCGGACTCCGGTCTCGGCATCCGCAACATGACCGAGGTGGTCATCGAGTGGCTCTACGGGCTGATGACGAGCACCATCGGCAGCGCCAGGGAGGCGCGCGCCTTCTTCCCGCTCGTGGGCGGAATCTTCTTCTTCGTGCTGGTGTCGAACCTGGTCGGGTTCGTGCCGGGCGTGCTGCCGGTCACCGAGAACATGTCGAGCAACTTCGCCCTCGCGGCGGTGGTGTTCGTCGTGTTCAACTACGCGGGCCTGTCCCGCGCCGGCGTCGGCTACCTCAAGCACCTGGCCGGCCCGGTGGCGGCGATCGCCCCGGTGTTCTTCGTGCTCGAGGCGTTTTCGCTCCTCGTGCGGCCGGTCTCGCTGGCCTTCCGACTGACCGTCAACATCACGGTGGACCACCTGCTCGCCGGCATCGCCCGCACCCTCGGGAACGCCGGCGTGGACCCGCAGACGCTGCACGGCCTTGACGCGGTGGGCGTCGGCGGGCTGATCGGCGGGTCCCTGGTCCCTGTCCCGCTCATGTTCCTCGGCTTGCTCGTGTGCGTCGTGCAGGCCTTCGTCTTCGCACTCCTCACCACGATCTACATCGCCCTCTCGGTCGAGCACCACGACTCGCACGAGGGGCATGCAGCGCACTGACCCCGAACCCTGACCGTTCCCACTCCCCGGAGGATTCCATGAACAAGTCCGTCGTGAACGCGCTCCGCGTCGTCTCCCTCTTCGTTGCCACCACCGGCGTCGCCCTCGCGGCGGACGGCGACGGCTCCTGGGGCCCCGGCCTCGGCGCCGGCCTCGCCATCGGCGCGGCGGCCTTCGGTGCGGCCTCCGGCCAGGGCAAGGCGGCCTCCGCGGCGCTCGAGGGCATGGCCCGCAACCCCGCCACCGGCGGCTCCCTGCAGACCCCGATGCTCATCGCGCTCGTCTTCATGGAGACGCTCGTGCTGTTCAGCTTCGTCATCGCCGGCAAGATGGGCGGCCTGTTCTAGTCCGACCGCGCCGGCACGCCCGGTGCGTTCCCCGACGACCCCTCCGCCCCGTGCGGAGGGGTTCGTCGCATCCGGGCCCCCGGGCTACGAGGTGCAGGTGAACGCTTCCTCCGTCCACGAACCGCTCGTCCAGCTGCGACATGACCTGCGTGCCCAGTTCCACGTGCTCGTGGGAACGGCGGAGCTGCTCGTCGACGAGGCGGGGTCGGGCGCGCCCGTGGACGTGCGGTCCTCCCTTCGGCTGGTGGCGGCCTGTGGGCGCCGCATGCTCGCGGCGGCGATGGGCGCCGCGCTCGACATGGAGCGGGAGGCCGGCGCGTCGCAGGTTCCGGTCGGTGCGCACGTGCGCTTCGCGCGTCTGCTCGGCCCCGACCTGGCGCTGGTGCGCGACGAGCTGGACTTCCTGCGCTCCCACGGCGCGCCCGACGCCGACCTCGCCGCCATGCTGCGCGCCGTCGAGCAGATCGCGGCGTTCGGCACGGGGCGCATCGTGTCGCGGGAGGCGGGACGCCCGCCCGGGGAGGTTCCTGCTTCCGACGAGTCCGATCGCGTCGAGGTGCCCCACATCCGCGGCCACATCCTGGTGGTCGACGAATCACCCGACAGTGGCGTCGTGATCGCCCGGCGGCTGGCGCTCCTCGGTCACGAGGTGCGCCGCGAGACCGCCGTCCATGACGCGATGGTGCTGTTGCAGCGCGAGGAGTTCGACCTTGTCGTGGTCGACGTGCGGCTGCCGGCCATGGAGGGGTTCGACCTGCTGGGGCGGATCCGCGCCTCGGCGGCGTTGCGACACCTTCCGGTCATCATGGTCTCGGCGCTCGACGCCGAGGCCAGCTTCGTGCGGTGCCTGGAGATGGGGGCCGACGACTTCGTCGCGGAGCCGTTCGACCCCGCCTACCTCAAGGCGCGCGTCGGCGCCTCGCTGGAGAAGAAGCGTCTCCGGGACGCGGAGGTGCGGGCCCGCAGCGAGCTGGAGGCCGAGCGGGCGCGCGTCGAGGACCTGTTGCAGGTCATCCTGCCGCGCGAGGTCCTGCCCGAGCTCAAGGCCCACGGGTCGGTCCGGCCGAGGCGCTACGAGAACGTGGCGGTGCTGTTCTGCGACGTCTGCAACTTCACCCGTTGGTGCGACCAGCACTCTCCGGAGGAGGTCGTGGACCAGCTGCGCCGGCTGGTGGGCCGGCTGGAGGACATCGCCGCGCTGCACGGCCTGCAGAAGATCAAGACCATCGGGGATTCGTTCATGGCGGCCGCCGGCATGCTCCGGCCCACGGACAATCCCTCCCTGGACTGCGTGCGCGCGGGCCTGGACATGGTCGGCATCGCCGGCGAGGGCCTCGGCTGGGAGGTGCGCGTCGGCATCCACGTCGGACCGGTCGTGGCCGGGGTGGTCGGCCGGACGCAATACCTCTTCGACCTCTGGGGAGACACCGTCAACACGGCCGCACGCTGCGAGAGCGGCGGCGTGAACGGCGCCGTGTGCGTCACCCGCGCGGCCTGGGAGGCCGTGGCGCCCTACTGCGTCGGCACGGAGCTCCCGCCCGTCGAGGCGAAGGGGAAGGGCGCGCTGGAGCGCTGGCGCATCGAGCGCGCCCAGCGCTTCACCTGAGCTACGGGCGCGGCAGCGCGTAGATGCGGGACCGCGTGCGCAGTCCCTCGAGCGTATCGACCGGCGCGTGGTTGGCCTCGACCCAGGCGTCGAACGTCGTGCGCCACGGCGGCGTACCGTCGGGCCCCGCGGCCTCGCGTCGCTCCGTGACGACCCACGGGATCGGACCGTCGCCGGAGCATTGCGTCGCGAAGCTGCGCGCCAGGCACGCCGACACGTCCCATGTGCCGGCGCCGGGGCACCCCACGCGGGGGCAGTAGACCCGGCCGGCCACCGCGGCGGCCTCGCGGAGCATCACCGCGGCGCCGCCGCCCGGCGGGAAGTGCGCGGCGAGGCGCGCTCCGAGCGCCTGCGCGTCCATGTCCTCGGGCGAGGGGCGCAGCGGGCGCAGGGGCCTTCGTACGGGATCGTGGGTGCCCACGATCCACGCCGCCCCGAGCGCGAGGGTCGCGAGCCCCGCGGGCCATCGGCGGGTCACGCTTTGCGCCAGGCCGTCCAGGAGGCCGCCCACCACGGACACGCCGGCGATGCACGCCACGAGCGCGACCGGGAGGAAGTTCGCCCCGTAGCGGGAGGGGGCGTCGGCGGCGGCGAACGCGACGACCGGCGCCAGCATGCCCAGCGCGGCCACCCCGGCCAGCGCGCGCCAGGCCACGGCGCTGGCCAACTCTCGCTGACGCGCCTGCCGACGGGTTCTCGGGAGCGTGTCATGGCGCGTGGGGCGGGGGGTTCCACCCCCCGCAACGCCCCCCGGCACCGGGGCGAGGGCGAGCCACGGCAGAGCGACGGCGACCCCGAGGGGAAGCCACCGCGGCGAGAGTTCGCCGAGCAACCAGCGCGTGGCGGAGTCGAGCGCCGCGGGGAGCGCCTGTCGCACACGCGCGATGGCCGCGCCCTGATCGGCGAGGGGGTCCGCCGCGGCGTCGTAGGCCCTCCCGCGGGTCACGCCCTCGGCCAGCGCGTTGAGGAAGATCCCGGGCTCCAGCGTCGGGTAGCTGCGCACGGCGAGGGCGAGCGCCCCGGCCGTGCAGGCCGCCAACGCGGCCGCGCCGATCCATCGCGTGCGTCCCGGGGTGCCGGTGGCGAGCGCGAAGAGCACGGCTGGCACCGCCACGCCGAGCGTGGTCAGGTGCGTCACGGTCGCGCCCGCGACGAGGATGCCCGCGAACGGGGCGACCCACGGTCGCCGCCCCGCCGCGTGCGCGGCGGCCAGCGCGGCCACCGGCGCCATGGCGATGAGGGGGTCCGCGCTCGACTGGTGGCTGGCCTGGTACACGGGCGCCAGCCACATCACGCCGAAGCCGGCCACGAAGGCGCCGGCGCGTCCGGCGAGCGGCAGGGCGGCGGCGTAGGTGACGAGCGGCATCAGCGCGAAGAGCAGATGGTTCAGCAGGTGCCCCGCGAGGGCCACGTCCGGCACCGCGTGCAGCAGGCCCGCGACCAGGGTCGGCCAGGCCGGAAGCCGGTGCGGATCCACGTCCCCCATGCGGCCGAGGTGGATGGCCCAGGCGTTGGACGCCCATGCGCCCGCATCCGGCCCGAACAGCACCGCGTCGGCGTCCCCGGCCCACACGGGCAGGGCCGGACCGGACGGTCCACGACTGCGCCACCACGTGCCCACCGACCACGCGACGAGGACGAGCAGGGCGCCGAGGTGCGGGCCTCCGCGCAGCCGCGACGTTCGGGGAGCGGGCGACCCGGTCTCGGTCACCGGCTACGTCGCGTCCGCGCCGAGCCGCGCGACGAGGTCCTCGACCGGGTCCCCGCAGAAGGAGGCGAGGGAGGGAGCGACCAGACGCCCCCCGTGGAAGGCGCAGGCGCTGCGCAGCGCGGGGCTGCGGAGCAGCGCGCCGTCCACTCCCGCGCCCAGCTCCACGAGGTACGGAAGGAGGCTGTTGCCGTAGGTCCGGCTCGCGGTCCGCGCCACGACGGTCGGGAGGTTGGGGATGCAGATGTGTCGCACCCCCTCCTCCTCGTAGCAGGGCGCGTCCGGGGTGGTCGGGCGGCTGGTCTCGCTGCAGCCGCCCTCGTCGATGCTCATGTCGAGGAACAGGGCACCCTCGCGCATGAGGCGCACGTGCCGGCGCTCCATGACGCGCGGAGCCGGCTGGCCGCGCACGGCGACGGCACCGATCACCACGTCGGCCTGCTCGAGGTAGCGGACCAGGTGGTACTCGCTGGCGATGGCGGTGACCGCGAACCTGCCGATGGTGTCGGTCATGCGGTGGAGCTGCCGCGGGTCGCGGTCGAGCACCACCACCTGCGCGCCGAGCGAGGCGGCCTCGACGGCGGCGGCGCGTCCGGCGGTCCCCCCGCCGATCACCAGCACCATGGCGGGCGGGATGCCGGCGGCACCGCCGAGCAGCACGCCGGGTCCCTGACCGGGTGCCGTGAGGTGCCATGCGGCCACGGTCACGGCGACGCGGCCCCCGAGCGCGCTCAGCGGCTCCAGGATGGGGTAGTCCCCGCGATCATCGCGCAGCATCTCGCAGCTGAACGTCGTGACGCGCTCGTCGCGGATGCGGGCGTGTAGGTGGGCACTGCTGCTCAGGTGCAGGAACCCCACGAGCGCCATGCCCGGCTGGAGAAGCTCCAGCTCGTGCTCGCGCGGCGGGTGCACCTTGACGAGGACCTGCGCGCGCTGGACCACGTCCCGGGCGGTGTAGACGACCTCGGCGCCGGAGGCGAGGTACTCCGTGTCCGAGAACCCCGCGCCCGTACCGGCGCCGGCCTCCACGACCACGCGGTGGCCGGACCCGGCGAGGGCTCGAACGCCCTCGGGCGTGATCGGCACCCGCCGTTCCTGGGGAGTCGTCTCGCGCACCACGCCGAAGTCCATGGGGAGCAGCCCTCGGCGGGAAGGTATCCCGCCCCGCCTGCGCTGTGCCGTGGCCCGGCGGCGGCCGCGAGGGGGGCGGGCAGGGCCCCCCGCCCCAAGCTCACTCGGGATCGTGGTGGCGCCCGCCCCGGCCGTTCCCGTCCCGACGGCCGTCCCGGTCGTCGCGTCCGTCTCCGCGCTCCTCGCGGCGTTTCTCGCGGGCGTCCTCGCGGCGCTCCTCCTCGAGCTGCTCGCGGAGATCGGCGTTCTCCTCCTCCGCCTCCCGGAGCTGCTCCTGGAGCTCCTCCTCGCGCCACGTGGTGCCGCGGCGCACGTCGACCCAGTAGCCGTCCACCCACACGCCGCGGTCGTACATGCCGTCGACCCAGCGGTAGCCGTACCGGCTGGCGGGGCGCCAGTACCCGTCGATCCAGGCGCCACCGTCCCAGAAGCCGGACACCCACACGTAGCCGGGGCGCGCGGCCAGGGGCCGCCACGCGCCGGGGATCCAGTAGCCGTAGCGGTCGTAGCGGCCGCCCACCCAGGTCCATCCCGGCCGGGCCGTCGGGACCCACGAGGCGTTCCACGGATTGGCGTAGCCCACGTAGCCGTAGGAGCGGTAGCCGTGGCGCGCGTGGCGGCGGACCCCGTAGGCGCTCCCGTAGTTCGGGCTGCGGGCGGCGCGGGTCCCGTGCCGGCTGCCGTGGCCGGGGTGCGCGTCCGCGGAGCCCGCCAGGAGGCCCGCTGCGAGGGAGAGGAGGAAGAACCGCTTCATGCCGTGCTCCTTGGGGTTCATCCCAACGACGCGCGACCGGGGCGGCTATTCAGGGCAGTCCATCACGGCGCAGGCGCGGGTCGTGGTGCCGGCCTGCACCTCCACCTGCATCTCGGCGATGCACGTCCGGCTCCCGCGCGGGAAGGACGCACGGAAGTTCCACATCCCGGGCCCGAGCAGCTCCTGCACGAGGCCGTCTCCGCTGGTGTAGCCGGTGGTCTGCGAACCGCCCGCGGTCACGTGCTCGAGGGAGTAGTCCTTGAACGCCACGTAGAGCGGGTCGCGCACGTCGTCGCTGGCGGAGGTGATGACGCGCACGAAGAGCGCCCCGCTCACGCCCGTGGCACCGCCTTCCACGCGCTCGGTCGCGCCCCGCTCGCCGAGGGTCGCGCAGAAGGTGTCGCCGACGGGTCCGCTGTCGACGACGGTGTCGCCGGCGCAGGCGGTGAGCTGGAGCATCGCCAGGAGAGGGAGCGTGGACATGCGCGCAGTCTACCGCGTCCGGGTCGTCCGGTGCTACGGTGGTGGGCGTGGACGAGCTGGACGCCATCGCGGCGCGTGTGCGGGACCGCGAGGGCTTCCGCGGGGACGGCGGGCGCGTGCCCGGGCCGTGGACGCTGGAGGTCTACCCCACGCTGCGCTGCAACCTCGACTGCGTGTTCTGCGACACCACGGAGCGGCACCGTCCCCCCGTGAACGAGCTGACCCCGGCGCGCTGGGAGGCCCTCGTGGACGAGGCCGCGGCGCTCGGTGCCCGGCGCATCCTGGTGCTCGGGGGCGGAGAGCCGCTGATCGCGCCCGCCACGCCGGGCATCCTGCGGCGCGCCCGCGCCCACGGCATGCACGGGACGCTCACGACGAACGGCACGCGGCTGGATGCCTTCGCCGGGATGCTCGTGGAGCTCGGCTGGGACGAGGTCCACGTCTCCGTCGACGGGGCGCGGCCGGAGACCCACGACCGGCTGCGCGGGCGACCCGGCGCGTTCCGGCGCACCGTGTCGGGGCTCTGCCGGCTGCGGGCCCTGCGCGACGCACGGGGCGGGCCCGCGCCGCGCCTCGCGCTGCACACGGTCATCACCCGCGCCAACGTGGAGGAGCTGGTGGACGTGGTCCGCCTCGCGCACGCGCTCGGCTGCGCGCGGGTCGAGTTCGACGCGCTGGTGGCCTACCGCCCGGAGCAGGAGGCGTGGCGGCTCGATGACGCCGGGGAGGCACGCCTGGCCAGCGTCGGCGCGCAGGCCGTGGAGGTGGCCGCGGCGCTCGGGGTGGAGACGACGCTCGCGCGGTTCCTGGGCCCGGGTGCGGCGCGGCGCGGGGTGGCGGCACCGGCGCCCGGACCGGGCCGCGGGCTGAGCGGGGCGCCCTGCCTCAAGCCGTGGCACCACCTGGTCATCGGGCCGGCGGGCCGCACGGCGCCGTGCTGCGTGCGGGCGGACGAGGGGCCGGGCGTGGGCGCCGCGTCGCTGGCGGAGGTGTGGGGCGACGGGCCGGGTGCGTCGCCGGAGCTCCGTTCGCTTCGTGATTCGCTGCGCGCGGGCATCGCGCCGGGGCGTTGCGCCGAGTGCAGCCCGAACCTGCTCGCCCACGAGGCCGCCGTGCGGGCGCGCCTGTGAGCCGCACGCCTGCGGTGTCGGTCCTTGCGTGGCTCGGGTGGCTGTGCGGGTGTGCGGGGGCGGGGGGGGGGGGGGCCCCCCCCCCCCCCCCCCCCCCCCCCC
>JBDLRI010000082.1:0-13884 GCA_039800105.1 Pseudomonadota bacterium
AGGTACCGGTGAGCGGCCGCCTCGTGAGCGACGACTTCGCGGTGCTCCGCACGGCGGCGGAGCATGGGATGGGCTTCGCGCGCCTCCCCACGGCAGTCGCGCACGCCTCCCTCCGCGAAGGGCGGCTCGTGAGCGTGCTCGATGCCTTCGCGCCCGCCCCGACGCCGCTCCACCTCCTGCACGTCGGTGACCGCCGGCTCCCGTCGCGGACGCGCGCCTTCCTCGACTTCACCTACCCGCGGCTCGTGCAGGCCATCGCTGCGGCGACAGCGGTGTAGGGCGGGCCGGCCCACGAGGTGGGGACGCGCGCCTACGCAAGACCGACGAGGCGGCGGCTCACCTCGTCGAGGCGCTCCGCGGCGGCGTCGTCGTGGGCATGGGGGTTGGGCGAGCGCAGCGGCCAGCCACCGCTCGTGGCATACTTCTCCCTGTAGAACCCGGTCTGGCTGTAGAACGCACCGCTCTGGTCCTCCACCCCCGGTGCGAGCAGGGCATGGAGCGTGGTCTGCGCGCCCTCCCAGGGCTCGATCATGCCCCCGAGGCGGAGGACTGGACGCAGAAAGATGTCCTGCACCCAGACGGGCATGGAGTGACGGATGAGGTTGGTGCGGACCCACCCGGGATGCACGCTCGCGGTGGTCACACCCGAGCCCGCGAGGCGCCGCGCGAGGGCCTTCGCGTGAAGCAGGTTGGCGAGTTTCGACTGCGCGTAGGCCTCCCACCCGTCGTAGGGTCGGCGCTCGAAGTGGAGGTCGTCGAAGTCGATGCGGCCTTCGCGCCCCTGCGCCATGTCGTGGTAGCAGCTCGACACGTTCACGACGCGCGACGGCGCGCCGCGCTGCAGCGCAGGCAGGAGCAGCTCCGTGAGCAGGTAGTGCCCGAGGTGGTTCGTTCCAAACTGCGTCTCGAACCCGTCGGCCGTCCTGCCCTTCGGGGTGTTCATCACGCCGGCGTTGTTGACCAGCCCATGCACAGCGTCATGACGGGAGAGCAGGCGCTCCGCGAACTGCCGTACCGAGGTCAGGCGGGAGAGATCGAGCTCGAGCACCTCGACAGAACCACGTGGAGAGCGCCCCATCACCTCGCCTCGCGCCCGCTCCCCCTCGGCGGGACGGCGCGCCGCGAGCACCACGTGCGCTCCCTGGCGCGCGAGCTGCTCGACGGTGACGAGACCGATCCCGGAGTTGCCCCCCGTGACGACGTAGAGGCTGCCCGAGAGGTCGCGGGCGAGAAGGTCGGGCGCACAGACGAGGGGCTAGGGCATCGTGGAACTCCGGAGGTTCGCGAGCGTTCATCAGCGGGCGCAGACGCGCCGCTTCGAGGGGACCACCACCCCATTAAGCGACCACCGGTCTCCTGTCAAGCGACCGGTGGTCACGAATGGGCGCAGGCGTTACGGACGCGCATGGCCCCGTCCTTTCAGCGCGCACGTCAGCCGGAG
Organism: Pseudomonadota bacterium; assembly: GCA_039800105.1. Classification (GTDB taxonomy): domain Bacteria; phylum Myxococcota_A; class UBA796; order UBA796; family SXON01; genus CAMAXZ01. The sequence continues at coordinate 1,442 of JBDLRI010000082.1, forward strand.
CAAAAGGAGCAGCGGCGTGCGCACCTCATGGCGACGGCTCGGGAGCTCCTCGCCAGTGGCGTCAGCCTGCGCGTGCTGAGCCTCAACGAGCTCGCGCGCCGGTCGGACATGGCCAAGGCGAACGTCTACCGCTACTTCGAGACGCGCGAGGCGCTCCTCCTCGCGATGCTCTGGGAGGAGTGGCAACGCTGGTTCGAGGAGCTTCGCGCCGAGTGGCCCGTCGAGGAACGAGGCTCCGTGTCGCTCGACGCCGTCGTGTCCCGGCTCGCGCGCGCGCTCGCACGAGAAGCGCTCCTCTGTGAGCTCACCGCCGCGCTCCCGACGGTGCTCGAGCAGAACCTGGGCGAGAGCGCCATTCGCGACTTCAAACATGCGACGCTCACGTTCTTCGGTGCGATCGCCCGATTCCTGTCGGAGCGTTCGCCCGTGCTCTCCGAGGTGGCGTACGCCGAGCTCCTCCACGACGCCGCGCACCTGATCATGGGCCTCTACCCGGCCCTCCACCCCGCCCCCTCCGTGGCGCAGGCGCTGCAGGAGCCCGCCCTGCGCTTCTTCCGGCGTGACTTCCAGGTGGAGTTCGAGCGGATGCTCGGGGCGATCGCTGCCGATCACGCGGCGAGAGGGGCCGTGCGGACGGCGTAGTCGGACCGCTCCCATGTCGCGCAGCGTCGTCAGCCCTGCATGACCCCGCGCACGTCTTCGGGGGGCCGTTCGTCGCGACACCGACCGAGGTGCACGGCGACGGCGGTTCCGCTTTCGTGCCGTGCTGAACGTCTCGCCGCCATACCTGGACGCGCGTTCCGCACTTCCCGGCGCGGCGAGCTTTTCCCTGCCAGCTGTCTCTCGACGAGTCATCGACGGGGCAACAGAATTTCTGCCCCCCGTCGCAAAGGGTGATCCCAAGGGGAATTGAACCCCTGTTACCGGGATGAAAACCCGGAGTCCTGACCTCTAGACGATGGGATCGACGTAGGCCGCGCGGGACTCGAACCCGCGACCCGCGGATTAAAAGTCCGATGCTCTACCACCTGAGCTAGCGGCCCGACCCTCTCCGACTAACGGGACCGCCGGGCGACGGCAACCGGCCGGGCCGGGGGGCGTTGCGGGGGGTGGAACCCCCCGCCCCAGGCCCTACGGCAGCACCTCGACACGCACCGGGCATCGCAGCGGGTGACGCAGCTGCACGGCGCGATCCGACGCGCCCCGCAGCGCCGTCCGGCTGTCTCCCGCGCGCGACGCGAGCTGCAGCTCCACCCCGTTCACGGCCTCGATCTCCATGGGAGTCCCGTCCATCGTGGCGACCAGCTCCTCCGCCGGGGGCAGCGGCTCCTCCGCCACGACCAGCGTGATGGGCGTGCCGCTGAACGCCAGCTGCACCCCGACGTTCGCGATGGCCACCTCCACGGGCGACCCCCTGCGCGAGAGGGCCAGTCGCCCCGGCGCGGCCAGCATCGCCGGGAGGTGCGTGCGGTCATCGGGCATTCCGGGTGCCCGCACGGTGAGCTCCACGCTCGACACGGCGCCGCCGCCCGACGACGGTTCGAGGATGCCCAGTTCGCGTGCGCGCCGCCGCACCGCCTCCGCGCCCTCGGCGCAGCCGGCCTCCACCCGAAGCCGCATCGGCGGACCGCTCGCCGTCCCTTCCGTGCGCTCCACCGTCCAGAACCATCCCGCCGTGCCGCCCACCAGGAGCGTCCCCATCACGATGGGTGCCACCACCATGGCCACCATCCCACGACTGCGTCGCGGCGCGCTCTCCTCCGACATGGCTCCCCCCGCGCCCGGCTTCTATCCGGCCGCGGGCCACGCCACCGGATGCATCGGCAGGTACCCCAGCACGTCCCGCGCACGCCGTCCGTCCAGCACGCCGCTGTAGTGGAAGCGCCTCCGGTTCATGCCGTAGCGGAAGTCGTGGTCCGAGACCCTCTGCCGCCACCGGTAGAGGGGCGCCAGCAGCACCTCCGGAAGGGCCACGGACACCCTTCCCCACTTCTGGATCGCCAGGGACAGCGGCAGCGTGTCGTACCCGGGAATGTTGTAGACGCCCTGCTCCGGGGCCCGCACGGCACAGGCCAGCGCGTGCACCAGGTCCCGCAGGCTGGCCACGTTGAGCATCGGGTCGTACCCGAAGGGCCGCGCGCAGACCGGAGCGTCCAGGTAGTCGAACAGCTGACTCCCCGTTCCCGGCGCAAGCGCCTCCGCGCATCGCATCACCACGATCTGCAGGGACGAAAGCCCCATCCGCACGCAGGCGTGAAGGTCCGCCTCGGCACGGTCCCGCACGAATTGGGGTGCGGAGGGATGGAGGTTCAGCGGATGGTCCTCCGCGATGAGGATCGGCAGGTCGTGCTGCACCTGGTAGACCTCCGCCCAGCTGCGAAGCACGAAGCGGCGGATGGTGGGGTGCCGCTCGCAGAGCGCCAGCAGGCTGCGCGCGGCCTCCACGTTGAGGGCGTGCACCCGCCCGCCCTCCTCCAGGGCGCTCCGGGACATGGCGGTGTGCACCACCACTTCCACCCCGAGGTCCCGCGCGGGGCCGAAGAGCATGTCCCGCACCGCACGCTCCCTCAGCAAATCCACCCGCAGGTAGGTCAGCCGCGTGGCGTGCTCGATGGGCAACGCCTCCTCCGGTGGGCGCGTGCCGACGGCCAGGACGTGCCCGATGTGCGGGTCCGCCAGCAGCGCCCGCACCAGCCACTCTCCCACGGGGGCGTCCGCCCCGGTGACGAGGACTCCCCGCACCGGCGACGCGCTCACGCGAAGATTCCCGGCCGCTCGGCGAGCCCCTTCGCCAGCAGCGCCTCCACGGCCGCCCTCACGCGTCCGGAGGCTTCCCGGACCGCTCCGGGGTCGTCCGCCTGCTCCGGGCGGTAGTCACGACCGATGGGAATGGGCTCCCCGTAGAGGATGTGGTACCGCACGGGCAACGGCACCGGCGTCAGCGTGATCGGCACGAACGGCATCCCGAGCAGCCGCAGCGGGATCCGCCCGATCTGCGGCATCTGCTCCTCGGCGCCCACCACCGCGAAGGGGACGACCGGCGCGCCGTGGCGCATCGCCAGCTCCGCGTGGCCGACGCGCCAGTGCTGCAGCGTGTAGCGATCGCGGAAGTGCTTCGAGATGCCTGGCACGCCCTCCGGGAAGATGACGAGCAACTCGCCCGCCTCCAGCAGCGCCCGCGCGTTGCCCCGGCTGCCGCCGACCATGCCGCCGCGCGCGAAGAAGGTACCGATCATGGGGATCATCGGGACGAAATGATCCGCCACCGACCGCGCCACCCGCGGCGGCGTCGTGTGGCGGAGCACGTCGAGCCACACCATCATCGCGTCGGTCGGAATCGCGCCCGAATGGTTCCCTGCCAGCACCGCCGGCCCGCTCGCCGGGATGTGCGCGTGGCCATGCGAGCGAACCCGGAAGTAGCGATCGTAGAGCGGAGACACGAGCGCCTCCCCGAAGGCCACCACGTCGGGGTGCAGCCCGAAGGCGTCGTAGCCGTGACCCGCGTCGGCGTAGTGCAGCCGCCGCAGCCGCTCCCGCGCGGCCTCCGGCAGCAGGGAGTCCGCGACGAGCCGCGAGAACGCCGGTAGGACGGGCATGGCTTCCCCTAACGGATGGGGTATGATGGGGCATGCCCGTGCTCCTCGTCCGTGCCGACGCATCCCGGCACTACCTCGTGACCCTCCAGGAGGGTGAGACGTTCCTCGGTCGCGGCGAGGACTGCGAGGTCGTGCTCAACCACGGCTCCGTCAGCCGTCGCCACGCGAAGATCGTGGTGACGCCGACCGGCGCGAGCATCGAGGACGTCGAGAGCCAGAACGGCGTCCTCGTCAACGGCGAGAAGTGCGCCCAGCGCCCGCTCCGCTCCCGCGACAAGATCGGCATCGGACGCTTCACCCTGTTCTTCCTGGGCGACGGCAAGGACGACCGCTTCTTCAACGGCCGCTACGTCGCCTACTTCGCGCCGTGGAAGGGCAGCGTGCCCGACGCCGAGGACGGCCACCAGAGCACCATGGCGCTGAGCGCGGCCGACCTTCGGGCGCTGCAGCAGACCACCACGCTCCTCGAGACGGCCCGTGTCGTGGACCTCTCCGACCCGCGGCAGTTCTGGTACCCCGAGACGCGGCCGCTGACCTTCGGCAAGGCGGGCATGATCCAGGTGGACGGGCTGTTCACCTGGGGCGTCATCGCCGACATCCAGTGGGACGGCAAGCGCCATGTCCTGCGTCGCAAGGCCTGGTGGGGCAAGGTGGCGCACAAGGGCGTCACGGCCGACATGGCCCCGCTTCGCGACGGGGACGAGTTCGTCGTGGGCGGATCCCGGCTCCGGTACACCACGTCCGACCCCGAGCGGGGCTGAGCCTGCTCCGGGTCGTCTGCGGGGTCCTGGTCCGCAACGGCCGCCTGCTCGCAGCGCGGCGCGGTCCCCGCATGTCGCAGGCGGGGCGCTGGGAGCTGCCCGGGGGCAAGGTCGAGGCTGGCGAGACCGACGAGGCCGCACTGGCACGGGAACTGGCCGAGGAGCTGCGGATCCGCGTGCGCGTGGGCGCCGAGCTCGGGCGCACCCTGCACCCGCCCGACGGTCCCCGGCTCGACCTCCGCGCCTACGCCTGCGCCACCGAGGACACCCCCGTGCTGACGGAGCACGACGCCCTCCGCTGGCTGGACGCGCCAGCGGCCTGGACGGTGGACTGGACCGACGCCGACGTGCCCCTGCTGCGCACGATGCTGCGGCGCGGGCTGCTTCGACTCACCGCGCGCTGAGCACCCAGACCCGCACGCCGGTCCCGTCCTCGAAGTGGCGCTCCTCGCGGAGATGCGTCGCGAAGGTCGACCGCAGCAGCGTCCACGCCTCGTCCGTCATGAGCGCGGCGTCGATGACGAGGAAGCGCACGCCGTCGCCGACGAGGGCGGCGGCCGCCTCGCGCCGCAGCTCCTCCGGCCGCCGCGACGACGGCGGGATGGGACTCCCCGTGGTGCGCGGGAGCGTCAGATCGTCGAGGGCCTGCAGAAACGCGTCGTGGCGTCCGGCCCGCGCCCGCCGCAGCAGGGTGCGCAGGCCGACGGGAACGAACGGGCTGTCCCGCCCCACCTGCACCTGCATCCAGTACAGGTCCGACGAGGCCAGCGCCGCGCCCATTCCCGCGAACACCGGCAAGTCGCTGCGCTGCTCGGACGCCGTGTTCGCCGCGCGCACCCGCGGCAGCGGCAGGAAGGCCCCCGACGCGGGGTGCTCGCGCACCCACGCCGCGAACGCAGGCACGGGGGGCGCGTGGCTCGGGACCGCGGCGGCGTAGCCGGTGGCGCGCAACGGAAGCACGCACGCGGCACACGCCAGCGGGACGGCGAGCGCCCACCGGAAGAGGCGCACCGGGATTCGGCGCAGGCCCAGCGACGCCGCGACGCTCAGCCCCAGCGCCATCGGAAGCAGCCACCGGCGGGGGAAGCGCACGATCGGCAGCGGGTGGTCCGCCTGGAACGCGGCCAGCTTGCCGACCAGCCCGCCGAGCGGCGCGCCCCCGATCCCCGCGGCGACGTCGGCGTTGGCCGGGTACGGGCCCAGCCCGACGAGGAAGCACAGCAGCGCCACGGCGACCCACGGTGCCGTGCGGCGTGGCCACACGGCGGCCAGCACGAGGGCACCGACGACCATCGACACGGGGATGAAGGTCGTGGCGAAGCTCGTCTCCCACGGGCGCCCCGCCTCCCACGCCGCCCAGTTGTCCAGGCGGATGGAATTTCCGGCCCGCCGCGCGTCCGCGACGCCCAGCGGCATGCCCCCGTACAGGAACGCCACGACCACGGCGCCGAGCGCCGCCACGCCCGCCGTCTCGGCGAGGCGCGACCGCGGCACCCCGGGCAGCACCAACGGCAGGAAGGGAAGCACGAACACCGCGTTGTAGGGCGAGTCCAGCACCATCCACGTCGCCAGGACGCCCGCCGTCACCGAGGTGCCGCGCCCCGCCCCCGGCTCGCGCAGCGCCAGCACCGCAGCGAGTGCCGCGGGCATGGCCCAGGCCGCCACCTGCTCCGCGGTGCCGTCCGCCACCGCGAGGAGCGTGACCGGCTGGAACACCATGGCCGATCCGGCGAGCAGGGCCGAGGCGCCACAGCGCGTCAACCGCTCCACCAGCACCGCGGTCGCCATCCCGAGCGCCCACACCATCGCGAGCAGCCATACGGCGTGCGCGCGCACGTCCCCGAGCAGCCACGCCAGCGGCGCGCCCCACGGTTGGCTGGCGATGGGCAGCACCAGCACGCGGATTCCCTCCGGGAACGCCACGTGATCGGTGAGAAACGACGGAAGCGGAAAGGACTGCGCAACGAGGTGGAACCCCCAGACCGCGCGCAGCGCATCGGTCCCGGCGTCGCCGAGCACGGCCCCCGACGCCAGCACGCCGCGGTGGACCCAGGCCACCACGGCGGCCAGCCACACCGCGGTCGGCAGCAGCGTCCGGGCGCGCGCGCGCGCGTCGGCAGGCACGGTCGGCATACGCCAGCGCATGGACGTGCGACCCTATCGCGCCGGACCTCGATAGGTGCCCCCGCACGCGGTACCGCCCCCGCCGGGCGCCGCGGACGGAGAACGCCGTGCTGCCCCTCGCGCTGCTCCTCGCCTGCAACGCCGATCGTGTCGCCGTGCCGCGCGTCGAGGACGACGGACGGCATGGGCGCCTCGATGTGCGACCGCGCGCGCTGGACTTCTGGGACACCCATCCCGGCTTCAGCCGATCCCTGCCGCTGGAGGTCCAGAACGTGGGCGAGGTGCCGCTCACCGTGCTGGACGCCGCCGTCGTGGAGAACCCCGACCGGGTGTTCGCGTTCGACGTGGTCGTCGAGCACGTGCTCGACGTCGACGCCATCGAGACCTGGTACGTGCGCGCCACCCTCCCCGAGGGCGACCCCGGCACGCTGCGCGAGGGGGCGCTGCGGATCCGCTCGGACGACGCGCTGACGCCGAGCCTCCTCGTCCCGCTGCGCGTGACCTCGGACCCGGCGCCGTCCGACACCGGCACGGACAGCGGCGTCACGTCGCCGTGAGGCCTCCCGAGGCGCCTGGGGCGGAGGGGGGCACCCCCTCCGCAACGCCTCCCCCGGAGGACGCGTGCGCGGGATTCGCGCGGCCTGCGGGCACCGCACGCGCGGTGCGGAGCGCCTGGGAACGCGACGGGATGGGACTCGCGCGGCGCCGGGTGGCGGCACGCCTGGGGCTGCCGGGGCCGTTCGCCGCGTGGGAGGCGTTGGCACGCCTGCCGGACGGGACGCACGTCCGGGCCCTGCCCGGCCAGCCGGTCACCCCCGGGGCGCTCGACGCGCTGCTCGTCGCCGCCAGCGTGGCCACCGCCCCGGAGCCGAGCCTGGCGGGGCTGTTCGCGTGGACCCCGCCCGGCCCCGCGGTGCGCGCCGTCCCGGTGGACGACGCGCGCCACGCCTGGCTGCGCTGGGAGTGCGACGCCGACGGGGACTCGCGCGTGGACGGCTGCGCCCACTGGGACGCCGCCGATCTCGGTCAGGACCCCACCGCCACCTTCCGGTGCGTGCACCCGCTGCCGGGCGGCGGCGTGGCGCTCGGCAGCGACCACGGCTTGGTGCTCTGCCGCGACGGGCGCTTCGAGTCGTTCCCGTGGCCGGCGGGCGCACGTCGGGAGGCCCGCCGCGTCGAGGCGCTGGCGGTGCACGACAGCGTGCTCCACGTCGCGACCGCCCAGGGCCGCTGGACGTCGGACCTGCGTACCGGACGCGTCGCCGGGCAGCGCCACCCCCCGGATGACGAGGGCGGCCAGGACGAGCTGTGCGCGCTGCTCTCCGTCGGGGGACGACTCCTGGAGGCGTGGCGCACCCGGCTGGTCGGCGGCCGGGGCCCGGCGGACACCCTGGCCATGGCCGCGGATCCCCACGGGGTCGTCTACGCCGGCACGCGCCAGGGGGCCCTGCACGTGGTCGACGGCGACTCGGCGCGGCCCGTCCGGACGTTCGGGGATTCGCGGCCGCGCCCCATCCGCCACCTCGCGTGGGCGCGGGGCGCGCTGTGGGTCGCGGCGGCCGGGGCGCTGCACCGCTTCGACGGCTGCGCGTGGCACGCGATCCCCGGCGAGCCCACCGGCCTGGCGGTCGACCGCCGCGGCACGCTGTGGGCGCTGCACGAAGGCGGGCTCGCGCAGGTCGCGGGGGCCCCCGGCGCGGAGGTGCTCGTGCCCGTGGACCTTGCGCTCGAGCGGCCCTGGGCGCTCGCGGTGAGCGGCGACGTGCTGTGGATCGGCGGGCTCGCGCGCGTGTGGCGCGTGGCCCTGGCCGCGCGCTGACGGCGGTCAGAAGCTCGCGGAGCGCCCCACCAGCGCGAGGTCGTCGCAGCCTGCCGCGGCGAGGGTGCCCAGCACCGCGCGCAGGCGCGGCCACGGCACCCGCGCGTCCGGGACGACCTCCACGCGTCCGGTCGACGCACACCCGGCCAGCGCGCGCGCCCGCAGCGCCGCGAGTTCCGGGGCGTCGGGCGGTCCCACGGTCCCGTCGGGGGAGGCGTTGCGGAGGGGGCGTGCCCCCGCCGCCCCCGGACCCACCACGACATCGTCCCACGCGAGCCGATCGGCCTCGACACGCACCGCGTGGGCTCCGGCGCGTCCTGCCACCGCCGCCGTGCGCACCAGGCGCGCGGGATCGGTGTCCGCCGGCACGACCTCCGCCGACCAGCCGCGCAGGAACACCACCAGCAGGAGCGTCATGACGTCGACGAAGGGCGCCACGGCGGCCGGATCCAACCCGGCGGGTCCTTCGGGGGTGGCACGGGCCAGAAGGCGCCGCCTCATCCTCCCGCCTCCACCGCGACGTCCCGGAAGGCGGGCGCGTCGTCCGGGCCGCGGAGCACATCGAGGAGGGACATGACCTCCTCGGAGTCCGCGGCGTCCCTGGGCACGAGCACCACGTGGTCTTGAGCCGGATCGAGGCCCCGGAGGCGGTCGACGGCGGCGCGCAGGGCCGCCACATCCGGCCCTCCCCGCGACGGCGGCAGCGTCCAGGCCCGCGCCTCGTCGGTGGTGCTCGCCGCGGCGATGTCGGTGGTGCGTGCCTGGAAGCGCACGTCGAGCGTCCCGTCCGGCTGCACCGCGACCCGCACGTCCCGCACCGGACCTCGATGCCCCGGCAGCGCGCCCGCCACGCCCGCCGCCGGGGGCGCCCCGTGCCCCGCGACGGCCAGCGGCACCGTGCCCCAGCGCCATCCGGTCCCGGTGGCGAGCAGGAAGAACAGCAGCAGGAACGAGAGCGTGACCACGCCGAGAAGGGTCGGCCGCACGTCCGGGACGCTCTCGGCGCGGCCGACGCCCAGCGCGCGACGCCGCCCCGGCACGCGCCTAGCCCCCCGACGCGCGCAGGCGCCGTGCCACGAGGGTCATCGTGCGGTTGGCGGAGGCCTCGATGTGCGCGAGCAATCCGCGCGCGTGGGCGTCCACGGCGGCGTGCGCCGCCAGCGCCGGGATGGCCACCAGCAATCCGAAGGCGGTGGTCGCCATGGCCGTGGCGCTCCCGGCGCTCATGCGCGCGGCGCGCTCGGCCGCCGCCGTGTCCGCGAGTCCCCCGAACGCCACCATCAACCCGTGGACGGTGCCGAACAGGCCGAGCATCGTGGCGATCGACGCCACCACCGCGAGGTAGCCCACGCGTCGGCGCAGGACCTGCTCGGCGTCGAGGGCGGCGGCGGTCATGGCGTCCCAGCAGGTCTCGGCGGACCCACCGGCCCGTGCCTCGCGGACGCCGGCGGCGACCACCCGCTCCAGCGGTCGTTCACCCAGGTCGACCGTCCCCGGCTCCGCGGACTCGAGGCACGACTCGGCGCGCGCGAGCACCTCCGCGGGGTCGACGCGCGCGGAGGCGAACACCCACGCACGGTCGATGGCCACGGCCAACCCCACCGCCGCCACGACGAGCAGGGCGACCATGAAGCCGGACGCGGGCCCGGAGAACGCGGCGAGCAGCGATGCGATCATGGCTTCCGCTAGCACGCCCGCGGGTGACGGTCGCGTCGGGGCGGGTCAGACCGCGTCGGTCGGCGCCTCGGGCCCTTCCATGCGACGCGCCAGCTCGCGCTCCACCGCATCGAGCACGGTCTTGCGCCCCTTTCCGGCCTGCTCGTGACGCCGGACCCGCAGCAGGTCCACGCGGGGCAGGTCGCGCAGGGCACGGCCCACGTCCTTCGCGGAGAGCGTGTCGTAGTCCGCGATGGGGAGCGCGGTGACACGCACGAGTCCCTCGTGGACGAGCTCCTCGGCACGCGGCACCACCCGCGCGAGCCCGGGGATGTCGCGACGCTCGCTGAGCCAGCCCTCGAGCCGCTCCAGCGCGGCCGTGCCCCGGGTGAAGGCCTGCTCCTCCCCACGGCCCCGCGCCACGCGCGCGCGGTTGCGCGCCGCGCCCACCCAGCGCGCGCCATCGGTCTGCAGGCGTCGGGGCGCCTCGCGAAGCTGATCCATGACCTTCTCGAGCATCGTGCACTCCGAATGAATGGCCATTCATCCTGGCCGTCCGCGAGCTATGCACCCGCAGGCCGGCCGTCAAGGGCCGCAGCGCGCTGGACCGCGCCGTGACGGTGCACACGACGGGGTCCGGAGGTCCCATGAACCGCAGCCCGTCCAGCCTCGCCGCCGATGCGCGCGCCGCCGTTGCCCGCACGCTCCAGGAGCGCCTGTCCGACGCCATCGACCTGCACGCGCAGATCAAGGTGGCGCACTGGAACGTGAAGGGCCCCGACTTCCACGCCTACCACCTGCTGTTCGACCGATTCGCGGTGGACCTGTACCGGTTCGTGGACGCCCTCGCCGAGCGGGCGGTCGTGCTCGGCGCGCACGTGCAGGGAACGGTCCGCCACGCGGCCGCGCATTCCCGGCTGCCCGAATACGGCGCGGACACCCGACGCGTCCACGATCACGCCGCCCTTCTCGCCGACCGCTTCGAGTTGTTTCTCGCGGAGTGCCGCACCTCGCGCGACCTCGCCCAGCACTACGGTGATCCCGAGACGGTCGACCTCCTCACCGAGGTGACGCGTGCCGTGGAGACCCACGCGTGGTTCCTGCGCGCATCCCTCGAGGGAGCCTGACGACGCCGCGACTCAGCGGACGACGGTGCGACCGCCGTAGCAGCTGACGCCGAGCCCGGTCGTGGAGCTGCGATCGTAGGCCGGAGACCCGATGGGGTTCGTCGGGCTCCGCACGGCCACGACCATGTGGGGCGTGTACCAGGTGTAGCCGTAGTCGAAGGGTAGCGCCCCGCGGGAGCCGGCCTCGAGCGCCGCCTCCAGCTCGGGCTGGCAGCGCCCGGCGAAGTCCGCGATGGGCTTGTGGTACTGGCCGTACAGCCGCGTCTCCCAGCCACCCCGGGACACGAAGTGCCACGGCATGCCGGAGTCGTCGCTCACGATGGCGATGGAGCGCGAGAGGATGAGCGAGCGGATGTCGTCGAAGGACCGCGTGAACATCAGGTACGACGCGGCCTTCAGGTAGGTGAGGACCTCTCCCTTGGCGAAGATGTAGTCCCACAGCGCCTTTCGGTAGGTGGTGAAGTGGCTGTCCTGGATGTCGCCCCGGAAGTACCGCACCACGCGGTCCTGCGTCTCCCCGCGCTTGCGGAAGACGATCTCCACCCCCGTCGGGATGATTCCCTTCGCCGCGTCCGCCTCCACGAGACGCCCCCGGCCATCGAAGGTCACGTGGCGCGCCGAGCGCAGCTCGTGGTCCGTGCGCACGAGGAACCACGACAGCATGCCTGCGACCCCGGTGGCGTCGCTCGTGCCGACCTCCGCGGACATGTTCATGGTGATGAAGTACCCGACCTGCAGCACCACCCGCATCGCCTTGCGCGTGAGCTGCATGTCCTTCACGAGCCGCGCCTCGTCGCCGGGCGCGTAGTCCGGCAGCTTCCCGATGCGCTCCAGGCCGAGCATGAGGTACTCGGTGGCCTGCGGGTAGAACGCCACGGCGTTGAGCACGTCGGGGCCCGAGAAGGGGTAGAACACAGGACGCGCCGGGAGGGTCGCGGTCTGGTTCGCGGCCCAGGTGCGGATGGGGTCGAGGTCGTCGGCGACGTAGTCGCTCCAGATCTTGTCGACGGTGGCGCGTTCCTCCGCCCACTTCGGGCGCGCGGTCATCGGCGCCAGCGGACTGGAGGCCGCCACGGGCATTCCCGCCATCGCGCGGGCGGAGTCGTCCAGCGGCGTTCCCGCAATCGCAGCACCCACGAGCCACACGAATCCAACGAACACGAACGCCCCCCGACGGACCGCGCCCCGTAGCACGGCGGCGCGTCACGTGCGCGCCGCCCCGACGCCGCGACGCCGGCGAGCAGGCTGCTGAAAAAGGCCCTGGTCCTCCCTGCCAGCGCCGAGCGAGGCAAGCCCGGCGCGTCACGAGGGCGGCGCGCGGAGCCGAGACGAGCGAAGGCGTGGCCGAAGCCACGTCGAG
>JBDLRI010000083.1:0-7031 GCA_039800105.1 Pseudomonadota bacterium
GGCGCCAACAGCACCGTGCGGGGCGCGCGCGCCAACGCCCGCACGAAGGACGCCACGGTGGCACGCGCCGCCTGCGCGTCCCCGCGCTCCACGAACGCCTGCCCCAGCGACCACCACAGCAAGTTGAACACCGGCATCCAGCGAAGCTCCGCCTTGCCCATCACCAGCGGATCCCGCGGCGCCAGGAGCGCCATCAGCGGCATGTCCAGGGCGGATTGGTGATTCGCCACGATCACACAGGGCCAGCGCGCGCCCACGCGCCCCGCGCGCACGTCCGCGAGGTGCTCCTCCCCGCGCAGCTCCACGCGCACCCCGAGCAGCCACAGCGTCGGGGCGCCCCACGCGCGCGGCACCCACGACGACAATGGCCTGGCCAGCATCCGGAAGCTCAGGAGCCCGACGATGCCCACCCCGCCGAACACGAGCGCCGTCCACCCCAGCGCGAGGACGTTGCGAACCAACCGGGACACGAACCGGAGCACGCGACCCCCTATCGCGACGGCACCGGCAAGGTCCGCGCTACGGCGTCGCGGCGAGCTCCAACGGACGCTGTTCCTGCGGCAGGGTGTCCAGGAACACCTGCCGCACCTGCGCGATGTGCGCGTCCAGCGTCTCGAGCGCCCAGTCCTCCGTCGGGATCGGCGGCATCACGCGGATCGTCACGTCCCCGGGCACGATGGCGAAGCGGGAGCGCGGCCACACGCGCTGGGCGCCCTCCACCACCACCGGCACCACCGGCAGCCGCGTGGCCAGGGCGAGGTGCGCGAAGCCCTTCTTGAACGGGAGCAGACGACCGTCGCGGGAGCGCGTGCCCTCCGGCCAGATCCACGCCCCCAGCCCCCAGCGCCGCATGAGCACCGCGGTGTCCGCGAGCGCCTCCACGGCGCGCGAACGATTGCCGCGGTCCAGGCGCAGGTGCCCGGAGATCCAGTAGAGCTGCCCGAAGAAGGGGTACCACACGACCTCCTTCTTCCCCACGCCGCAGGTGTTCGTCGGGGCCAGCCAGATGCCCAGGAAGATGTCCAGCGTGCTGACGTGGTTGCTCACGTAGATGGCGGGCCTCAGCGCCGCGGTCCCGTCTGCGGCCGACACGTCGAAGCGCGTGCCGGTGACCCACAGCACGCTGCGACCGACAAGGTGCCCGTACACGTTGCCGATGCGGATGCGGGTGCGCCGGCTCGGCAGGCACACGAGGAGCACGGGGACGAACACGGCCGTCCAGAGGGCGACGACCGCGCCCCCGACCAGGAGCCGCGCGAGGGTGGAGCAGAAGACCATGGTGCGCATCCTCGCACGGCGCCTGTCACCGGCGCGTCACCGCCGGCTCAGCCGCCCGACGTCTTCTTCGCCTCGTCGGCCTTGCGCTTCTCCTCGGCCTTCAGCACGTCCTTGAGCGCGTGCTTCGCCGCGTACTCGAGCCGCGCCTTGTCCCAGTCGAAGACCTCGTGCGGCACGTTCGCGGCGGTCAGCTTCGCGGACACGACGTCCTTCGGGCCCACGAGCGTCACGACCTCGTGGCCCACGCACCGGTCGAGGAGCGCCGTCATCTGCGGCACGGTGACCGCCCCGAGCAGCTTCGGGTAGCGGTCGAACCACTCGAACCCGAGGCCGTTGCGGATCTGCCCGGCCAGGCGCTCGGCCATCTGCGCGGTGGACTGCTGGCCAAGCGCGTACTCCTGCGCCTTTGCGTACTTGCGCACCGCCACCAGCTTCGGGTCGATCTTGCCCGCCTTGGCGGACTCCCCCAGCCCGAGGAAGGCCTGCGCCGCGAGCCCGGCGGCATCGTTCTGCACCAGCGAGGTCATGCCGAGGAACGCGATGTTCGTGCCGTCGGCAGCGGGCCGATCGTAGGTGTAGGCGTAGGCGCCGTAGCTCGCGCCGGTCTGCTCGCGCAGCGCCAGCCACGCGCCCTGCGACAGCACGCTCCCGAGCACCTGGCTCGCGGGAATGAGCTCGTTGCGGACGGGCGTGAGCTGGCAGAGGTAGTTCACGTTCGTCTGGCTGCTGTTCTTCTTGTCGAGGACGACCACCTGACGGGCACCGGGCTCCGTGGCCGCCGGGTAGCGCGTGGGCAGCGTCAGGTCGGTGGTGGCCTTCGGGTTCCAGCCGGCCCAGTTCGCGAAGTACGTGTCCACCGCGGCGCGCACCTCCTCGCGGGTGACGTTGCCCACGATGACGAGCGTGGCGTTCTTCGGCTGCAGCACCGCGCGGTACACGCGCTCCGACACGCTGGCACCCCACTTGCGCATGCGCTGCAGGTCCGCGTGGTCGACCGTGTCCGAGAGCGGGTGGTTCGGAATCACGCGGCGCATCTGCTCGCGCGAGGCCCACACCTCGGGCTTCTCCATGCCGTCGAGGATCGCGTCGGCGCGGGCATCGAGCCAGTCATTGCGGTCGTTGGTGTCGGGGAGCAGCTGGTCGAGCCGCTCGTGCAGCACGTACATCGCGTCCCGCACATTGCCCGCGGAGCCGCTGAAGCTCAGCTCCGTGGTGAGCGCGTCCATGCCCATCCCGTCGAAGCCCGCGAGCGCGAGGCTGTCGAGCGCGCGGTAGCTGTCGTTGCGCTTCATCGCGTCGGCGAAGTCGGCCTCGCCGTCCGGCATGGACGCCGTGCCGCCCCCGAAGATCATCCGTGCCTGCATGAGCGGCCCGTTGGTGTACGGCATGACCACCAGCTGCATGCCGTTCGGCAGGGTCTCCGTCACGATCTTCGACTGATCCGGCGCGACCACCGTCCTCGCCACGAGCTCCGGGGTCAGTCGCTCCACGGGGATTCCGGACTCCAGGGCGTCCTCGCGCCGCGCGCCGCGGTACTGCGCGTCGGAGCTGTCGGTCTTCACGTCCCCGTCCTGGTACGGCTCCATGATGACGGCGACGGCGCGCTTGCGGTTGAGGTAGGCCTGCGCGAACTGCTGGATCTGCTTCGGGTTGACGCTCCGGATCGCGGTGAAGGTGTCGCTGTAGTACTGCAGGCTCCCGGTGTAGTGCGCGTACATCGCAGCGTTCGTCACGCGGTCGCTGAACAGCGACGAGATCTGGTCGACGTCCTGGAGCAGCCCCGCCATGACCTGCTGGCGGCCGTACTCGAAGAGGTAGTTCTGGAACTTCTGCAGCAGCTGATCCTCGGTCGGCTGCCACTGCCGCGACAGGCCGTCCAGGGCCTTCCCGACGATCTTCTGTCCGTCCTGGCCGGGCTTGAGCTCGATGGTGCAGAGCACCACGCTGCCCTTGAGCTGCGCCTGCAGCCCGCAGCCCAGACCCTCGATGGGGCCGTCGCCGGCCTGCCAGCCGGTGTTGATCTCGCTGTAGATCGCCGGCGTGACCTGGCTGGCGGCGATCTGCATCATGAACTGGTCCTGCCGCCATCCGCTCGGCACGCTCCAGCCGATCGCGACGAGCGGCGCGTCCACGGCGCCCTTGACCTTCGTCACGCGCACCTTCCCGCGCACCTCGGCCGGCTCGACCGGCTCGGGCGGCACCTCGGGCGCGGCGGTCACGTCCACCCGCACCTTCGGCGCCACCGTGCGGATGTCCGCCTTGGGGTCCGCGGGATCGCGGAGCAGGTCGAGGCCGATGTCCTGGAGGTACTCGGAGGCCTTGGACGCGTCGATGTCCCCGACGACGAAGATCGTGGTCTTCGACGGCCCGTAGTTCTTCTTCACGAAGGCACGCATGTCGTCCATCGTGATGGCATTGAGCGAGTCGTTGTTGCCGATGCCGGCAAAGGCCGCCGCGCCGTAGCGGGAGGGGTGGTCCTTCGGGAACAGGCGCACGTTGAGCTGCCCGAACACGGCCCCCGCGTCGTTCTCGTAGCGCATGCGCAGCTCGTTTCGGACGACCTCGCGCTCGACCTGCAGCACGTCCGCACCCACGCCGCGCACCGCGTCGCGCATGCGGTAGCCCTCCAGCGCCAGCAGCGCGCGGAGGTGCTGGGAGGGGGCCACGGTCATGTAGACCGTCTGGTCGTCCGCCGTGAAGGCGTTGAGGTTCGCGCCCATCTCCTCGAGGAGGTCCCACACCTTCGGCAGCGGCTTGCCGTTCACGTCGGGATGGATGCTGCGGAACCACAGGTGCTCGACCACGTGGGCGATGCCCTCGCGGCCCGGCGGGTCCGCCGTCGATCCCTCGTCGTTCACCGCGGTGATCGACACCATCGGCTGGGCGTGGTCTTCCTGGAACACCACGCGCAGGCCCGAGGGGAAGGCATAGTCGAGCTGCTCGACCCGGTACTCCTTGAGGTTGAGCTTCATGTCCGCGCGCGGCACGCTGGAGGCGGCCACCAGGACGGGGATGCCGGCGAGGGCGAGCAGGGCGGCGACGCGAGCGCGGGACATGGGGCACCTCGGGCGCCCGACGGTACGGGCGCGCCCGCAGCATAGCGCGCGACCCCGACGGCGGCGACGCCGGCGGTTTGCACGCATCCCCCGCGCGTGACAGGCTGGAGGGGTGACCCGACGGCGCCGGATCGTCCTCCTCGCCCTGACGGCCCTCACCGGGTCGCTGGCCGGGGCGTGGGCCTGGAGACGGGCGCATCCGCCGGCCGACGCGCGCTACGAGGACATCCCGCGCGGCACCTACGAGCGGTGGATGCAGGACCTCGGGTACACGGAGTAGCGCGTGCGGAGCGGACCCTTCGCGCTGCTGGTCCTCGCGTGCTTCCTCGCGCTGTGGGGCGGCAAGGCGGCGCTGGCCGCCTGGGTGCCGGCGGCCCACGAGGCGGCCGTGGCCGCACCGGCATCCCCGGAACGGCCGATGATCGTCCCCCCCAAGCCCGCCGGCCTGACGCAGCCCGCGCCGGCCCCCGACGCGGCGGCCGAGGTGCCGCGGCTGACCGAGGCCGCGTGCCTGGCGCGACCCGCGACGCTGCACGACCTCTGCTTCCAGGCCCTGGCGCGGCAGACCGCGGCGGAGGACCCCGCGTCCGCCGCCCGCACCTGCGCCCGGGTCGTGGAGGAGGAGCTCCACGACGAGTGCCTCGCGGACGTCGCGGAGGCGGCCGCCCCCGCGCACCGGCAGGAGGCGGTGGCGCTGTGCGTCGCGATGCCGCGGCCACGATGGCGCGGACAATGCCACTTCGGGATCGGCCTCGCGCTGGCGGAGACCGACCCGGCGTGGGCGTTCGGGCGCTGCGCGCACGCCGAGGCCTTCCGCGACTTCTGCCGCCACGACGTGGTCGGGGAGATCGCGCTCGCGGACCTCGAGGCCGCCGTCGGGCTGTGCGCGCGCGAGGAGGGCGACGCGCTCACCCGCAAGAGCTGCTGGCACGGCATCGGAAAGTACCTGGCGCGACGCGACGCCACGACGGCCCTCGTCACCTGCCTGCGCGCGACCCCGGGCTGGCGGGGCAACTGCGCCCACGGCGCCGGATGGGGTGCCGCCGAGCGGGACGCGGACGCGGCCCTGGCCGCCTGCGCCGCCGCCGGACCGTACGCCGACAACTGCCGACACGGCGTCGCCGCCCAGCTCAAGCGCATCGATCCCGAACGCGCGCTGGCGCTGTGCGGGCGCCTGGCGGACGCCACGCTCGCGTCGCGCTGCACCGCCTTCGTGCGCCGCGCACCCGTCGGATTCTGAAAGCGAGCCTTGAACGCAGATAAAACGTGACAAGCTCTCCGGGCATGCCACGACCTGCCGACCGCCTGCCCGACAACGCCCCGGGAGACTGGTACGTCGACCGCTCCTGCATCGACTGCGGGACGTGCCGACGCATCGCGCCCGGGACCTTCGCCGACGCCGGCGACCACGCGCGCGTGCACACGCAACCGCGCGACGCCGCCGGAACCCTGCGCGCCGGGATGGCGCTCCTCGCGTGCCCCGTCGGGGCCATCGGGGCGCCCTCCCGGACGGACCTGCGGACCGCGCGGGACACGTTCCCGGAGGAGGTCGCCCCGGGGGTGCTGGACCTCGGCTACGCCTCGCGCCGGGCCCGCGGGGCGGCGGCCTGGCTGCTGCGGCGTCCGGACGGGAACGTCCTCGTGGACGTCCCCCGCTACGCGAAGCCGCTGCTGCAACGCATCGACGCCCTCGGCGGCGTGCGATGGATCGTGATGACGCACCGGGGCGCCACGGGCGAGCACGCCGCGTGGGCCCGACACTACCGGGCCACCCGGGTCCTCCACACCGCCGATCGGGACGATTCCACCGCGGAGGTGGAGCACCTCGTGGCGGGCCCTGCCCGGCTGGACGACGACCTGGAGCTGCTGCCCGTACCCGGTCACACCGCCGGCAGCATGGCGCTCCTGTGGCGCGGGGAGGTGCTGCTCTCCGGCGCGCACCTCGCGGCCGACGCCCAGGGACGGCTCTGCGCGCCCCGGCCGCAGGACGCCTGGGACCCGCAGCGCCAGCGCGAGAGCATCGCGGGGCTGCGGGAGGTTCCGTTCACGCGGGTCTGCCCCGCGCGCGGGCATCCGTGGACCGGCGACCACGCCGCCCGACGCGCCGCCATCGACGCGCTCTGCGCGCCGGCCTGAGGGACGCGCACGCGCTTGCCATGCGCCGGCGAACGGCTAGGGTGCCGCGCATGTCCATCGAATCCATCGACGCCGTCTCCAGCCGCCTCTCCGCCACCTTCGGAGCGCCGCCCGACGTCGCCATCGTGCTCGGCAGCGGGCTCGGGGCCTTCACCGCCCAGCTCGGGGACCCGGTGCGGGCGAAGTACGAGGAGGTCGGCCTCCCCGGCACGGGCGTGCCCGGGCACGCGGGGGAGATCGTCGTCGGAACCCTGCCCGCCGCGGACGGCGGGACGCGCCGCGTGGCCTGCCTCTCGGGACGCCTGCACCTCTACGAGGGCCACCCCGCCGCGAAGGCCGCGCTCGGGGTCCGCGCGATGGGCCGATGGGGCGCACGCGGGGTCATCCTCACCAGCGCCACCGGCGGCGTGGACCCCACGCTGCGCGTCGGAGAGCTGGTGCTCGTGTGCGACCACATCAACCTGCTCGGCGCAAACCCGCTGCAGGGGCCGAACCTCGAGGCCCTCGGGCCGCGCTTCCCGGATCTCGCGCGCCTCTACACCCGCCGCCTCCGCGCACTCG
>JBDLRI010000084.1:0-22651 GCA_039800105.1 Pseudomonadota bacterium
TCCCGCGCCGAGGACAACCCCGAGGGCCGCGCCGTGCGACAGGCGGTGGCGGACTTCCTCGACGCCATCGTGCAGACCTCGCCGGAACCGTTCACGGAGGCGGAGCTGGCGACGCTCAATACGACACGCCGGAGCCGCGACCCGCTCGTGCTGTCCGGCGCGCGGCCCCCGCAATAGGTGCCCTGCGAGGCGAGACGCGCATGGGCTACGACTTCGGCGGCGACACCTTCGACCTGCAGGACCCCCACGACCGCGCCACGGTGCGGTTCGTGCTGAGCCAGGCGCTCTACGGCGAGGCCACCGGCGTGTACTGCGGGAAGTCCCTGTACGCGGCGCGCTCGCTGGAGGCCGCGCGGTTCTACGTGCGGCAGGCCCACCAGGAGCTCAACCACCTCACGCTGTTCGCGGACATCTTCCGGGAGCTGGAGATGGAGCCGGAGCCCGGGCACTGGGTCGTGCGGCTGCTGAGCGCGCACAACAACTACTACCCGCTGAAGGTGCTCATGGAGCACGCCCTCGGCGAGGGGATGGTGCTCGACATCTTCCGGGAGGTGCTGCTGCAGACGCTCCCCGACGACGATCCGCGCGTGCCGCCCATCAAGAAGAAGCTGCGCGCCATCTGCCGGGAGGAGGAGGAGCACGTGGCGTGGGGCGAGAAGGAGACGCGGCGACTGCTTGCGGAGCGCCCGTGGCTGCGGCATCCCTACTACGGGCTGCTGGAGCTCCAGCTCCTCGTCGCGCCCCTCATCGCGCGCGCCTTCACGGGGCGGGAGCACCGGGTGCTGCGCCACCTGCCGGGGTTCCTCGGCTACGTGAAGGAGCGCGTGTGGGCGCAGGGCCAGGCGCTTGGGTTCGTGCCCGCCACGCGGCCCGGCCTCGCCTACCGGCTGGGCGCGATGGCCTGGGGCGTCGCGCTGTTCGTGCGCAGCCAGTTCGCCACGAGCCGCAGCACGCTGGAGCACACCTACCTCTCCGAACTCGGTTTCGAGGGAGCCGCGCGATGAGCCTCTACTTCCGGCAGCTGCTCGCCGGGCGGGACTTCGGTCGCGCCAACCCCGCCTGTCGCCAAATGGAGAACTTCATCTACTTGGTGGGCGACACGGAGACCCGGGAGTGCGTCGTGGTCGACCCCGCGTGGGCCGTCGGCGACCTGCTGGACGTCGCCGCGGCCGATGACATGCGCGTGGTCGGCATGCTCGCGACGCACTACCACCCCGACCACGTGGGCGGCAGCATGTTCGGCTTCACGCTCGAGGGTGCCGCGGCGCTCCTGGCCCGGAACCCCTGCCGGCTGCACTGCCACGCCAAGGAAGCCGAGGGGATGCGGAAGGTCACCGGGCTGTCCGCCTCCGACCTCGCCACACACGAGGACGGCGACGTGATCCGCGTCGGCAATGTGGAGATCCGCTGGATCCACACGCCGGGCCACACGCCGGGCTCCTCCTGCTTCCGCGTGGGCGACGCGCTCGTCGCGGGCGACACGCTGTTCCTGCAGGGATGCGGGCGCGTGGATCTCCCCGGCGGCGACCCCGACGAGATGTACCGGACGCTGCACGGCCGCCTCGCGGCGCTCCCGGACACGCTCGAGCTCTACCCGGGACACGCCTACGGCGGCCACCACGCGCCGCTGTCGCACGTGCGGCGGACCAATCCGTACCTCACGGCAGCCTCGCGCGACGCGTGGATGCGGCAGCGCGGCGTCTGAGCGCATGATCCCCTTCGCAGCGATGCCGCTGCACCCCGCGCTCCACAGCGCCCTCGCCTCCCTCGGCCTCACGGCCGCGACCCCGATCCAGGCGGCGACCCTCCCCGTCCTGCTCGCGGGACGCGACGTCGTGGCGCGCGCGCAGACCGGCAGCGGCAAGACGCTCGCCTACGGGCTGCCGCTGCTGCACCACCTCGACCTGACACGGCAGCGTCTGCAGGCGCTCGTGCTCGTCCCCACGCGGGAGCTCGCGGCACAGGTCACCGCGGAGCTGCGGAAGGCCGCGCGCGACCTCGGAGGCGTGCGGATCCTGGAGGTGTGCGGCGGCACCCCCGGCGCCGCACAGCGCGCCTCGATCGAGCGGGGGGTCCACGTGATCGTCGGCACGCCGGGGCGTTGCCTCGACATGTTCGCCCGCGGCGTGGCACCTGCCGGGGACATCGACGTGCTCGTGCTCGACGAGGCCGACCGCATGTTGGACATGGGGTTCGCGCCGCAGGTGGAGGCCCTCCTCGAAGGGCTCCCCGCAGCGCGGCAGACGGCGCTCTTCTCCGCCACCTGGCCCTCCGGCATGGACGGGCTCGCCGCACGCTGGATGCGCGACGCCTCGCACGTGGAGGTTCCGACGGACGCCCCGGAGGTCGACCACCACCTGCACGTCGTGGAGGACCCAGACCGCGTTCCGGCCCTGCGCGGGGTGCTGGCGCGCCTCGATGCTGGGGCGGGGGCTGAGGCCGCCCCCTCGCGGCCACCGCCGGGCGGCGTGCCCGCAACGCCCCCGCCACCGGGCCCGCGTGACCGCGCGGCCCTCGTCTTCGTCGCGCGCAAGGAGACCGCCCGCGAGGTGGCGCGCGCGCTCGTGGAGGCCGGCCACGCCGCCGGGGCCCTGCACGGAGACCTCGAGCAGCCCGATCGCGACGCCGTCCTCGCGCGGCTTCGCAACGGGAGCCTGCAGGTGCTCGTCGCGACGGATCTCGCCGCGAGAGGGCTGGACGTGCGCGGCCTCGACCTGGTGGTGAACCTCGACCCGCCGCGCACCCCGGAGGACTTGGTGCACCGCGCCGGCCGCACCGGCCGCGCGGGCGCCACGGGCACCGTCGTCACGCTCGCGAACGTCCGCGAGGCCGCACGGGTGCGCACTGCGGCGACGGAGGCGGGCGTGGTGCTCTCGGAGTCCCCGGCACCCGCCCCACCCGCGGCACCTCCCGCGCCCGCGCGCATGCGCACGGTCCGCATCGACGGCGGACGCAAGGACAAGCTGCGCCCGGGAGATCTCCTCGGCGCGCTCACCGGACGACCCGACGACGGGGGCGCGGGCTGTGCGCCCGAGGACATCGGCCGCATCGAGATCCACGACCACGTGACCTACGTGGCGATCGTCCGCGAGGCAGCCCCGGCGGCGCTCCGGGCACTGCAGGACGGGAGGATCAAGGGGCGCCGCTTCCGGGTCGGGAGGGCCTGACGCCCACGCCCGACGCGCGCCCGCGTCGGGAGGCATCGGGATACGCGAGGTCGTTCACCGCACGCCCGGTCGGGCTGCGGACGCCCTCTCGCCGTCCGGAGGACCCATGCTTCGTCGGTTGTCGCAGAGCCTCGCCGCGGCGTCCCTTCTGCTGTTCTCCCGGGCCTACGCGGGCACGCCCCCCGCACCCGCGCCACAGACCCCGCGCCCCAACGTGATCGTGGTGCTGATGGACGCCCTTCGCGCCGACGCGCTCGGTGCCTATGGCAACCCCCGGAGGCCCTCCCCGAACATCGACCGGTGGGCGGCCTCGGGGAACCGATGGAAGACCACGGTGTCCCAGGGGGCCTGGACGGTGCCGAGCGTGGCGAGCCTGCTCACCGGCCTCGACCCGCAGGCGCACCGGGTCTTGCGCTACCAGGTCGCGCAGCGCGTGGAGATGGACACGCTCTCGCTGCGCCACGACACCCTCGCGGAGCAGTTCAAGGCAGCCGGCTACGTGACCGGCGCGCTGCTCAAGTCGGTCGTGATCGACTCCAGCCGCGGGTTCTCCCAGGGGTTCGACACCTTCAAGGTCGTGGAGCCCCAGCGCGATCAGGCGTGGGGCGAGAGCGCGCGTCACCTCACCGACGCCGCGCTGGCCTTCCTGGATCAGCAGCGCGGCGGCTCGCGTCCGTTCTTCCTGTACCTGCACTACATGGACGTCCATTCCCCGTACAAGGCGCCCGAGCCCTGGTACTCCATGTACAAGGGCGCCTACGCGGGGTCCTTCGACGGCGCGCACCTGCCCATCGAGCGCGCCGTGAAGTCCGCCACGCCGCCGACCCCGGCGGACTGGGCCCACCTGCGCGGCCTCTACGACGCGGAGCTGGCCTACTTCGACTCGCAGATCCAGCGGCTCTTCGAGGCCCTCGCGCGCTCGAAGCTCGACGCGAACACCATCGTCGTCCTCACCGCCGACCACGGGGAGGCGTTCTGGGAACACAAGGTCGTGTTCCACGCGAACCTCTACCAGGAGAACGTCCACATCCCGATGATCCTCCGTGGCCCCGGCATCAAGCCGGGGGTCATGGGCCGCTACACGCAGGCCATCGACCTCGCCCCCACGCTCGCGGACCTCGCGGGGGTCCCGCGCGCCAAGGACTGGATGGGTGCAAGCCACGCGGCCGCCCTGCGCCGCGGAGAGGACGCGGCCCCCCAGGTGGTCTACACCGAGTACATGGACCAGCGCATGGTGATCGACGGCGCCTCGGGGATGAAGCTCATCGTGAACGACGGCCCGACCAAGCTCTTCGACCTCACGCGCGACCCGGGAGAGACCACGAACCTCGCCAGCACGCGTCCTGCCGAGGTCACGCGCCTCCGCGCCCTGCTCGACGCGCGCGTGGAGCGGGGCCGCGCGCTCGGGCGCGACGCGCCGCCGGAGTCCACGCGCACCCTCACGCCCGAAGAGGTCGAGATGCTGCGGGAGCTCGGGTACGTCCAGTGACGGGGATACTGCTCCTGACGACGGCCCTCGCGGCACCCGCCTTCGAGGGCGAGATCCGCACCTACGAGCTCGACGAACCCGGGGGTGCCGGGGGCGCGCCGCAGGGCATGGTGTTCGTGCTGCCACCGGACGCCGACGCTGCGGTGCAGGCCGGCGATCTCGGCGATGGCGCGCGCGGCGCGCGGCTCGCCGTGCGGCGCCACTCGGACGCCCTCCTGTGCACCACGGCCGTCCCGATGGGTGGCGTCGCGATGGTCAAGGCCCGGCTTCGGGTCCCTGCGGTGGAGGCGGGTGCGCGCCCATGGACGGGCATGAACGTCGAGGTGCGCGCGCGGGACGACTCCGGCACGCTGGTGTCGGCCCCCGACGCGCCGTACGCGCTCCTCCGCAACGTGCGCTCGCCCGGCGACTGGACGGACGTGACGCAAAGGCTCTTTCTGCCGTCCGGGACGACGCAGGGCGAGCTGTGCTTCCGCTTCGTCCTCGCCACCGGGGTCGTGGAGATCGACCGGATCCAGATCGTGGCACCGAAGCCCGTGACCCCGGCGGGACCCGCCCCCGCACCCACGGCGCCGCCCGCGCCCGCGGTCCTGACGACACCCGCCGAAACCTCCCCGCCCGCGGGAGCCGTCGACGTCGCGGACGTCGCCGCCCCGATCATGCCGGCCACCCCGTCGGCGGATGCCGACCGCCGCGGTCGGCAGCTCGCGGTGTCGGCGCCCGAGGCGTGGAGCGGCGCCGCATGCAGCGCGTGGTTCCCGAGCCGGCGAAACCTTCGGATCGAAGGGGACATAAGCCTCACGGCGCTCACGGCCTCCGCCCCGGACTGGAGCGGCATCGTCATCGAGGCCTACCATCAGGATGCCGGCGGCATGGCGCTGCCCGCGGGCGCCCCACCGTTCGTGCCGGTGTTCGCGGCGACGGCCGCCGCGATGGATCCCCACTTCGTCGTGCGTCACCGCGCGCCGCCGCGGGCCGCGCGCTCCCGGTTGTGCGCACGCTACGCCAGCGCCGCGGGCAGCGTGACGATCCACTGGGCCCAGCCGTGATGGGGTAGCCTGCTACGGACCGTCCGTGGCCTTGGGCGCGGCCCACTCCATCCTGCCCGCCGTCGTGGGCACGGGCGCCTCCGGCAGCGAGCGGTACCACGCCAGCAGCTGCGGACCGAGCGATTCCACGACGGCCGGGTTCTCCCGTGCGACGTCATCGACCTCCGACAGATCCCGTGCGAGGTCGTAGAGCTCCACGCGGCCACCGTCCGGGTTCATCAGCAGCTTCCACTGCTGCCAGCGCATCGCCAGCATCGGACTGGCATGCAAGGCGGCATGGAACCGCTGCGGGTACCGCCATTCCCAGAAGAGCGGACGCTGCCGCTCCACCGCCGTGCCGCGGAAGGCGGCGGACAGGTCCTCCCCGTCGAGCGGGTGGGACCGGGGGAGCGGTGCGCCCGCGATCGCGCAGAGCGTAGGCAGGAGGTCCGTGCCGCAGAACACCGTGCGTCCGTCCACCCGTCCCGCGACCTTGCTCCGTGGCCAGCATGCGATGAGCGGGACACGGATCCCCCCCTCGTAGATGCAGCCCTTCATGCCACGCAGCGGCCCGGCGGACCCGCCCCCGACCGTGGCATCGTCGGCCAGCGGGCCGTCCGAGGGCCCGTTGTCGCTGGTGAAGATGACGAGGGTGTCCTCCGCGAGCCCACGCTGCTGCAGCGCGTCCATCAAGCGTCCCACCTGCGCGTCCAACCCCTCGACGACGCTGCAGTACAGCCCCATCGCGCCCGTCGCGG
Source organism: Pseudomonadota bacterium (assembly GCA_039800105.1). Taxonomy (GTDB): domain Bacteria; phylum Myxococcota_A; class UBA796; order UBA796; family SXON01; genus CAMAXZ01. The sequence goes on from JBDLRI010000084.1 coordinate 6,443, forward strand.
GCGCACAGCGCGCGCGGTCCTCGGGCATCGGGTCCAGCGGCGCGTGGGGATCGAGAAAGGCGAGGTGAAGGAAGAACGGGCGCCCGCCCCGGCCGTCCAGGAACGCGATGGCCTCGTCCACGATGCGCCGCGAGGACACCGGGCGCAGCGGTCCCTCTCCGGTCGCGAGCCGCGGACCGTTCCCGCTGGCCACCTTGTGGTGATCGAAGCCGTAGGCGGACGGCTCCGGCGCGCCCACGGTCCCGAGGTGCCACTTGCCGAAGAACCCCGTGACGTATCCCCGCGCCTGCAAGGCCCGCGGAAGGGCCGGAAGCGCGGGGTCCAGGAAGTCCGGCATGCCGCGGTCGCGGTTCTCCGTGGGACGCTTCGGATCCTCGCCCAGCCAACTGAAGAACCGGTCCCGGGAGGGAAACCGCCCCGTCATCGTGCCTGCGCGGCTCGACGAACACACCGTGGCCGGAGCGTAGCCATGGAGGAACAGGGTGCCTCTCGCCGCGAGCCGGTCCAGGTTCCGGGTGCGGACGATGGGATTTCCGTACACCCGCAGGTCGCCCCACCCCAGATCATCCGCCACGAGCAGCAGGATGTTGGGGCTGGGCCCCGGCGCCGCGTCCGCGGCGAACGTCCGCCGCGGCCCATCCGCCACCCAGCCGAGCGACGCAGCGGCCAGACCCCGCAGCACCGCGCGCCGGTTCCAGGGTGCTCCGCCCCTCACGCCGCCTCCGGCACTACCGAACACCCCACGGGTTCTCGGGGTCGCTCGTTCCCGCGGGCGGACCCGCCGCAGGTGTCCCTGCGGGTTTCGGCGGCGTCGCGGGTGCCTTCGGCACCGACGGCGGTGTCGACGGCGCGGGCGAGGCCGGAGCGGCCGAGGGAGCGGGCGGGGCGGCGCTGCCCGCCGGCGCCAGTGCGCCGGCGGGCAGCGGCGTCGCGGAGAGGACGCGCAGCTCGATCCGGCGGTTCGCTGCACGACCCGACTCGAGCATGTTGCTGTCCACCGGCATCGTGCTGCCGCGTCCGACGGCCCGCAGCCGCCCCGTGGGGACCTTGCCGGGGCCCACGAGCCACGTGTGCACGGCGCGCGCCTGGCGGTCCGTGAGGGCCTGGGCCTCCACGTCGGGCAAGGTGTTGTCGGTGTGCGCGCTGATCTCCACCAATGCGATCCGCGGCACCGCGCGCAGGTAGCGCGCCAGCGCGTCGAGGATCGGCCGGGAGTCCTCGGTGACCAGGCTGTCCTGGAAGCGGATCGGTGCGGCGAGGCGGATCTCCTCGCCGACGACCCACGCATCCGAACGACACCCGTCGGTCCAGCCCGCGTCGGCCTCGTCCACGGGACGCTCCCCCACGCAGGCGTCCACATCGTCGTAGACGCGGTCCCCATCGGCGTCCCCGCATCCGCGGTGCGCCGCGTCGCCCTTCGTGGACGGACAACGGTCCTCGCGATCGGGGACCCCGTCCGCGTCCACGTCCGGCCACGGACACCCCGCGTTCTCGGGAACACCGGCGAGCGTGGGGCAGCGGTCGGTCGGATCGAACACCCCGTCGCCGTCGCTCTCTTCGGGGCACCCGTCGCCGTCCTCGATGCGGTCGGGATCCTCGGCCACGGTCAGGCAACGGTCCTTCGCCCCGAGGACGCCGTCCCGGTCCAGATCGGCGTCCGGACACCCGTCCACCTGGCGCTCGAGGTCGTCCTCGCGGGAGTCGGGGCAGTCGTCCCGGACATCGGCGACCCCGTCGTCGTCCCCGTCGCGCGGGGAACCGCCGTAGCGCCAGCCCAGCGCGGCGACCCACCGCACGTCCGGCGTGCCGAGGCCGGCCACCAGGCCGGTGCCGACGCCGAGCGTCGCGACCGCGTGCGCGCGCACCTGCCCGACCACGTCGTACCAGCGGGTGGCCTCGGGCGCGTTGCCCGACGGCATCCACCCGAACCAGCCGTGCGCCTCGACCGGCGTGCGCGCCGCCCCGCCGGCGCCGTCGGACAGCGGAAAGGACCCGTCGACCTCGGCACCGACCACCAGCGAGTCGCGCACCGCCCAGGTCGCGCCGAGCCCCGCGTTCCAGGTGCCCCCGTAGTCCACCCCGCCGAAGCGCCCCGACGGAACGCCCACGACCCCGGCCTGCGCCGCGACGCGGATGGTCTGCGCAACCGGCAGCCTCCACCCGGCGCAGGTGCCGAAGGACATGCCGAGGCCCCCGCTGCCCGTGTAGGCGGCGGGGTTGCCCGTCGGCACCGACAGTCCGGGGGCCACCGCGAGATCCAGGCCGAGCCGCTCGGAGGCCCAGGCCCGAAACGTCGCCGACATCCGCGCGTCTCCCCATGCCCAGCCGCTCGTCGCACCCGGCAACGCCAGCCACGGGTGGTACGGCACGTCCAGGTCCAGCCGCACCCGCGCGCCGGAGGCCGTGGCGAGGGTGTGACCGGCCAGCAGCCGCGTGGCGACCATGGCGTCGACGATCGGCGTCTCCACGCCGTCCAGCACCTGCACGACCGGATCGTCCGCCCAGCTGACCACGCCGCCGACGTAGGTGGCGCGGTGCTCCGACAGGGACGCGGCCCCGAGCTGCATGCCGCCGCCCTCGAACACGGCCGCGGACGGCTGCCACGTGTCCACGTCCACGGCCCGGGCCGGGCACACGAGGGAGAGCACGAGGGACAGCATCGCTCTCCGGAGCATAGCGTCGTACCCTGCACGTCGCACGTGCCCGAGATACCGGGCGACGCCGGAGGTTTCATGGCCCTCGTTCCCGTCCACGGCGGTCTCGACGCACCGATCGACCGCATCCTCGCGTTCCACCACCGTCGGGAGCTGCTCGCCGCGGTGGCCGACGCCCCCCGGATCGAGGTGCGCGACGCGGACCTGTCGGTGGTGTACCGCATCGCCGACGGCACGCTGTCTCCGCTGGCGGGCTTCATGGGCGAGAAGACGTGGAACCAGGTCCTCGACGAGCGCTGCATCGTCGTGAACTTCACGAAGTACGCCTGGACCATCCCGCTCGCGCTGCCGGTGACCGACGCGGAGGCCGCAGGCCTCGCGCGCGGCCGGTTGGCCGCCCTGGTGGACTCCCGCGGCGAGGTGTTCGGCGCCATCGATGTGTCGAGCGTGTTCACGTGGGACAAGCAGCGCTACGTGGAGCGCGTCTACGGCACCGCGCGCACCGACCATCCCGGCGCCGCCATCGCCATGGACGATCCCCGCGGCGTACTCGTCGGCGGACAGATCTCGGTCCTGCCGCCGCGACGCAATCCGTCGTTCGGCGACCTGCTGCTCACGCCGCGCCAGTCCCGCGCCCGCATCGAGGAGCACGGCTGGGAGGCCGCGCTCGCGTTCCAGACCCGCAACCCGCTCCACCGCGCCCACGAGTACGCCCTGGTGCACGGCGTCGAGACGCTCACGCGCCAGGGCCTCTACGCCGGCGTGGTGCTGCACCCGCTCGTGGGGCAGCTCAAGAGCGACGACGTGGACGCCGAGACGCGCGTGCGGACCTACCGCGCCCTGCGCGACCTGCGCCTGCTCGGCGAGGGAGACTCGGACCGCTCCCTCTGGGAGTCCGTCGGCTACGCGCTCAACGACGTCTTCGAGCTGGCCTGCCTCGACATGAAGATGTACTACGGAGGCCCGTCCGAGGCGGTGATGCACGCCATCTACCGCCAAAACCACGGCTTCTCCCACCTCGTGGTCGGACGCAAGCACGCCGACGCGCCCTACGCCGACAAGACCGCCATCTGGGGCGACTTCGACGCGCAGGAGATCTTCGGGGCGCTCGGCGGCACGCTGCACACGAAGCCGGTGAAGGTCGGCTTCGCCGCGTTCTACGAGCACCTCGGCCGCGTGGACCTCACCGACAACCACCCCGGCGAGACGCCCTACAGCATCTCGGGCACGCGCGTGCGCGAGCAGCTCGTAGCCGGCGAGCGCCCGGATTCGCGCATCATGCGCCCCGAGGTGGCCGACATCCTCATCGAGTCCTACCGCCGTCCGTAGGCCTTGGGGCGGGGGGACATCCCCCCGCAACGCCCCCCGCGGGCCTCAGGTCAGCGCGCGGCGCCCAGGCGCGTGCGCAGCGCCCGGGCGGACTCCGACCGCGGCTCGAGCCGCAGGGCGTTGTCGGCCGCGTGCACCGCAAGGTCCGGACGGCCGTGCTGCTCGGCCACGCGCGCCAGGCCGAGCCAGCCGCCGGCGACGCACGCGTCCAGCGTGAGCGCCACGCGGTACGCCGTCAGGGCGCCCGCGGCGTCCCGCGCGGCCTCCCGGCCCTCTCCGGCGTGGACGTGCCGGCGGGCTTCGGCCTGCGCCTCGATACCGGGCGCCACGCAGGGAGTCGCCGGATCGGCGGGGAAGGTCCGGGTGAGGTCGGCGAGCGCGGCGCTCGCGAGCGCGTCCACCGAGGGTGCCGCCCGGTCGGGCCCCACCTCCCCCGCCTCCACCGCGTCGGGCAGGGGACTGGCGTCGACGACGAGCGGATGCCCCTCCACGACCACCACGACCGCGCGCTGCATCGTGACCGCGGGCGACACCGCGAGGGTCTCGGCGGTCGGCGGGGACCCGTCCACGCACCCGACGACGCCCTGGCGGCCGTCCATCTCGCTGCGCAGGCACAGCCCCGGCGGAAGCGGACACGCCTGCGCGTAGCAATGCGCGGCGAGCGGACTCAGCGGCCCGAGCACCTCGCCCACGCGCGGCTGGTCCCGCGTGGCGGCGAGGAAGGCGTCGTCGTAGCGACCCGGCGCGCCGCAGGCCAGCCGCCACCCGCCCCGGGTGGTCCATCCGCCGGCCCCGTGCCGCGTGTCGGAGCCGGGGCCCCGGATCACGATCTCCGTGGCGCAGGTGGCGACCCCGCCCGCCTGGCAGCACGCGGTGCACGCCACGTCATCGGCATGGGCCAGGCTGGCGAGCAGGAGCAGCATCGTTCCTCATCCGAGCAGGGCCACGTAGCGCGCGAGCACGTCCGCGGCATGCGACGCCATGTCGGGAAAACCCACCGGCGGCACCCGTGCGCGCCCGCGCGTCCGCTCCGCGACGAGCGCGTCGGCCCACGCCTCCACGTCGCCGGGCGGCACGAGGCGGGCCTGCGGAGCGACGGCGCGCGCCCCGGGCACGTCGCTCGCGAGGATGCGCACCCCGGCGGCGCCGGCCTCGCGCAGCACGAACGGGCTGTTCTCCATCCAGGTGCTCGGAAACGCCAGCACGTCGCGCGCGGCGAGCCACGACGCCACGGCCTCGTGCGGGAGCGGACCGTGCACGTGCACGCCCGGCGTCGCGCGGGCGCGCGCCGTCCACCCCGCCGCCCACGCCTCCGTGCCCTGCCAGCGCGCCGGCACCCCCGCCAGGTGCAGCTCCATGCCGCGGGTCTCGCCGAGGGCCCGGAGGCGCGCCCATGCTTCCAGCAGCACCTGCGGGCCCTTCGTCGGAATCCAGTGACCCAGCCACGCCACCCGCAGCGGGCCGGACGGCGCCGGCGGGGCGGGAGTCACCGGCGCCAGCAGCGGCAGCGGCACGTGGGTGGCGCGGACGCCGAGCCGCTCGGCGAGGTGCACCGCCGGCACCCAGCAGGCGTGGGCGGCTGCGACCGCGTCGGAGGCCGCGAGGGCGCGCGCGCGCACGGCGCCACGACGTGCGGGGAGCCGGGCCGCGGCCCGCGCCGGCGCGGGTGCCCAGAGCGCCGGAGCCAGGCACCGGGCGCACGCCGCCTCGGACGGGCCCTCGCACGGGACCGCGTCGGCGTCGACCAGCTGACCGCGCGCGCAGTGGGTCCACGCGTCGTGGAGGGTGAGCACCACGCGCGCGCCCGATGCCCGCGCCAGCACCGGCACCGCAAGGTCCGCGCCCGCGAGGTGATGCACGTGCACCACGTCGGGCCGCCACCGCGCCAGCAGCGCGCAGAACGCCGCGCGGTGCGCGGGGGAGTCCCAGCTCGCCCGGAACCCGCGGCCGCGCGGAAGCTCGGCGCCGGTCCAGTGGCGCACCTCGGCCCCGAGCGCCTCCTGCGCGGCGGCCAGCCCCGCGGCGTAGCGCTCCGTGCCGCCCGTGCCCGCCGGCGGCCACGCGTGCGCGACGTGCAGCACCCGCAGCGGCGGGGGGCGTTGCGGGGGGCGGCAGCCCCCCGCCCCAGGATCAGGGTCGCCAGCCACCGTCGATCACGTCCTCGCAGCGCGCCCCCCCGGCGAGCGCCTGCAGCTCCTCGTCGTGGTCGTCCCCCACCCGCGCCACGTAGGCGAGCGCGTGCGCGAAGGCCGCGGGGTCGAGGGGATCGGCCAGCAGCGTGTGGGTGAACGCCACGGTCTCGTCCTCGAACACCTGGAACGCACCGATGAGCACTTCCGCGTTGAGGCGGAGGAGCCGCGCCACGAAGTCCAGCTGCAGCCGGATCCCCGCGAGCAGGAGGCTCGCCAGACGCACGTACACGTGGGACCCGTCCTCGAACACGGACACCGCCAGCACGGTCGACCCGCACCGCACGAGCCAGGTCCCGTCGGGTTCCGCGTCCACGTCGACGTCCTGCGCCAGGAGCAGGGCGCCCACGCGCGTCCGCGCCTCGTCCAGCCGTGTGCTCATGGGCCTCCCGTGCACCGTGTATACACCGCCTCGACGGCGTCGAGGTGGGCCGCGAAGCTCGGCGGCGCCGACACCGGCGGGAGGGGTCCGGCATCGGCGGCGCGCAGCGCCCCGGCCAGCGCGTCGGGGTCGTCGGGCGCGACCAACCAGCCGTCCACCCCGTCCCGCACGATCTCGGGCAGCCCCCCGAGTCGCGGCGCCACGACGGGGACCCCCTGCGCGCGGGCCTCCAGCACCACGAGCGGCGCGTTCTCGGGCCACCGGGAGCCGAGCACGAGCGCACGGGCCCCGGCCAGCATCCTGCGCGCCTCCCGCGCATCCAACGCGCGCGCGCCCGGGAACCGGGCCGCGTAGGCCGCGTCGGGCCCGGGCGGGCCATGGACCTGCAGCGGGCGGACCACCCCGCTGCGCCGATGCGCCTCCACGACCAGATCCGGGCCCTTGTGCCACGCGCGCGTGCCGAGGAACAGGAAGGGCCCGTCGGCGTCGCGCGGCAGCGGCCAAGGGTCCACGCCGTGCGGGATGATCTCGAGGGGGTGCACCCCCTGGGCCCGCGCCGCCTCCGCCAGCCACCGCGACGGCGACAGGATCGCCGCGCAGCCCTTCGCGAAGGCGCGCACCGCCGCGTCCCGCGCCGCGAGGTGCGCCTGCGTGACACTGCCCGGGGGCGCGCGCACCACCCGCTCCCGCACGGTCCCGGGCAGGCGCCGCCACAGGGCGTGCAGCGCCGCCGGGTCCACGCGCCGCCCGAGCCGGCCGGCCGCGCGCAGCGCCCACGTCACCGCGGGCGGGTCACGCACCCACGCCGACGCGCACGGCGCGCACGCCGCCGAGGGCCCCGCGCAGGGCCGGCCCTCCCGCAGCAGCAGGCCGCCCGCGGGACACCACCCCCACGCGTCGTGCAGGGTCCACACGACCGGAGCGGCCGTGGGCACGTGCGCGGAGAGCGTGGAGAGGTGCTGCACGTGCACGAGATCGGGGCGCGCCTCGTCCAGCACGCGCGCCAGCACCGCCTCGACCGCGCGATCGCGGCCCCCGGCGCGCAGCACGGCGTACGGCGCGTTCTGCACGATCCGCACGAGATCCCCCTCGCGGGAGACGGATGCCTGCAGCGCGCCGGGCCGGGGGGCCGCCGCCACGACCACGACGCGGTGCCCCCGCCCGCGCAGGCCCTCCGCGAGCCGGGCGGTGTAGGTCTCGGTGCCGGCCGCCTGCTCCGGCGGGAATCCGTGGGCCAGGAGGACGATGCGCATGCGCGCAACCGGGTATCATGCAGGCGTGCGCGACCAACCCGCCCGCGTCCTGGTGATCGACGACGAGGAGAACCTGCGTCACATGCTGACGCTGGTGCTCGGGCGCGCGGGCTACGCGGTCCGCGCCACGGCGTCCGCGTCCGAGGCGCTCGGCATGCTGCGCGACACGGACATCGTGCTGTGCGACCTGCGCATGCCGGGCATGGACGGGATGGCGTTCCTCGACGCGCGCCCGCCGGATTCGCCGCCGGTCATCGTCATGAGCGCCTACGGCAGCAACGCGCACGCCCTGGAGGCGGTGCGGCGCGGCGCGTACGACTTCGTCGCCAAGCCCTTCGGCGCCGAGGAGATCGTGCTCCTGCTGCGCAAGCTCGAGGAGCGGGAGGCGCTGGCCGCCGAGCGGAGCCGCCTCGCCATCGAGAACGCGCGGCTCGGGGAACGCACGGGCGAGCCGGTGGAGGGGTTCGTGGGGCGCTCCCCGCCGGTGCGCGAGCTCACCCGCATCCTGGCGCGCGCCGCGCCCACCGACACGACCGTCCTCGTCACCGGGGAGAGCGGCACGGGAAAGGAGCTCATCGCCCGCGCCCTCCACCGGATGTCGCCCCGCGCCGGGGGGCCGTGGGTGGCGGTGAACTGCGCGGCCATCCCGGACACGCTGCTCGAGGCCGAGTGGTTCGGCCACGTGCGGGGGGCGTTCACGGGCGCCGTGGCGGCCCGCGCGGGGCTGTTCGAGCAGGCCGACGGCGGCACCCTGTTCCTCGACGAGATCGGGGAGATCCCGTCCGGCCTCCAGGCCAAGCTGCTGCGCGCCATCGAGGAGCGTGCCATCCGGCGCATCGGCGCGACGCGCGACACGCCGGTGGACGTCCGCATCGTGGCGGCCAGCTCCCGCCCCCTCGCGCCCCCGGCGTTCCGAGAGGACCTCTACTACCGGCTGGCGGTGATCCACCTGCACCTGCCCCCGCTGCGGGCGCGTCCGGAGGACATCCCGCTGCTGGTGGAGCACCTCCTCGACGCCTGCAGCGCGCGCCTGCGGCTGCCGCGTCCCCAGGTCCACCCGGACGCGCTGCGAAGGCTCCTCGACGCGCCGTGGCCCGGCAACGTGCGCCAGCTGGAGAACGCGCTGGAACGCGCCTTGCTGCTCTCCGACGGGGCCGTCATCCGGCCGGACGACCTCCCGGCGGACCTCCACGGGCGCGTCCACGGCCCCCGCGACGCCGACGACCTGTCGATCCCGCGGCAATCGGCGGCGCTGGAACGCGCGCTCATCGTGCGCGCGCTCGGTCGCACCGACGGCAACAAGGCCGCAGCGGCCCGGCTCCTCGAGATCTCCTACAAGGCGCTGCTCTACAAGATCCGCGACTACGGCATCGGGGACGACGCCACCGAGGGCGGCACCCCGTGACTCCTCCTCGCTCCTGGGGCGGAGGGGGCGCCCGCCCCCTCCGCAACGCCTCCCCCGGGCGTCTTCTGGCCGTCGCGCTCGCGCTCACCCTCGCCGGCTGCACGGCCCGGGACGTCGCGGCCGGCGAGGACGCCCTGGCGCGCGGCGACCTCGTGGCGGCGGAGATCGCGTGGCGACGGGTGCTCGAGGACGACCCCACCCGCGCCGAGGCGCTCCACGGCCTGGGGTGGACGCTCCACCTCGCCGGGCGCCAGGATCTCGCCCGGGACACCTTCGCACGCCTGGACGCCCTGCACCCCGAAAGCGCCCTCGGCCCCCGGGGTCTCGGGAGCGTGGCGCTCGCCGCCGGAAACGTGGCGGTGGCGCGGGAGCGCTTCCAGAACGCGCTCGCCCGGACGCCGGGGGACCTCGGCGCGCGCCAGGGACTGGCCCTCGTGGCGCTGGCGTCCGGCGACCCCGCTGCGGCGCTCACCGCCCTCGAGCCGCTGATCGTCGAGGCGCCCGACCGCGTGGAGCTGCACCTCGCGCGGGTACGCGCCCTGCTGGCGGCCGAGCGGCCGGAAGACGCCGCCGAGGCCTCCGGGGAGGCCCTCCGGCGCGCCGCCGACGCGTCCCCGCGGCTTCGCGGACAGGCGGCCGTGATGCGGGCGCGGGCGCTGGCCGCGGCGAGCGCCGGCCGGGTTCGCCCCGCGCGCTGTGCCTCCGCGGCCACCGCCGTGCGGGCCTGGCTGGACGAGGCGGATCGCGTGCTGGACGCCGCGGAAGCGGAGGGGGTGCGGCCGCCCGAGCTTCCCGACACCCGCCGGGCGGTCCTTCGCCAGCGCCGCGCCGTGGACGCGGCGTGCCCGCCCGGGGTGGGTGGGTAGTTTTTTCCCAACCCGGAAGATTCTTCCCTGCCCCGCACCCGACCGGGCGACCGGGAATCCGTCCGCACCGTGACATGCGTCGCAAGCTGCCCCCTTCCGGTGCTGGAACGGATCTTGCTACGATACCGCGTACCATGGTCCCCGTCCGTCCACCGACCACCCCCCCGAGCCTGCGATCCCGCAGCGGCTTCACCATGGTCGAGGTCATGGTCGCGTCGGCGCTCGTGGGCTTCTCCCTCATCGTCATGTTCGGGTTCCACAACGAGGCCGTCCGCTCCAACACCAACGCGCGGCGCATGACCGACTGCGCCTACCTCGCGCAGACCCAGATGGAGCGGCTTCTCGCGCTCGAGTGGCGCCGCGGGGCCAGCATCACCGAGCTGACCGACCGGGGCGGCGGCGACACGACGGCCGGCCTGGGCGCGCCCTTGGAGCTGCCCACCACCCGTGTGCCCGTCAACAGCTCCTACTCCACCACGGATTCGTTCCTGCAGCCCGCGTCCTACACCGTCACCTGGGACGTCACGTCCATGGATTCGGACAACACCTGGGTCCGCCTGCGCGTGCGCTGCACCTACGGGGACTCGGCGTTCCGGGACCGCTACGCCACCACCATCTCCTCCTTCCGGTACAGGGACACCTGATGCGGCGCGGCTTCTCGCTCATCGAGATGATGTTCTCGCTGTCCATCGGGCTGGTGGTCGTGTCGGCGCTCTACTCGCTGTTCAACGGCCAGATGCGGGCCCTCGTGGGGCAGGACCTGAGCGCCGAGCTCCACCAGAACGGCCGCCTCGCGATGGACGTCCTGGGGCGGGCCGCGCGCAACGCCGGCCTCGGCACGTCCGGCCAGACGAACGGGGTGTTCGGGTACGGCGGAAATTCCAACCAGCCGCTGCCGGCCATCCTGCACTACAACAACACCGGCCCCAACGGCAGCGACGCCGTGACCTTCGTGTCCATGAACCCGTCGCTCGTGGTGCACACGTGGCCGGACGCGCCCGTGACGTGCGACACGACGCGCCTGAACTTCAGCACCACGCTGCCGCGCAACGCCGTCCGGCTGGCCCAGTACCAGCCCGACGACCTGATCATGTGCTACGACTACGCCTCGCCGAGCGGCTTCCGGAGCTGGTTGTGGCGCATCCGCGCCGTGAGCGCGGCGAACGGCGAGGTGACCGTGGCGTCGAACACGGGCACCACCGATTTCGACAACAGCTGCACGCCCGGCTCGAACCTCCCGATGGTGATGGTGTGCTCCCGCGCCGAGGTGGCGACGTTCTACATCGACGCCAACAGCTCCGACGGCGTGGGGCCGGGTTCGGCCGCGCACCCCACCCTCATGATGGACCTCGACCTCGACGCACCGAGCACGAACGACGTGCCGGTCGTGGAGGACATCGAGGACCTCCAGCTGGCGTGGTGCCTCGATGACGACGACCCCTCGACGGAACTGTCGTGCAGCACGGGCTGGCGCAACACGCTCGCCACCACGAACGCCGCGAACGTGGTGATGGCGCGCCTCACGGTCGTGGCGCGGTCGAGCCGCCAGGACCTCCGCCGACGCCACCCCGGGCAGCGTCCCGCGCTCGAGGACAACCCGGCGGCCACGGCGGTCGACGCGTATCCCCGGCAGGTCTTCGCGACCGAGGTCGTGGTGCGCAACCTCCGCATGCAGGGGATGCTGTGAGGCGCCCCCTGGGCCGCGGTCACCGGCGTGGCTATGCCATGCTCGTGGCGGTCATGCTCATCGCGCTGCTCACGGTCATCGGCAGCACGACCCTGTCGGTGGCCGGGGTCGACGCCCGCGTGGCCATCCAGAACCGCCGCCACCTGGTGGTGCTCACGGCGGCGGATGCGGGATCCCAGCACGCGCGCTGGACGCTGCGGACCGAGAACCCGCCCAACGAGGGGGTCGACACCGGCGACACCGGCCAGACGTTCGTGGCCGAGGTCGAGGGCGAGGAGAAGTTCGCCGGCGTGGCGTTCGCGATGAACCAGGGCCTCTACGAGGTCCGCGCCCGCTACGCCAAGTGCGGAAACCCCCCGCCCGGCTACAGTACGGAGCTCGGCCGCGCGGCCTACCGCGCCGACTTCTGGGAGATGACCTCGTCCGCGTCGTTCAAGGACGCATCCTTCGAAGAATTGAACGCCATGCGCGCCTCGGTCGAGACGACCGTCCGAAAGGTCGTGCGCGGCTCCTGCAAGGTACGGTGAACCCATGCGCACCCTGCGTCCCCGCCTTTCGTACTCCCTGGCCGCCGCCGCGGTGGCCGCATGCCTGCCCGGCACCGCCCACGCGAGCGCCACGGGAACCGACGAGATGCTCAACAGCCTCTCCATGGTGCCGCCCGTCGTGATCTTCGTGCTGGACACCTCCGCGGCGATGAGCACGCCGTGCAACGGCGCCGCGACCGGCGATTCGTGCTTCACCGAGGCGAAGACCGCCATCCAGCGCATCACCCGGCACTTCGACGACGCGCAGTACGGCGTGGTGGGCACCCGCAGCACCGCGCCCGGCAACGACTCCTTCCTGCGCATCGCGCCCGTGGGCAGCTCGGCCTCCGAGATCGCGAGCGCCCTCGCCAGCGTCTCCGCGGGCGGAACCACCCGCAACCTCGCCGAGGTGCTCGAGTCCGTCGGCGAGGACTACCTGCGCCTCAGCACCGTCAACAACGACCGGGATGACGACGGGGACGGGCTGACGGGCGATTGGAACGAGAGTCCCATCGCGTACGCGTGCACCGACGTGCACATCGTCGTGCTGGCGCGTTCCCGACCGGTCGACGACAACCAGGTCACCGGGCTCTACTCCGGGGCCAGCAACGGGAGCGCGAACGAGGTGGCGTGCACCGCCGCAGGCGCCGGCAGCCCCGACTCCCAGTGCTTCTACGACAACGTCGTGGCCCACCTCTACAACAGCGACCGCAGCGCGCTGTCCGGCGTCCAGCGCATCGTGACGCACACCATCGCCCTCGGCAGCCAGGACACGCTCTCCGACGCCCTGTGGACGAATGCGGCCCGCAACACCGTCGGCGACGGCATCTACGACCAGGCCAACGACAACGGCGAGATCCTCGGGGTCATGACCGGCATCCTCGCGGACGTCGTCACCGGCACGTACTCCCGCTCCGCGCCGATCCTGAGTGCAGACGGCGCGTACATGATCTACAGCTTCTACGAGCTGACCGGGCTGAACCCGCTCGGCCAGGGGCACGTGCGCGGCTACGCCCTCGACACCGACCCCGCCAGCCCCACCTTCGGGGAGGTGCTCTACGAAGGTCCGAGCGCCTACGGCGGCGCCGTGTGGGACGCCGGCAACCTCCTCGTCTCCCGCCGCGTGGACGCCTCCGAGTCCAACCAGGACGACCGCGACGGCGTCCTCACGCGCGACATCTACACGTGGGAGGACGGGCTGACGTCCCTGGCGGCCCTGTCGACCGAGCGCAACGCCGGCCGCATCGGCCTCGACTATGAGTTCGTGCGGGCCGTGAGCGCCAACGCCAGCGTGCTGTCCCGCTACCTCGACACGACGGTGTCGGCATCGGCCGCGCCGTGCGCCGCGGACCAGGCCTACGACCTCGACCGTGACTGCATCGTCGACGGAGACGACCTTCAGAAGCTCGTCGACTTCGCCCGCGGCCTGCCCGAGGCACGGTTCCGCTACCTCGACCTGACCCTCAACAACGCGTACCCCTACGCCGGCACGCGCGGGAGCTGGAAGCTCGGCGACTCGCCCTACTCCATCCCGGTGGTCGTGAGCGCCCGCGACGACCGCTACGCCGTCGACCCCACCTACCGGGCCTTCCTCGACGACCTCGAGGGCAGCGAGGCACCGAGCATCGTGCTGATCGCCGCCAACGACGGCATGCTGCACGCCTTCCGGCTGGACGACGACGCGCAGACGCCGACCGACGACGAGGCGGGAGAGGAGCTGTGGGCGTGGGTCCCGGGCTACCTCCTGCTGCGCAACCACACCGAGGAGTGGGCCGGCAGCCTCATCGACATGATGTGGTACGGCCGCACCTTCCTCTTCGACGGCAGCCCCGTGGTCGAGGACGTGTGGATCGACGCGAACGCGGACGGCCGGAAGTCCTCCGACGGATCCGAATGGCACCGCGTCGTGGTCGTGCAGCAGGGCATGGGCGGTCCCGTCACGCTCGCGCTCGACATCACCGACCCCACGGCCCCGACGTTCCTGTGGGAGCAGACCAACGAGACGGACCGCACCGCCATGGGCATGACCACGGGCCGCCCGGTCGTGATGAACGTGTACGACGCCACGGTCGCGTCGCGGCCGCATGACCGCTGGGTGGCGATGTGGGGCGGCGGCCGCGCGGTCGGCATGACCAGCAGCGGGGGCAACGACTACTGGCGCTCCAGCGAGGCCAACCTCTACATGTGGAACATGGGGGACGACCGCAACAACACCGAGTCGGTGGGCTTCTCCGACGCGGGCGACAACATCGGCACGGCGTTCCCCGACCTGGCCACGCACCGTGCGTCCGTGGGCCGCAACACCACCGGGGCGGTGACCACCGCGCAGGTCAACTACAACGACTCCGCCAGCCGCCTCGAGTACGGCTACATCTCCGCGGCGCTCGCCGCGGTGGACGTCGACAGCGACGGAGACGGCGACGTGGTCTACTTCCCGGTGACCACCGCCTACCGTCCGCAGGACGAGGGCGGCGGGGGCCCGTCGGACGCCGAGAGCCCGGGCTCCAGCTGGCTCTACAAGGCCATCCTCCGCACCAGCGACCCCGACGACCTCACGTGGTGCGAGTTCTACGATCCCAAGGGTGGCAGCACCGGAAGCAACGGCGTGGGCGCGCGCCCCGAGGTCTTCTACGCCGCCACGACGGCGTGGCTGCCGGGCGGGGGACTCGGAATCTACTGGGGCACCGGCACGCCGTACGACCGCTCCGGCACGCAGCGCGGCTATTTCTTCGCCATGAAGGACACCGCCCCGCTGGACTGCGCCACCCGCGCCACGCCCATCTCCTGCGACGGCAACGCCGGCTACCTCCCGCTCGACCTCGGGGAGGGACTGACCTCGGAGCCCACGGTGTTCGCGGGGGTCGTCTACTTCAGCACCTACATCCCGAACCCCGACGCCTGCGAGCTCGGCACCGGGCGCGTGTACGGCGTGCGGTTCGATGACTGCACGCCCGGCCTGGACACCGACGGGGACGGCGACGCCACCACCTCCGACAACCCCTACGTCGAGGAGAGCGGCTACATCTCCGGGGTGAGCGTGACCTCCTACGGCACCGTGATGTACGGCACCGGCGGCGGCCCGGACGAAGGGGATGCCGTGAGCTCCCTGCGCGTGGCGACGGACCCCTTCATGGGCACCGCCAACATGGCGTGGATGGAAGTCTTCTAGGACGCCTGGGGCGGGGGGACATCCCCCCGCAACGCCCCCCGCGCGGCGTGGAGGGCCACCAGCGGCTCCAGGAACCCCCGCAGCCCCGCGAGCGGCAGGGCGTTGGCCGCGTCGGAGAGGGCCTCGCGGGGATCGTCGTGGACCTCGGCGAACACGAGATCGACCCCGACGGCCACGGCGGCGCGCGCAAGGACGGGCGCCATGTCCCGATCGCCCCCGGTCGTGGGCCCGCCGTCGGGTGCCGCGGCCCCGCCACCCGGCCGCTGGACGCTGTGGGTGGCGTCGAAGCACACGGGGACGCCGAGGGCGCGCATGCGCGACAGCCCGCGGAAGTCGACGACCAGGTCCCCGTAGCCGAAGGTGGTGCCGCGCTCGGTGAGGATGACCCGCCCCGGCGGAAGCTTGCCCAGCACGCCGGCCATGCCCTCCGGCGCGACGAACTGGCCCTTCTTCACGTTCACCGGCCGTCCGGTGGCGCCGCACGCCGCGAGCAGATCCGTCTGGCGACACAGGAACGCCGGCACCTGCAGCAGGTCCACGACCTGCGCGGCGGCGTCGGCCTGCTCCGGCAGGTGCACGTCGGTGGTGACCGGCACGCCGAGCGCCGCGCGGAGGGCCGACAGCTCCGCCAGGCCCGCCTGCAGGCCCGGTCCGCGGTAGCTCGCGGCCGCGCTGCGGTTGGCCTTGTCGAAGCTGGCCTTGAAGATCCACGGCACGCCGAGGTCGGCGCACACCCGGGCGATGCCCT
>JBDLRI010000085.1:0-6140 GCA_039800105.1 Pseudomonadota bacterium
GGCGGGCGGGGGCGCCACGACCGACACCTTCACGGTGACGGTGTTCGACGGCCATGGCGGATCCACGGACCTCCCGGTGACGGTGGCGATCGCACCTGACAACGCGGCGCCCACCGCCAGCGTCTCGGTGGGGACGCCGGATGCGATCACGGGGGTCGTGTCAGGGAGCGTGACGGGCTCGGACGCGGATGGCGACACGCTTTCCTACGCGGTGAGCGTCAACGCCTCATCGGGTTCGGTGTCGCTGGACCCGGCGACGGGCGCGTTCACGTACACGCCGACGGCGATGGCGCGCCATGCTGCGGCGGGCGGGGGCGCCACGACGGATTCGTTCACCGTGATCGTCTCGGATGGTCATGGCGGTTCCGTGGCAGAGGCCGTGCTGGTGATGATCGGTGCGTCCAACACGGTGCCGACGGCCAGCTTCACGGCGGGGTCCCCGGACGCCGCCACGGCGGTGGTGACGGGCAGCGTGACGGGCTCGGACGCGGATGGCGACACGCTGTCCTACGCCGTTTCCAGCGCGCCGACCTCCGGCAGCACGGTGACGATCGATGCCGCGACCGGTGCGTTCACGTACACGCCGACGACGGCGGCGCGGGATGCGGCAGCCGCGGGTGGTGCCACATCCGAGACGTTCACCGTGACCGTGAGCGACGGGCACGGCGGTTCGGTGGCCCAGGTCGTCACGGTGTCGATCGCGCCGACGCCCTCCTCGGACATCACCACGACCGCCTCGGGCGGCGCCACGGTCGGCGGGCTCGGTACCTTCACCGACTCCGCCACGGGGCTCACCATCACGCGCACCGCGACGTCGGTGTCCGCGGTGACCACCACGGCCAACTGGGACTACATGTCGGCCACGTACACGGACGCCGGCGGCAGCACCGTGACGGACACCGTGAACAAGACGGGCGCAACGAGTGTCGTCGGTGTCGTCACCCGCAACAGCAACACCGACGTGTCGATCAGCCTTGCCTCGACGGTCGCGTTCACGCTGACCGTCAAGTACAACGGCCGCAGCACCGGGACGACCTACTCCTTCCCGGCGCTGTAAGGGACGACCGTGAACCGCACGAGCGTCGACGCCTACCTGCAGGATGGTTGCGGACGCTGCGACCGCTACCAGACCCCCACCTGCAAGGTGCACCGCTGGACGCCGGCGCTCGTCGCCTTGCGGGGGCTCCTCCGGTCGACGGCGCTCACGGAGGAGATGAAGTGGGGCTCGCCCTGCTACACGCTGGAAGGCAAGAACGTCGTGATGCTCGCGTCGTTCAACGATTCCTGCGCGTTGTCGTTCTTCAAGGGGGCCGCCCTCGTCGACGAGGAGGGCGCGCTCGAGACCGCTGGCCCGAACTCCCACGTCGCGCGGGTCCTGCGGTTCCGCTCCGTGGAGGACGCGCTCGCCCGGCTATCGCAGGCAGGGCGGTTCGTGGAGCAGGCCATCGCCCTGGAACGGGATGGCGTGAAGGTGGCGCACGCCACGGCACCGCAGCCGATTCCGGAGGAGCTCGCGCGCCGGCTCGCGGAGGACCCTTCGTTGCGGGCTGCCTTCGAAGCGCTCACCCCCGGCCGCAGGCGCAGCCACATCCTTCACGTGTCGGGTGCTGCACAGGCCGCGACCCGCGTGCGTCGCGTCGAGCGCTGCGTGTCCGACATCCTCGCAGGCCGCGGGTTCAACGAGCGCTAGGTCCGCGCGTCGTCGCGCAGGGTCCGTGCGGGGGCGGCCCCGCCCGGCTACGGCGGCTCGGTCGCGATGCAGTTCAATTCGCTCGTGTTCGTCGCCTTCCTTGCCGTGGTGCTGGCGGTGTGGTGGACCGTGTCCCTCCGCGCCGGCCGGATGTGGCTGCTCCTGGCGTCGCTGGTGTTCTACGGGTGGTGGTCGCCGTCGTTCCTGGCGCTGCTCGTGGCGACGGCGACCTTGGACTGGGCCGTGGCCCTCGCCATGGATCGCCCGGAGGTGGGTGCGCGCCGACGCACGACCCTGCTCATCGTGTCGATCGTCGTGAACCTCGGCACCCTCGTGGTGTTCAAGTACGCCGGCTTCGTGACCCGCGAGGTGCAGGACGCGCTCGCGCGGGCAGGTGTCACGGTCGCCTGGCCGACCCTGGCGTGGGTGCTTCCCGTCGGCATCAGCTTCTACACGTTCCAGGCGATGGCCTACACGGTGGACGTCTACCGTCGACAGGTCCGTCCCTTTCGTGAACTCGCCGATTTCCTGCTGTTCATCACGTTCTTTCCGCAGCTCGTTGCGGGTCCGATCGAGCGCGGCGCGCGGTTG
This sequence comes from Pseudomonadota bacterium, assembly GCA_039800105.1. Taxonomy (GTDB): domain Bacteria; phylum Myxococcota_A; class UBA796; order UBA796; family SXON01; genus CAMAXZ01. The sequence goes on from JBDLRI010000085.1 coordinate 2,282, forward strand.
GCGCCGCAACTCCTCGCCATGCGGCGTCCGGATGGCACCCAGTTGGCGCGCGCACCGTGGCTCATCGCATGGGGCTTCTTCAAGAAGCTCGTTGTCGCCGACAACCTCGCGCCTGTCGTGGCCGCCGGCTTCGAGTCGGATTCGCCGACCGGAGCGTGCGTCGTGGTCGCGGCCTACGCCTTCACCTGGCAGATCTACGCGGATTTCAGCGGCTACTCGGACATCGCCCGCGGCGTGGCGCTGCTGTTCGGCGTCGAGCTGATGGAGAACTTCCGACGCCCGTTCCTGGCGGCGAGCCCCCGGGAGCTGTGGCAGCGTTGGCACGTGTCCCTCTCGGAGTGGTTTCGCGACTACGTGTACGTGCCGCTCGGGGGGAACCGTCGCGCGGAGGCCCGGAACCTGCTCGGGACCATGGTGCTGGCGGGTCTGTGGCACGGCGCCAACTGGACCTTCGCGCTGTGGGGCGCATGGCACGGTGCCGCCCTGGTCCTGGGGAGACGGTTGCCGTCCTTGCCGGGCCCGCGAGCGGTGCGTGTGCTCGCCACCTTTCACGTCCTGATGCTCGGATTCGTGGTGTTCCGGGCCCACGACCTCGCCCATCTCGCGCGGCTCGCGTCCCGCCTGCGCGATGGCGGCGGCGTCACCCCGCTGGATGCGTCCCGCGCCGGGCTGCTCGCGCTGCTCGCCGGGGTCGTGCTCGCGGTCGAGCTGGTCCAGGAGCGCGCGTCCCCCGACACCGCGGTGCGCGGGGTGCCATGGACACTGCAAGCCGGTGTCTTCGCGGTCCTCGTCGCCCTGATCACCGTCCTGGGTTCCACGTATGGCGTCCGGTTCCTCTACTTCCAGTTCTGACGGCGTGCGCCTGTCGTCCCGCGCGGCGCTCCTGGTCGGGGTGCTCGTCGTGATCGGCGCGGAGCTCGTCGTGCGCGCGTCGTACACCGCTCCGGGTGCGTTCACGGGGCGCGTGGCCCAGGCGCGCGCCGCGCTTCACACGGATCGCGTGGATCTCGTGCTGTTCGGCACCTGCCTCGCCGAGGAGAGCCTGGACCAGGCCCTCCTCTCCGACGCGCTCGGGCCCGGCGTTCGGCTGCACGTCCTCGCGGCCGCGGGTTCCGCGCCGCTCGACTGGTACCTTGCCTTGCGGGACCTCGACGCCGCCGGCTCGGCGGATGCGCTCGCGGTCGCGTTCGGTCCCAGCGATCTCGCGGCGTCGCAGGTGTCCTGGCAGACGCAGGCACTGGACCTGGCGGATTGGACGGCGACCCGGGAGATCGTCTGGTCCACGTGCACGACCCCGGGCGGACGGGATGCCGAGTGCGTGGCGGACCTTTACCTGCGGCGCGCGTCCCGTCTGTACCGGAACCGCGCGTACCTGGCCAACCGCCTGTGGCACGTCCTCGGGGTGCGCGTCGACAGCATGCGCGTCTCCGATGGAAGGCCCGGGGCAGAGCACGAAGGTGCGACGACGCCACCGCTCCACTGGCTCCGCAGGTTCCTGGAGGTGGCGCGGGGTCGCGGTCGGGAACCCATGTTGCTGGAGCTGCCCGGCAACCCGGAGGAGCCGGGAGACGAGACGCGGCGGCAGCGTGCGCAGGTCCGCGGCCGCGTGCGCTCGGCGCTGCGCGGGATGCGGGCGCGGGTGGTGTCCCCGCCGGCGCCGTCCGAGGGCTATGTCGATGATGTGCACGTGAACGCGGAGGGAAGGCGCGCCCTCACGGAGGCTGTCGCTCCCATGCTGGTCGACCTCGGAGTGCTACCCACCCGACCTGCCTCCAGATAGGCGTCGGGGATGGCGCGCTTCCTCGTCGTCGCCCTCCTGGTGGCGTTCCCGACGATGCAGGGGCGTGCGGCTGAACCTGCGGCGCTGCGGGTCCTTGCGGCGGCGAGCCTGGCCGAGGTGCTGCCGCGCGTCGCGGCGCTGTGGACGGGGCAGGGAAACCCGCCGGTCCTCCTCGCGTTCGACGCATCCTCCCGGCTTGCGCGCCAGGTCGAGGCCGGCGCTCCGGCCGACGTGTTCGTCTCGGCCGACCGCGCGTGGATGGACACCCTCGCAGGTCGCGGGGCGGTGCTGGGCCACTCTCGGGTGGAGCTCGCGGGAAATCGCCTGGTGGTGGTGGTTCCGACGCGCTTCACCGGCGCGCTGGCAAGCGGCGCGGACCTGGCTGGGCCGACGGTGCGCCATCTGGCCCTGGCCGGGGAGCACGTGCCAGCGGGCACGTACGCCCAGGAAGCCCTGGTGCGTCTCGGCGCGTGGCCCGCGGTCGCACCGCGCGTGGTACGCGGCGACAGTGTCCGGACGGCGCTGGCATGGGTCGCGACGGGCCAGGCGGACGCGGGCATCGTGTATGCCACCGACGCCCGCGTGGAACCACGGGTGCGCGTGGCGTGGGTCGTGCCGGAGACCGTGCACGCCGCCATCCGCTACCCCGCTGCGGTGACGACCACGTCGACGCGCCCGGAGGCCGCCGCGGCCTTTCTCGCCTTCTGCCGCAGCGACGCGGCGGTGCGCATGTTCGACGACGCGGGCTTCACGCGGGTCTCGCCGCCGTGATGGTCAGTCCGTATGCCGCCATCCTCCTCTCGATGCAGGTGGCCGTCGTGGCGACCGCGCTGGGGTTGCCGGCGGCCATGGGCGTCGCGTGGGTCCTCGCGCGCCGAAGGTTCCCGGGAAAGGCGTTGCTCGCCGCGCTCGTGAGTGCCCCGCTGGTCCTTCCGCCGGTCGTGACGGGACTGGTGCTCCTGCGCGTGTTCGGCCGCACCGGGCCGTTCGGCGCCTGGCTCGACGCCCTCGGGGTTCCGGTGGTGTTCTCGTGGCTTGGTGCGATGGTCGCCGCGCTCGTCGTGGGGTTCCCGTTGTTCGTGCTCACCTTGCGGGCTGCCTTCGAGACGGTGGACCCGCGCTACGAGGACGTCTCCCGAACGCTTGGGGTGCCTCCTGCCGCCACGTGGCGACGCATCACCCTGCCGCTCGCCGGCCCTGGCGTCCTGGCGGCGATCAGTCTCGCGTTCGCGCGCGCGCTCGGGGAGTTCGGTGCCACGGCCGTCCTCGCCGGCAACACCGAGGGACGCACGCGCACCATCGCGCTCGCCGTCTACACCCTCCTCGAGACGCCGGACGGCGAGGGTCGGATCCGCCTCCTTGTCGGCGCCAGCATGGTGCTCTCGCTGGGCGCGCTGGCGGCGTTCGAGGTGCTGGTGCGCCGTCAGCGACGACGGCTGGAGCTGGACGATGCCTGACCCGTGGCTGTCCGTCGACGTACGGGTCCGTTCGGCGGCCGTTCGCGTGCGGATGGATTCCGATGCGCGCGGGGTGCTGATCACCGGGCCGTCCGGCGCCGGAAAGAGCACCTTCCTGCGCGTGCTCGCGGGCGTGGAACGCGGGATCGACGGCACCGTCACGGCCTTCGGCGAGCCGTGGCTGGCGCCGTCCGGGTCGATGCCGGCGTGGATTCGGCGCGTCGGTTGGGTGCCGCAGGATTCGTTGCTGTTCCCCCATCTCTCCGTGCGCGGGAACCTTGGCTACGCGGGGCACGGCGTCGACCCCGAGGTCGTCGCGTGGCTCGGGCTCGAGGGTCTGCTCGACCGGGCCCCGCGACGGCTTTCGGGGGGTGAGCGTCAGCGCGTGGCCCTGGGGCGTGCCCTGTTCGCCTCGCCGCGGTTGCTGCTGCTCGACGAGCCGTTCGCAGCCCTCGACCTGCCCCTTCGGGAGCGTCTGCGCGACGCGACCGCCGCGTGGTGCGCGGCGCGGGGGGTGCGGGTCGTCATCGTGTCGCACGACGCGCGGGATGGCGAGGGGTTGGCCGATGAGCACTGGCGGTGCGTCGAAGGGTGTTTCACCCGGCTGTGAAGGGTGGGTTCA
>JBDLRI010000086.1:0-6936 GCA_039800105.1 Pseudomonadota bacterium
GGGGGGGGGGGGGGGCCGCGCCCCCCCCCGCAACGCCCCCCCGCCTGCGCGCGTGGATCGGCAACGGCGAGGGCAGCTGGCGTGAGGCCGGGGACGGCTTCGCGCTGGACCTCGACGGACAGGTGGACGGCATGGTCGACCCGGCCGTCATGGACGCCGGTGACACCGTCCGCGTCGTGTTCGCGGAGCCCTCGGGAGCACGGCTGCGCGCGGCCACGCTGGGTGCCTCCACGGTCACGTGGTCGCTCGACGGCGCCGCGGTGCTGGAGGCCCGCCCGGGGGCGTGGGACGCGGCGCTCTCGGCGCCGACGCTCGCCCGGAACGCCGTCGGCTGGCGCATGGCCTACGTCGGGGAGTCGGACGGCGTACGGGGCATCGGCATCGCCACGAGCGAGGACGGCGCGCGCTTCTCCCGCGCCCGCGACGCGGCAGTGATCGCGCTCGCGCCGGGGGGCGGCGCGCCGAGCCTGCTGTGGGACTCCGAGGCGTCGCTGTGGCGTCTGTGGTACGCGGACGGCGCGGGCGGGCTCGCCGAGGCCGAGAGCGTCGACGGGGTGACATGGACCCCGCGCGACGCCGCGCTGGCCGGGGTCGGCCTCGCCGCGCCGGAGGTGCACCGGTGGGCGGGGGCGTTCCACCTGGTCGCTGCGGTCCTGGCCTCGGACGGGTGGGACGTGCGCGCGTGGCGCAGCGTGGATGGCCACGCGTGGCGCGACGACGGCCTCGTGGGGACCCTTCCGGCCACGGTGGCGCCCGCCGTGGCCCTCCAGGTCAACGCCGAGGGCCTGTTCGCCCTGTCGGACACGGATGGTGACGTGGACGGGTTCGGCCTCGTGCCCGGGATGACACGCGAGGACGCGGTGTCCGGGTGGCGCGCGCGCGTCGCGGTGGGCCAGCTGTTCGAGCCGGCGTCCGTCGGGTGGGACTCCGTGCGCGTCGGGGGGCCGCTCGCGGACGATGCCCCGGCGCAGGACGGCGTGCTGCTCGCGCTCGCCATGGACGACGGGTCCAGCGCCATCGGCTGGACCGACGTGGCGGGCACGGAGCTGGGCCTCGCGCCGGAGCTTCTCTTCGACGCCGACGAGGCCGGTTGCCTCGCGGTGGACGCGCCCGTCGGCTGGGTCCAGCCGGACGGCAGCCGCGTGGTGCTGTACGCGTGCGAGACCGAGGGCGTGCAGCGGGTCGCCCGCGCGACCAGCGTGGACGGCATGACGTGGACGCACGATGGGATGCCCGCCCTCGCCCCGCGGGACGGATGGACGGGCGGTGGCGTTGTTCCTGGCAGCGTCGAGTCGCGTGGCGACGGAGGCGTGCGTCTCTGGTTCTCGGGTTTCGACGGCACCCACTGGCGCATCGGTGCGGCCGACGGCGACGCCGACGGGACCGGCTTCACGCCGCTGGGCGCCGCCGAGGATGGCTGGCTGCTCGACCTGGGCCGCGCGGGTGCGTGGGACGACGCCGGCGTCCGTGATCCCTGGGTCGTCACCGAGGACGGCGTCACCCACCTGTGGTACGCGGGGTACGACGGCGCCGCGTGGTCCATCGGACATGCGCGCCGCGATTCGGACGCGGATGCCTTCGCGGGTGCCGTGGACGTCCTCGGCGTGTCGCGGCCGGTGCTGCGGGCCGATCTCGGCACGTTCGGCGCGGACGGGCTGGAGCGGCCCGTGGTGCGACGCGCCGACGGGGGGTGGGTCGCCTGGTACACGGGGTTGGACGCCGGCCAGGCGCGCCCCGGCCTCGCGTGGGTGGATGAGCCGGACCGTTGGCATCGCGACCTGCGGTTGCCGACCGCGGCCGATCGCGTCGGGTTCGACGTGCGTCCCGCCCGTGACGGCGACTCCATCTCGCTCGACGTCACGCTCGACGGGGCCACGCTGGACGGCCTCGGCTGCAGCGCGCTCACCCGGGATGACGTGCGCGGGTTCCTCTACGTCGGCTGCAAGCTCCGCCCGTGGGTCTACGTCCTCGACGTCCGCGACGACGGCGTGCCCGGAGACCCGGATCTCAACGCCTTCGACCTCGAGGCCGTCCTGCTCGTGGAGACCACCACCAACGGCGTGGGCGGGTCGTCGGGCATGGGGTCCGGCCTGCGTGCCATGTGGGTCGACCCGGTCCGCGGGTGGCTCTGGGGGGTCTCCGACGAGCCGGAGGCGCTCTACGCCCTGGACCTCGCGCGCGTGGCGGACGACGACGACGCGCAGGTCGTCCGCGAGGGGCTCGTCACCATGCTCCCGTTGCCGCGCGCCGGCTCCCGGGACGCGGGCGTGGGCACGCAGTCCGTGGTCGGTCCCGCGGCGCTCGCCATCCACCCCGACGGACGGCACCTGTTCGTCAGCAACTTCAACCACAACAGCGTGAGCGTCGTGGACCTCGACGAAGGCCCGGGCGGCACCGTCGTCGGAGAGACGCGCGATCTCGGCGAGAACCCCTACGCGTTGACCGTTTCCCCCGATGGCCGCTGGCTCGTGGTGGGGATGTACCTGGGCGAGCTGGACGGGCGGACCGCCCGCTCCACGCTGACCGTCCTCGACGCGGACCCCGGGAGCCCGTCCTTCCTGCGCCCGCTCACCACGGTGGCGAACCGATGATCGTGACACTCGCGATGCTGGGCTGCGCGGCCACCGAGGGCATTCCGCTCCACTTCGACGGACCCTCCGCGTCGGCCGTCCTGGCGCCGGAAGACGGGCCCTTCCGCCAACCGATCGCCCTGGTCGCCAACCTGCGCAGCGGACGCATCGTGCCGGTCGACCTCGCGGCGGGTCGCCTGCTGTCCGATGACCCCACGGCGAGCTTCGTGCGTGCCACCCCGCTCGCCACCGGCACGTCCAGGTTGCTGCAGGATCTCGTCGTCGTGGGGGACCGTGCGCGCGTGAGCGCGTGGGCGCTGGATTCCGCCACGGGGGTCGCCATCCAGGTGCCCTGGATCGTGTCCGTGGACGGGGACGGCCATCCCTCCGAGGTCGAGGCCGCGGCCGATGCCCCGCGCGTCGAGGACCTCGACGGGGACGGCGTGGCGCCACGCGTGACCGAGGTCGCGGTCACGCCCGGCCGCACCACCACCGAGACGTGGACCTTCACGCGCGTCGCCGGTCGTTGGACGGCGCACGGGAGCCGAAGCCAGCCCGAAGCGGTGGGGCCCATGGTGGGCGTGCCGTGGCGCAGCGCCGGCGGCGAGCTCGGCCTGCTGCTCGATGCCGACGGAACCGACGGGGACCGTTTCGTCATCGAGACCCGCTCCGGGATCGAGGCGCGCGCCGAGGGCGCACACGCGCTGCTCGCCTCCGGTCGCACGGTGCTCGTGTCCGTCGACGGCGCCGTGCGGGTCTTCGAGGGCCTCGACGGCACCCCGCTCGGCACGGTGACACTCCCGACCGGGGCGCGACCCGGTCGCATGGCGGTCGCACCGGACGGTCGGGTGTTCGTGGGCGACACGGCGCACGGGACGGTGTGGGTGCTGCGTTTCGACCTCGACGCTGATCCCGTCACCGTTCCGGTGGAGGGCCTCGCGGTGGCAGGGCCCGTCGTGGACCTGGCGTGGCAGGGCGGCGTCGATGCCTACGACGCGCCCTTCTCGCACCTGTTCGTCGCACCGCTGGGTCTGCAGCGCGTCGATGTGTTCGACCTGGTCGCCCAGGAGTGGCGCGATCCGAACCCGGTCCTGTCCGTCGGCGCCGGCGTGGACCTGCTCGCGCCCGTCGTGGGGCTGTCCGCCACGCCGGGGCCGGTGACCCTTCCCGGCACCGACGCGTGGGGCGCGCATCCGCGGGTTCCGACGGTGGTCGTGGCGCTCGGGGACGGCCGCGCCCTCCAGCTCGAGGGACCGACGGGCTGCGCGGTCACCGCGGCGCGGGGTCCGCACGGTCCGAATCCACTGCGCGACTCCGGGGCGGAGTACGTCACCCTCCGGGACCAGGGCGAGGCGAGTGATGCGGCGCTCGTCATCGACTCCGAGACGGGGGAGCAGATCGTGGCCTCTCCGTGCGGCGGGGTCACCCGCGGGGAGACCTGGACCGTGCGGTGGGACAGCGCCACGCTCGACTGGGCGGTCGAGGGGACGCGCTCCGGGTTGCAGGCCTCCCGCGCGCGAAGCGGGGTCCGTTACCTCTCCGACGCCGGCGCCGTGTCGTTCCTGCTCGACGAGGGCGCCCGCCCGCCGACCGACGGCGACCGCTTCGTCTTCACCACCGATCCCGGGCTCCAGGTGTTCCGCTGCTCGGACACGGACGGTGACTCGCAGTGCGGCAGCACCGACACGACGTGGGACTTTCCGGGTCGTCCGGCGGCCTTCGCCCTGGGGGAGCTGGACCCCGAGGGCGGCTGGACGCCGGCCGATGCGGTGCCCTACGCGCTCCTCCCCGTGACGAACGGCGACCTCGTCGCGCGGCTTCGCCTCGAGCTCGGCGACGCCGATGTGACCTGGCGTTGAGGGGGGGACGGGGGGCCAAACGCGGCGGCGTGCCCGCAACGCCCCGGGCCGCGCACGCGCGGCTCATCCGGGTGCCGTGCCGAGGATGTCCCGCAGGGCGCGCAGCTCTTCGTGGTGGCGCCGTGCCGTAAGCCCCTGTCCGAGTGCTTCCGCGACGGCGGCGGCGCGGGTCAGGGTCCGCACCAGGCCGTGGAGGTCGCGGGTGCGCACCTCGAGCCGCACAGCGTCTTCGTAGTCACGGGCGGCGGCGTCCAGCTCTCCCGCGAGCCCCCGCACATCCCCGCGTAGCCGAAGCGCCGCGGCGTGGGCGCCGTGCTCGCCGATCCCCGCCCACAACGCAGCGGCCTCCGTCGCCGCGACCCGGGCGGCGGGCCAATCGAGGTTCCGCAGGGCGCGCTCCGCGGTGCGGTGGGCCCGCGTGGCCCGCGCCGCGGGCGCGTCGCCGTCGCCTGGCATGTCGCGAATCAACGGCAGGGCACGCACGACCACGGCGAGCCGGTCGGCAGCCTCGTGCTCACCGCGCTGGCGCAAACGGTAGGCCGCGCAGGCGAGCATGCGCGCGTGGGCCTGGCCGTCTCCGGCCTCGCAGAAGGCATCCGCCGCGTCACGCCAGCACGCGGCGGCTTCCTCGGTGCTGCCCGACGCGAGCAGCAGGTCTCCCTCGGCCCACGCCAGCCACCTCCGCTCGGGGCGTCCCGACGCGCGGCCCCGTGCCTCGGCGCACAGCTGCCGGCCGAGCGCGATCTGGCCGAGCGCGGCGATTACCCGGGCCCGCGCCGCGTCCGCGCGGGAGAGCGTCTCGGGATCGCGCGCGACCCGCCGCAGGGTACGCAGCGCCGCGACGTCCGCCGGCTGCGGCAGCGCAGGGAAGGCCGCACCCTCCGTCGTCGCCAGCCACGGCGCCAGGAGCGGCAGGACGTGCGTCGCGACGTCCGGGGCCGCAGGCGGGAGCAGCACGCCGGCAGCGCGACGAAGCCGCACGTGGTCGCCGTCCGACAGGAACAGGCAACTCGGCACGCCGTGGGGCACCTCGCCCCGCACGCCGGCGGGGAACGATGCGCGCCACGCGATGCCCGCGAGCCGGTGCCGCAGGCCGTCGAGATCGAGACGCGATTCCTGGCAGGCGCGCGCGATCAGCAGGTTGCGGCCGTGCCCGGCCCGCGCGAGGGCGTCGAGGTCGACGTCGGGAAACAGCCCCTGTACGCGTGCACGGGGGAGTGGTTCGACCGCGTGGATGGGCTCCCGGTCCGTCACGTCCTCGGGGCGGGGCGCCACGCGGAGCACGCGGGGCGGGGCGCCGGCGGACAGAAGGTCCTCCACCGTCGGGAGCAGGGACGCGTCGAGGTCGTCCAGGATCCACAGCGCGGCCGGCGCCGCACGCAGGGCCGCGCGTACCGCGGAGGCATCCCCGCAGGGCACGACCCCGAGCGCGTGGCCCACCGCGCGCAGGGCGTCCGCCGGCTCACCGCAGCCGGCCCCGTCCACACGGACCACCGGGTGCTCCGAGAGGGTCGCGACGCGCGCCGCCAGGGTCGATGCGCCGGATCCCGTCGGCCCGACCAGCACGCAACGGCCGTGCGTGGCGAGCAGCCCGGCGATGGTGGCCGCCGCGGCCTCGCGCCCCACGCAGCTGGCGTGCGCGTGGAGCCAGGCGTCGAGGCGTCCCTGTGCCGGACCGGTCATGCCGGGCACCGTCGGCGGCGCGTCGGGCAGGATATGCGTGCGCGCACGACGGCAAGCCCGTCAGGGAGGGTCCGGATGAGCATCGTGCGTGTGGGCGTCATCGGCGCGGGTCAGATGGGGAACGGTATCGCGCAGGTCGCCGCGGCGGCAGGCTACGACGTCACCTGCACGGACGTGAGCGACGCCGCGCTCGCGCGTGGCCGCGCCACGATCGAGGGCTCGCTGGCGCGCCTGCAGAAGAAGGGGACGCTCACCGACCCGGAGGCGCAGGCGATCCTCGGACGGATTCGCTGGAGCACGGAGCTCGCGGCGCATGCGGACGCGGACCTCGTGATCGAGGCCGCGACGGAGAACCCCGCGCTGAAGTTCCGCATCTTCGCGGAGCTGTCCAAGGTCGCCAAGCCGGACGCGATCCTCGCCAGCAACACCTCGTCGATCTCCATCACGGCGATCGCGGCCCGGACGGATCGCCCCCACAAGGTCATGGGGATGCACTTCATGAACCCCGTGCCGGTCATGCAGCTCGTGGAGCTGATCCGCGGCATGGCGACCGACGACGCGACCTACGACGCCGTCCGCGCGGCTGCCGAGCGCATGGGGAAGACGGTGGTGCTCGGGCGCGACATGCCCGGGTTCATCGTGAACCGCGTGCTCATGCCGTACATCAACGAGGCGGCCCAGGCGCTCTACGAGGGCATCGGCACGGTGGAGGACATCGACACCGCCATGAAGCTCGGCACCAACCAGCCCATGGGCCCGCTGCAGCTCGCGGACTTTATCGGCCTGGACACGGTGCTCTACATCGCCGAGGTGCTCCACAAGGG
>JBDLRI010000087.1:0-34343 GCA_039800105.1 Pseudomonadota bacterium
CGCGAACGTGCCAGGGAGGTGCGCGGGGCGCTGCTCCTCGCGCTGGGGCGCCAGGGGCGCGCCGAGACGGTGGACCTGCTCGTGCCCGCGCTGGAGGGCCCGCTCGCGCGCGAAGCCGCCACCGCGCTGGGGCGGATGGGCGTCCGCGGCATCGCAGCGGTGCGACATGCCCGCGTGGTGGACGCGTTGTTGGACCTGGTGGAGGCGCCGTGGCGGCTCGAGGCCCGACGCCGCGCCGCATGGGCCCTTGGACGCGCGGGCCTGTCGGGGGCCAGCCCGAACGATCTGGCGCGCATGCGCGTCCTGCTGGTGCGCGATCGCGACGAGGACGTGCGCGTGCCGCTCCTGCGGGCGTGGGCGCCGCTCGCGTCGCGCAGCAGCCGCGCGGAGGTCCTCGCGGCACTCTCCGGGAGCACCTCGCCGCGCGTGCGTCTCGCGGTGCTCCGCGTGCTTCCCCGTGCACGGTTCGACGACGATGACACGGTGGTGGTGCGGGGGCTCTCCGACCCCGACCCCGCGGTGCGCCGGGAGGCGATCGGGCTCGTCCCGACCGTGGCGCGTGGGCGCGCCCGTGCGCTGCTGGCCCCGGCGTGGACCGGCCCGGATCCCGAGGACCGCGCGGCGGCGCTGCGAGCCATGGCCGAGGCCCGATCGCTTCCGTCGTCGGTCGCCAGCCTGATGGAGCCCACCCAGCCGCTCGCCTTCCGGATCGCCGTGCTTCCCGCGGTGACCGACCCCTCCGCGCTTCGGGACCTCGCGTGCGGTGCCGATGCCCCGGCCCTGCGGACGGCGGCCGCCGAGCGACTGCTCGCGCTGGACCCCTACCCCCTGCCCCAGGCGGCGTCCTTGCTCGGCTGTCGGGACGAAGCCGTGGTGCAGGCCGTCGCGGAGACCCTCGAGGCCCACCCCGACCCGTCGCTGGAACGCCCTCTCCTTGATCTGCTCGCGCGGTCGGATCGGACGACGGACGCCGGCTTCGCCGCGGTGCGGGCGCTCGACGCCGTGTACGGCACCGGGCGCCTGCCACGACCGGGGCCGTCGGTGGCACGCACCCTCGCGCGGTGGCTTGCCGCGCCGCGCGTGCGGGAGGAGCGTGCGCGGCTCGCGACCCTGCTCGGCATCCCGGCACCACCGGAGGCGCACCCCACGCTGGCCATCCCCGATCTCGCGGACGTGCTCCGCATCCGCGGGGCGCGCGTCTGGACCACCGAGGGCGAGCTGCGGGTCGACCTGCACGCCGCGGATGCGCCCTACGCCGCCTGGAACTTCGCGCGGCTCGCCGAGGCGGGCAGCTACGACGGCCTGCGGTTCCACCGCGTGGTGCCGGATTTCGTCGCGCAGGGCGGAGACCCGCGGGAGGACGGATGGGGCGGACCGGGCTGGGTGATCCCCGACGAGGTGGACGCCACCCCCTACGGCCCCGGCACGCTCGGCATGGCGCTGTCGGGACCGGACACCGGTGGCAGCCAGTGGTTCGTCGCCCTCACGGCCCAGCCGCACCTCGACGGGGACTACACCGCCTTCGGTCATCTCGTGGAGGGGCTGGACGTGGCGCGGCGCCTCACGTCCGCGTCCCGGGTGCTCCGGATCACGATCGAGCGCGGCTGAGCGCGTCGGCGTACACCGCGCGGGTGCCGGCCACCATGCGCGCCACGTCGTGCCGCGCCGCGTGGGCGCGCAGGTCCGGCACGGGCGACCCGAGCGCGGTGCGGAGCCGTTCGCGCAGCGAGGTCGCGTCCCCGGGAGCCGCCAGCCACGCCGCGGGGCCGAGCGCCTCCGGAAGGCCGCCCGCCGACGTCGCGATCACGCGCGTTCCCGCCAGGAGCGCCTCCAGCACCACCTGGCCGAACCCCTCCTCGCGGGACGGGTGGACGAGCGCGTCGACCTCCCCGAACATCGTGCCCAGCCCCGGGAGCTGCCCGGGGAGGGCCACGCGCCCGCGCAGGTCCGGCGCGGTCACGCGGCGTGCCAGCCGCGTGCGGAGCGGTCCCTGCCCCGCGAGGACGAGGCTGCCGGGCAGCGCGGCGAAGGCGTCCAGCAGCACGTCGTGACCCTTGTGGGGCACGAGCGCTCCGGCCGCGAGGAGCCACGGCCGCGGCAGCGCCGACGCGGGGGGCGTTGCGGGGGGATGTCCCCCCGCCCCCATCGCGAACGCCTCGGCATACGCGGGACCCGGTGGACTCGGTGCCACCCCGTCGTGCACGACCCGGGCGCCGGGAACACCGGCCGACCCGAGCACCCCCGCCACCGCCGCGCTCACGGCCACGATCGCGTCGGCCATGCGGAGCTTCCATGGATGCCGCGGCACGAAGTCCACGCGTCGATGCACCACCACCGGCGGGGCGTGACGTCCGGCCGCCCGCAGGAGCGCGCGCGCCACCAGCGCGGCGTCGAAGGCGTGCGGGGTGTGGGCCGCGACGACGTCCCAGGGACCCTGCCGCAGCGCACGGGCCAGGCGCGGACCGTTGCGGGGATCGTTGCCGGGGCACAGTGCCACGACGGGGCCTCCGACCCGCGCGGCCAGCGGCGCGCACGGATCCCCGGCCCACCCGTCGCCGGCGCTGTCCGGCGCCGTGAGCAGGTACGCCAGCTGCCGCTGCCCGCCCCGGTCCTCGCTCGCGGTGTCCACATGGAGCACGCGCATCAACGTGCCGCCGGGGGGACGCACGCGGCCTCCACGCACGCGCGCAACGCGTCCTCGCCCGAGTCGAACGCGAGGCCGATGCGGAGCGCCCACGCGCCCGTGGCCGTCGGCAGGCGGGCCAGGTCCTTCTCCGTGGTCACGACCGGGCGCGTCGCATGCGTGCGGCCCGACCCCCCGATCCACGCCAGATCCGCGCGACCGAAGACGTGGTGGTCGGGGCGACGGCGCACGGCCCGGGGTCGGACGCCGAGCCCGCGCAGGAGCCGCAAGAGCCCGCCGGGGTGCGCGATGCCGACCAGCACATCCACGTCGCCGGGCGGGAACGCGTCGAGCGGAAGCGCCTGCCCGTCGTGGATCCACCCCGTCGGCACGTAGCGCGCCTCGGCGACCACGGCGTCGGGACGCAGCCACCCGCGCAGGTCGCCCGGCAGGGGGCCGTGCAGGCTCACCACGGCGTGCGCGTGACGCAGCGACGACGCGGGCACCTTGCCCTCGCCCGCCGGGATCGCCGCGCCTCCGGTGGGTCGTCGTGCGTCGATGCACACCACCGCGAGGTCGTGGGCCACCGTGGGCGTGGTCCAGCCGTCATCGAGCACGACGCAGCGCGCGCCTGCGTCCACGGCCGCACGCGCCGCCGCGTGGCGGTCCGGACCCCGCACGACGTCGAACCCGCGCGCCGCGAGCATGGCCGGCTCGTCGCCGAGCCAGCCTCCACCACGCGCGGTCCCCCGGGCGGCGATCCATGCCCCCGGGAGCTGCGCGGCGATCCACGCGGCCACCTCCGTCTTGCCCGCGCCGCCGGCGATCAGGGCACCCACGGCGATCACCGGCACCGGCGCGCGAGGGCGCTCCAGCCGGGTCCGCGCCGTCGCCAGCCCCTCCCACACCCATCCGAGCGGAAGGAGCCACGGACGGGGTGCCCGCTCCGTCGGCACGGGCGTGTCCAGCGTCCACCGCAGCCGGCGCACGACGGCGTCCGCGTTCGCGCCTGCGGCGGGCGCGGGTTGCTCCCGCCCCGCGGCCAGGGCGTCGCGGAGCGCGTCCGGGAGCCTGTCGACCGGGACGGCGCGGGCGCGGGGATGCGCCCACGCGGTGCCCGCGGCACCGGGCCCGCCGATGACCGGAAGCCCGCACGCCAGCGCCTCGGAGGGTGCGTGGGGCCGGCCGGCGCGCCCGACGGTCCCGCCGATGAACGCGGCGCGCGCATGGGGGTACAGCCCGGCAAGGACTCCGAGGGTGTCCAGGACGAGCACGTCGGCGTCCGGACCCCCGGCCCGCCCACCCCACGTCAGGGCCCGCAGTCCCACCCCTGCGGCCGCGACGCAGACGCTTCGCGCACGGGCCGCATCCCGCGGCGCGATCACGAGCAGCGGCCGCGCCGCGTCGGGCGTACTGCGCAGGAGCGCGCGCCAGGCAGGCAGCAGGGCAGCCTCGTCCGCGGGGTGGGTGCTGCCGGCGATCACCACGGGGCGCTGAGGCCTGTCCGGCCAGGGTGCGGCCTCGACGGGTGCCGCGAGCTTGAGATCCCCGGTGGGCGTCCCCTCGATGTCGCCGTCGGATCCGAGCACGGCGCGCAGACGCGCCTCGGCCCGTGTGTCGGCCGGCAGCCAGCGCAGACCGCGACCGACGCCGGGCCACGCACGGAGGAGGCGCAGGGTGCCGTCACGGGCCGTGGCTCCCACCACCGCGACAGGAATGCGCCGGCTTCGGCACGCCGCGAGCATGCATGGCCAGAGTTCGGCCTCGCACAGCCACACCGCGCGTGGCCGTACACGGTCCAGCCACGCGCCCGTCACGCCCGGAAGATCGAGCGGCCACGCGAGGTCCTGCCAGGCGCCGGTGTCCACGCGCGACGCGGCGGCCCGCGTGAAGGTGCGCACGATGGCAACCTCCGGCCGCATCCGTGTCACGGCTGCCGCCAACGCGGCCGCGATGCGTCCCTCGCCGAAGGAGGCCGCGTGCAACACGAGGGCACCGGGCTCGACGTGTACCACGGGAAGACCGAGCCGGTCGCGCACGCTGCTCACACGACGACCTGCCGCGCCACCAGGCGCGCGTAGGTGCCCCCTGCGGACAGGAGCTCCGGGTGCGTGCCGGTCTCCTGCACCCCTCCGCCCTCGAGCACGATGATGCGGTCGGCGTCGTGCACCGTGGAGAGGCGGTGCGCGGCGAGAAACACGGTGCGGCCACGCGCGAGGCGCTCCAGGCCCTCGCGCACCACCTGCTCGCTCTCGGCGTCGAGGTTCGCCGTGGGCTCATCGAGCAGGAGCACCGGCGCGTCGCGCAGCAGGGCCCGCGCGATGCACACGCGCTGCCGCTGTCCCCCGGAGAGCCGGACGCCGGCCTCCTGGACGCGGGTATCCAGCCCGTGTGGCAAGGCCCGCGCCCACCCGGCCAGCCCCACGGCGTCCATCGCGCGCCATGCGTCCTCGCGGGTGGCTCCCACGCCGAGCGCCAGATTGTCGGCGAGGCTGCCGTCGAACAGCCAGGCGTCCTGGCCGACTGCGGCGATGGCGCGACGCACGGCGGCCCGCGGCAGCGTGCGGAGGTCCACGCCGTCCCACCGGATCGCCCCGGCGGACGGGTCGTGCAGGCGCGCCAGAAGATCGAGGAGCGTGCTCTTTCCGGCGCCGCTCGCGCCGACGATCGCGACTCGTTCGCCCACGCCGGCGTGGAGGGTCACACCGCGCAGCACCGGCGTCTCCGGGTCGTAGCCGAAGGTGACGTCCTCCACGTCGATGCGCGTCGGCCGACGCCGCGCCGGCGTAGGGGGCGAGGAGGACGGGCGAGGCACCCTGCCCACCGCGCCCTCGTCGATGCCGGGGACCGTGTCCAGCACGGCGAAGACGCGTGCGGCACCCGCGTGCGCCCGGGCGAACATGCCGTGGACCTGGGCCAGGCCCTTCAGCGGCTCGTTGAGCATCGTCAGCGCGACGAGGAAGGCCACGAGACGACCGGGCTCCAAGGTCCCGTCCAGCACCCGTTGGCCGCCGAACCACACGAGCACGGCGAGCGCGCACGCGACGAGGAACTCCGTGGCCGGAGACGCGACGGACTGCGCGAGCACCGCATCCCGGGCGGCACGTCCATGCCGCTCGTTCGCCGTGCGGAAGGCCTCCGTGCGAGCCCCCTCCCCCCCCAGCAGCACGACGGTACGGATGCCCCGCAGCGTGTCGAGCACCGTGGACGCGAGGGTCGCGCGTGCCTCCGCCGCCGCTCGGGCCCGGGCGCGCGCGCGCTGCCCGAACCACGCGATGGGCACGGCGGCCAGCGGCACCGCACCGAGCGCCGCCAGTGCCATCGCAGGATCCATCCAGGCGGCGGCCGCCACCAGCCCCGCGATGCTCACCGGCTTCTGGATGGCTGTCACCACCCCGCTCACGGCGATCTGCACCGAGTCGACCTCCGGGCCGAGCAAGTCCCCGAGTGCACCGCTGTGGGCCTGGCCGTGCCAGGCGACATCGAGCCGGAGCAGGTGGTCATGCAGGCGCGCCCGCAGCTCCCGCGCGACGTCCCACGTCACCGAACGCGTGATCCATGCCCGCGTCAGGGTCGCGGCGCCGTGCGCCGCGTACAACCCCACGATCGCCACGGGAACGCGCGCGAGCCGTGCGGCGTCGTGCCGCGCGAGCGCATCGTCGAGCACCTGGCGCAGGAGCAGGACCGTGACCCCGGGAACCGCGCCGGTCGCGACGAGCAACCCCGCGGCGACGAGCAGGCGCACGGCATGCGGACGCAGGAGCCCCAGGAGCCGACGCGTGGTCGGGTCGACGCGAACGCGGGTCACGGGGGTGGCGTCCTCCGCGCGGGGTCGCAGTCACGCACCTCGACGACCTGCCAGCGTGCCGACAC
Organism: Pseudomonadota bacterium; assembly: GCA_039800105.1. Taxonomy (GTDB): domain Bacteria; phylum Myxococcota_A; class UBA796; order UBA796; family SXON01; genus CAMAXZ01. The sequence goes on from JBDLRI010000087.1 coordinate 6,497, forward strand.
GTCGCCCGCCGAGTCACGCTCCACCACATCGTGCGACGGGCCGCGCCACGCGCAGATGTCATCGGTCGGAAGGCGCGGACCGCCGCGCCACGGGCGCACGAAAAGGGCGTGCCCCACGGGCGTGGAGGGCCACAGGTCGTACTGATCCGGACGGCCGACGTCGGGAAGGGCCCGGGCGTCCAGGCCTGCGTGCCATCGCAGCAGCGCCGCTTCCTGGTAGCGCTCCGTGAGGACGTCCGGGATGCCCCAGGCTTCCACGCTGCCCGCCAGCGTGCGGCCCTCGCCCAACCTGCGGGCGGGGTCGCTGGGCACCGGCAGCAGGGGCACGAACACGTGCGCCACGACGACGGCCGACAACAGTCCTGCGAGCCCGACGCCGACCCAGGCAGCCCGCGCCACCCGTCCTTCGCTGCGCGCAAGCAGGACGCTGGCGCCCACCCAGGCCGGCGCCGCCCAGTTCGCCTCGGCAGGGCTGCGGGTGGCCGCCCACGTAAAGAAGAGCATCACCGGCGCGGAGGTCCACCACGCGATGCGCTGCGCGCGGTCGCCCCGCCATCCCATTCCCCACACCCACGCCGTGGCACCGAACAGGACCGGGGTGGCGAGCGCGGCCTGTCCGGTCAGGAACCGCATGGCACCGCCGATTCCAGGGGTATCGCCGGGTCTCCCCGCGAGGCCGTGGGCGAGTTGGAACCGCGCGGAGATGAAGCCGTGGGCCGACAGCCACACCACGTTCGGGAGCGCAACGAGCAGGGTGATCGCCATGCCCGGCAACATGCGGCGCCAGGCGCGCGGCTCCGCGATCAGCAGCAGTGGCCACAGGCCCCAGCCCGTCAGTTTCGACAGCGCTGCGATGCCGCCACCGATGCCCGCGAGCCACCATCGCCCCCCGAGCGCGCCCGCGATCCCCACGGACCACCCGAACAGGAGCGGGACGTCGGGCGTCGCGAAGAGGCCCCCGAGAGACAGCAGTGGCATCGCGGCCCACACGCCGATGAGCAGGGACGCGTGGCGCACCTGCGGCACCAACGCCGCGAGCGCACCCACGCCGAGCACTACCCCTGCGGCGCGCAGGGCGAGCGGGCCGTGCGGGAGGAGCCGATCCGACGCGGCGATCATCCACGCCACGGCCGGCGGATGATCGAAGTACCCCGCCGCGAGGTGGCGCGACCAGGTCCAGTAGTACGCCTCGTCGGCCACCACCCCCAGGGTCCCGGCGAGCGCGAGGCGCGCTGCGGCAAGCACGGTGAGGGCGAGCGCGAGCGCCCGGGCGTGCGTCAGCGCCACGTCGGGATCCGCCACAGAGCCTCCCAGCCGATGGCGAGGTCGAGCTTGGACCGCCCGTGGCCTCGTGGACGCGGCAGGATCGGCACCTCGATGACACGTGCTCCCCCGCGCACCGCCCGCGCGAGGGTCTCCACCTGCACCGCGTAGCCACGCGCGCGCAACGTGGCCGGAAGGACGGCCCGCAGCGTGGCGCCACGCCACGCGCGCATCCCCGACGTCGGATCTCGGACGTCCAGCGACAGCCATCGGCACGACCACCAGGCGGCCGCCCGGCTGAGTGCACGCCTGTGACGGTTCCAACCCGGCGTGAGGCCGCAGTTGCTGCGCGACCCGATCGCGAGGTCGGCGCCTGCCGCGAGGGCCGCACCGAGCCGCGGAAGGTCGCCCGGATCGTGCGTGCCGTCACCGTCGAGCTGGTAGATGATCGACGCACCGTGCGCCGCAGCCTGCAGGTACGCCTCACGGTAGGCATGCCCCAACCCGCGGGGGCCGCGCCGGATCCTCACCTCCGCGCCGGCGTCGCGGGCCTCGTCGGCCGTGCCGTCGCCGCTGTCGTCGTCCACCACCCATACGACGGCGTCCGGAACCGCCTCACGCACGCCGCGGATGACCGGTCCGATGTTTCCTGCCTCCCGGAAGGTCGGCACGATCACCAGGGCTCCGCGGTCCGGCATGGGTCCGTCAGTCCCGGCGCGGGGGCGGTCCCGCGGGCAGATCGGACCAGCGCACCGTCCCGGGGACGTAGACCGTGGAGGTGAACTGGCGGTGGACGACCTTCTCGTCGCGGGCGGTGGGGTCCTCACCCGGATGCCGATCGCGGAAGGCGCGAAGCACCGACGCCTCGAAGCCGCGCAGGGCGACTCCCAGCACCTGGTCATCTCCTGCGCCGACCTCCGGGGCCGCGTGCGCGTAGAACGCCGCGACGGCCTCGAGGCGATGGCGCCACCGACGTCCGAGTGGCTGCGCGGCACGCGCGACCATGGCGAGCACGGACGGGGGGAGCGCCCAACGTTCGGACGGCATGCCGCAGGCGGCCGCCGCGCGTTCCCACGCCTGGCGGAGCTGCATCGCCTCCGGACCGTGCACCTCGACCACCTGGCGTGAGGCCTCGGGTGAATCGAGGGCCGCGACGCAGATGCGCGCCACGTCGAGGGCGTCGACGGGTCGCACGCGCGTCCCGGGAGACCCGGGAAGCCATCCCGCGCCGTTGTGTTCGGTGCCGCGAAGCAGGTCGGCGAGGTTGTCCGCGAACAAGCCGGGCCGCACGATGCACCAGCGGAGCCCGGAGCGACGAAGGGCCTCCTCCGCGACGAGCTTGGCCCGCAGATGCGGCACCGTGGGGGCGGACGACACCGCCGCACAGCTCACGAACACCACGTTGCGCACGCCACGTTCGGCGGCGGCCCGGAAGAGCGCGTCGTTGCCCTCGGCGGTGACGTTGCCGTGATGGTTGTCGGTACGCTCCCGACGCACGCTGGCTGCGGCGACGATGTCCGTGCACCCGCGCAGGGCCCGGCGAAGACTGTCCGCGTCGCGCAGGTCCCCGAAGAAGTAGTCGCAACCGGTGTCGTTCAACCAGAAATAGTCGCTGCCGCGACGGACGAGGGCGCACACCTCGACGCCCGCCCCCCGCAACGTGCGGACGACGTGCGCACCCAGGCGGCCGGTTCCCCCCGTGACGAGGACGCGACGAGTCGTCGGAGTTTGCATGCGCTCGCTCCGTATCGCGCCGCGTTACGGAGCGCGGGAGCACGGCGGGGACGATGGCGGACGCAGAGGGTCGGGCGGTTGCGCGCATGGTGGGACGCATGCTGCGGGCAGGCCGCGAGCGACTGACGCTGCGCCAGCTCCGGGCCGATCACGACGCGTTGCTCCGAAAGCTCGGGAAGGAAACGCGGGAGTTGATGGCCGCTGGGGAGATCTCGCATCCCGGCCTGAAGTCCGCGATCTCGCGCATCGAGGCGCTGGAGGAACGGATCGCGCTCGCCGAGCGGGAGGCGCGCGAGGCTGGCGCGCCCACCGACGATTCGCCCTGAGGGCCAGTGCGCGCCTTGCACGTTCGTGAGACCTCGTTAGAAGGCTCGGCGTCGGGGCTGTAGCTCAGTTGGGAGAGCACCAGAATGGCATTCTGGGGGTCAGGGGTTCAATTCCCCTCAGCTCCACCACCTCGACAACGGCGCCTCCGGGCGCCGTTCTCCGTTTTGGCCGGGATCACCGTCCGGTGTGCCAGCCTCCACGCGGAGTCCATCGCGCCGACCACGCCGTGCCGAAGGTTCCGTCCGGATCGAGCATGTGGAAGTCCAACGCCATCGACGGGCCGTCCAACGCCACGCGCCACCACCCCTGGATCGGCATCGCGGCGGCATCGTAGAGGCCGGCGTAGCCTGCCCACGCGCCCTCCCCGCGGGCGCGCTGGAGCGCTGCGGCGTCCATGCGGCCCGCGTCGGTCCAGCGTTCGGCGCGGGCTTCGAGCGCGGCGTCGAAGGTGGGTTCCAGGGAGAGCGCAGCACCCGGTGTCCCCGGCGTGCCGCGGCGCGCGAGACCATCCACCGGGGAGCCGCCGCCGCCCGCGGTCACGTAGATCTCCCCGAGTGGCCCGTCGGGCAGGAACACCTCGCTGGTGTGCGCGTGCCCCGCGAACACGGCGACGAGCGTGCCCATCCGCACGTGTCCCGTGATGCGGTCCAGGAGCGCGGAGGGGCCGCCGTTGGCATCCGGCGTCTGCCCTGTCGCCAGGGTCCATCGCGGATGGTGCATCGCCACGACGAGGCGGTCATAGGTGCCGTCGAGCGCCTGGTCGAGCCACGCGAGCTGCGCGTCCCAGCGTGTGCCCATGGCCTTGCGGTCCGAATCGAGCACGAGCAGGCGCCAACGCGTCCCGCGGCTCACCACGTCCACGCGGTACCAGGCGGCCACGCGGCCGTAGCCGACATCCGCGCCGACCCCCGGAAACGCTGCGCCGAAGCCCATCAAGAGGGGATCACGGTAGCGCTCGTGGTTCCCCGCGACCGGCAGCGCGCGGAGGCGTGTGCGGGCCGGGTCGACGGCCGTGTCTCCCTCGAGCAGGGGCGACCACATCCGATCGAAGCGGCGCCACGTGCGCGTGGTGGAAAATTTCACCAGGTCCCCGAGCAGCAGCACGCTGTCGATCGAGCGCCTGGTCACCTCGCTGGCGAGCGCGTCCACGAGGCGGCCCTCGGTGTCCGGGGTCGCGACCCGCCCCTTCGCGGCGTCGGTGGGCAACGCGGGTCGGACGTCCCCCACCACGGCGAGCCGAAGCGGGGCGTCGAGGACAATCTCCTGACCGTCGTCGGCCCACAGGGCGTGGGCGGGGATGGACGCGGGGCGGAGCGAGGTGCAGGCGAGCAGGACCGTGAGGAGCATGAAGCCTCCCGCCGGGGGACTAACCCCTCACGGGGCTGGCACCGCGTGCACGAGGGCGCGCATGCGCCCCGCGAGTCCCGTGTGGCGTGCATCGCCGCCCGCGCGGGCCACGGCGTCGCGGAGCGCCCTCGGGGACGCGACGATGCAGGCGAAGCGCTGGGCCCGCGTGAGCGCGGTGTACACGAGATGCCGCCGCAGCATGACGTAGTGGCTGTCGTGCAGCACCACCAGCACCGCGGGGTACTCGCTGCCCTGGCTCTTGTGGATGCTGATGGCCCACGCGTGCTCGAGGCTCTCGCACGCCTCCGGCGAGAGCACCACCGGACGTCCGTCCACGTCCACCGTGAGGGCCCCTCCGTCCACGGACACGACGTGCCCGACGTCGCCGTTGAACACATCCAGGTCGTAGTCGTTGCGGGTCTGGATCACGCGATCCCCCACCCGGAAGGTGCGCCCTCCGACCACCAGCTCCGCGCCGTCCGGGTTCAACGCCGCGCCGAGCAACGCGTTGAGCGCCATGGTCCCGAGCGGACCACGATGCATGGGCGTGAGCACCTGCACGTCGCGGCGCGGGTCCAGTCCGAGCGCGGGCAGGCGCTCGCGGACGACCTGCAGCAGCGTGGCGGTCACCGCGTCCGGCGTGGGTCGGCCGAGCACGAAGAAGTCACGCGCGCAGCCTTCCTCGCGCTCCGACGACACGGGAAGCTCGCCACGGTTGACCCGGTGGGCGTTTCGGACGATGCCGCTCTGCGCGGCCTGCCGGTACACCTCGGTGAGGCGCGCCACCGGCACGGCGCCGCTCGCGATCACGTCGCGGAGGACCTGGCCCGCGCCCACGCTCGGGAGCTGATCCACGTCGCCCACCAGCACCAGCCGGGCACGGGCCGGCAGCGCGGCGAGCAGCGCGCCCATCAGGCGCAGGTCCACCATCGACGCTTCGTCGACCAGCACGGCTTCGACGTCCAGTGGCTTTTCGGCGTCGCGGGTGAACCGCATCTCCTGCATGGAGAACTCGAGCAGGCGGTGAAGCGTGCGCGCCTCGGTGGCCGTCGAGTCGGCCAGGCGACGCGCCGCGCGCCCGGTGGGCGCCGCGCAGACCCACGCCTCGCCGCGCGCCCGCGCTGCCGCGAGCAGCACGCGCACGAGCGTGGTCTTGCCGGTGCCGGGTCCGCCGGTGATCACCGCGAGCCCGCCACCCAGCGCCATGCGCACCGCATCCCGCTGGGCGACGTGCAGTTCGAGCCCGACGGCGGACTGCGCGGCATCGAGGAGCGCCTCCGCGATCGGCTCCGCGGGCCGTGCACGCGCCGTGAGCGCGCGTGCGACGACGGACTCCAGCCGATCCATCTCGGGGCGATACACGGGACGCGACTCGCCGGGCGGGGCGCGATGCCGCGCGACCCTTCCGAGGCCGGCGAGCACGTCCAGCTGTGGCGCGGCGGCCGTGGCGGGGACGTCGAGCGCGGACAGCCGTGCGACCAGAACCTCCTCCGGGAGGTAGCAGCTGCCCTCCTCCTCGGCCTGCTCGAGGACGAAGGCGACGGCGGCCGCGATGCGCGCGGGATCGGTCGCGTCGATGCCGCCCGCGCGGGCGACCTGGTCCGCGGTGCGGAAACCGATGCCGCGCACCTCGGTGAGCCGGTACGGGAACCGCCGGACGATGTCGCCCGCATCGCGCCCGAAGCGTTCGATCACGCGCCGGCACACGGCGGGCCCGAGGCCCCACGCGCCGAGCGTCACGAGCAGCTCGCGCCCCGCGGCCCCCTGGGACCAGCTGGCGCGGATCCGGGCGGCGACCTTGTCTCCGACGCCAGGCACCTCCCGAAGCCGCGGATCGTCGGCGTCGAGCACGGACAGCGTCTCCGTTCCGAAGGCCTCCACGATTCGCCGTGCCAGCTCGGGCCCCACCCCGTCGAGGGTGGCCCGCAGGTAGCGTTCGATGCCGGCGAGCGTGCGCGGCTCCTCCACGAGCACGCCCGACACCTTGAACTGGCGCCCGAAGCGCAGGTCGTGGACCCACTGCCCCGTCGCCCGCACGCGCTGGCCCTCGACGAGGTGGGCGAGCGCCCCGACCGCGGTGATCTCGGCGCCCTCCGCGTTGCGCACCCGCGCGACGGCGAAGGCGCCGTCCGGGCTGCGAAACCCGAACCCGACCACCTCGCCGTCGAGGGACGTATCCTGCATGCGACCCGGTAACCTGTTCAGGTGTTCCGGGGGGCGTTGCGGGGGGATGTCCCCCCGCCCCATGGAGAGACCGCTCAGCGGGCGTAGACCTCGTAGCGCTCCGGGTGCAGGTGCTGGAGGGCACGCACGACCACGCGCCGGCCCACCTTCTGCTCGGTCTGCTCGAGCATGGAGAACTCCTCGCCGTAGAGCATGTCCGCGACGGTGGGATGCGCGTTGACGTAGAGCGTCTCCTTCCCGAGCGCCCGGCCCGCCTCGCGCTGGAGTTCGCGGAAGATGTCGTAGCAGACCGTCTGGCGGGACCGCACCGAGCCGCGGCCCTCGCAGGTCGGACAGGTCTCCGACAGGAACCGGACGAGGTCTTCCTGCACGCGCTTGCGGGTCATCTGGACGAGGCCGAGATCACTGATCTTCAGCACGTTCGTGCGGGCGCGATCCTTCTTCAGCTCCTCCTCGAGGGCGCGGTAGACCTTCTCGCGGTTCTGCTCGCGGTCCATGTCGATGAAGTCGATGATGATGATGCCGCCGATGTTCCGGAGGCGAAGCTGGTACACGACCTCCTTGACCGCCTCGAGGTTCACCTTGAGGGTGGTGTCCTCGAGCGAGCCGCCCTGCCCGACGAAGCGCCCGGAGTTCACGTCGATGCTGACGAGCGCCTCGGTCTGGTCGATGACGAGGTAGCCGCCGGACTTGAGCCACACGCGGCGACCGAGGCTGCGGGCGATCTCCGTCTCGATGCCGAAGGCGTCGAAGATCGGCTCCTGGCCGCGGTACAGATGCACCTTCTCCTTGAGGTCGGGCGCGAAGTCGTCCATGAACGACATCACCTCCTCATGGAGCTTGGGGCTGTCGACGACCATGCGGTCCACCTCGTCGTGGAACGCGTCGCGGACCATGCGGAGGACGAGGTTGTGGTCGACGTGCAGCGGCGCGGGCGACTTGCGCTGCGTCGCGGCCCCCTGAATCTTCTCCCAGGTCCCGAGCAGGTAGGTCATGTCCTGCTTGAGCGTCTGGTTCGTCTGGTTCGCGCAGACCGTGCGGACGATGAAGCCAGCGCCCTTGGGACGGTTCTTGTCCACGAACTCGCGCAGGCGGCGGCGATCCTTGTCTCGCTCGATTCGGCGGCTGATGCCGACGTGATCGACGGTCGGCATGAACACCATGTAGCGGCCGGGCAGCGTGATGTGCGTCGTGACACGGGCGCCCTTCGTGCCGATCGGGTCCTTGGCGACCTGCACGACGATGTCCTGGCCCTCCTTGAGGAGATCCTGGATGGCGGGCTGGCCGGGGCGCGGCGCCTCGCGCGGGGGGCCGTCCTCGACCATGGTCTGATCGCCGTCCGGCTCCTCGGCGTCGTCGTCGCCGTGCTTGTGGTCCAGCAGCTGCGGGTAGATGTCACCGACGTACAGGAACGCGGCGCGCTCGAGGCCGATGTCCACGAACGCGGCCTGCATGCCGGGCAGCACCCGTACGACGCGCCCGAGGTACACGTTCCCGACGAAGCCGCGGTCGGTGCCGCGGTCTACGTGCAGCTCGACGAGGTGGCTGTTCTCAAGAAGGGCGAGGCGGGTTTCCCGACCGGTGGTATTGACCAGGATTTCCGATGGCATGGCGATCTCCGGGAGACCGCCGCGGGGCGTGAACGCGACCCGACTCGCACGCGCGCGCGCGTCGCCAGGCCCCCGGGAACCGGGGGGCCGTGCGACGGAACGATGCGCGCGACGCATCGCTCCTCGTGTGCTCCGCGTACACGCCCGGACCCGTGCCGACGCCGACATGGGCGCGGGGGAAGGTGTCCGTACGGGCGGTGCGCGGAGACGTGGGGAACTCGTGCGGGAGGGGTCGCGTCCCGTGCGGTGCACGGGGTCCTGCGACGATCCCTTGGGGGCAAGGGTGGTGGGCCGTGGGCCCGGGGGACGTAGAAGCAGAGAGGGGGGTGCGAGGGCACCTGCACTCCATGTCGCACATTCCCCTCCGCCCGTCAAGAGAAGCGCGGGCGTGCTACCTTTGCCGGGATGACGCCCCTCGCCCTCGCGCTGCTCGCCTCCCGTGCCGTCGCCGCGCCCATCGTCGACCCTTTCAACGAAGCGGAAGACGCGGACCTCTTCCGCCAGGAAGAACAGATCGTGACGGTCGCCTCGCGCACCGCGCAGGCCATCGACGACGCGCCCGCCATCGTCACGCTCGTCACCGACCGGCAGATCCGCGAGCGCGGGTACCGCACCCTCGCGGACATCCTGCGTGCCCTTCCCGGCGTCTACGTCACCGTGAGCGACGAGAGCCGCAGCCTCGCCTGGGTGCGCGGCGTCACCTCCCCCGACAACAACAAGATCCTGGTGCTGATCGACGGTCAGCCGTGGTTCGACGGGGTGTACGGACACGCGTGGATCGACGGCTACCTTCCGCTCGACCAGGTCCGCCAGGTCGAGATCATCAAGGGGCCCGGCTCCGCCATCTACGGCACCAACGCCTTCGCGGCGGTGGTGAACGTCGTGACCTACAAGCCCGACGCGCTGCAGGGCGGGTTCGTGCGCGTGACCGGCGGCACCCACGCGGACACCGGGGTGTCCGTCGTGGGAGGTGGACCGCTGCGGATGGGCGACACGGACGGTGCGGTCAGCGCCTGGGTGCGCACCACGTCCACCGAAGGGGACGGTCTCGACGTCACGCCACGCGGCCGGCGGAACGTGAGCGGCGGAGATCCCGAGCGCGGCGTGGGTGCCGGGGCACGGATCCGCGCGGGCGCGCTCGACGTGCGCTACGACCTCTACGGGTGGAAGCACAGCTTCTTCGTGAACGAGCAGGATGACGCGCTCGACGTCTTCACGCAGAATCTCGACAACTTCTGGTTGGCCTACCTCGACCAGGGCGTGCGTGCGTCGTTGGATCTGCAGGCCGGAAACGTGCACGTCGTGCCGCGCGTCGCCTGGCGTCGCCACGATCACCCCGGCCAGTACGCGTGGTTCGGTGACCCCGTGACCACGCTCGACGCCACGACCACGCCGGCCACCGCGACGACCCGCTGGGACACCACGCTCGTGGAGACGTTCAAGCAGACCAGCTTCCTGGAGGCAGGCGTCGACGTGGACGCGCGTCTCGGGGCGCGCCACGAGTTCGTCGGCGGGTTCGGCGGGGACCTCGTTCACGTCGAGCGCATCCAGGACGTGACGTACGAGGACCAGTCCCACGATCCCGCGGACACCGAGACGTACACGGCGCCGGAGCGGTGGATCCCCGAGGGCTTCGTCTACGGGCAGGACACCTGGGAGGCGGCGCCGTGGCTCGAGGTTACGGCCGGTGCGCGCCTCGACCTCCACGGGTTCTACGGCGCATTCCCCTCCCCCCGGGCCGGGTTGCTGATCTCGCCCACGGCGAACACAGGCGTGAAGGTGCTGTACGGACGGGCCTTCCGTGCCCCGAACGCGCGGGAGCTGCTGGTGGAGGTGACGCCGGACGACGAGGGCCGCAACGCCTACACCTCCGGGAATCCTGACCTGATCCCCGAGCAGATCCAGACCGTCGAGGCGGAGCTCACGTGGCGGCCGCGGCGCGGCGTGGTCGCGCGCGCCGCCGCCTTCGCGAGCCGCGTGCGGGACACCATCGACCGCAAGTTCGTGGACGAGGCCGATCCCCGCCTCGGCGACCTGTACTACGACAACTTCGGAGGGGCGGACGTCTACGGCGCGGAGGCGCAGGTCGTGGCCCGCATGGGACGGCTCGAGGTGGACGGCAGCTACAGCTGGACGCACGCGACGGATCTGGACACGGGCTTCGCCGTCTACGAGTTTCCACCCCACATGGCGCATCTGCGCGCCGGCTGGACGGTGCAGGACGCCGTGCGCTGGAACGTGACCGGCCATTACGCGGGCACGCGTCCGCGCGCTGACTGGAGCCCGGACACGGGGCGCCGCGACGCGGACGGCTACCTCCTCGTGGACCTCGGACTGGCGACGGAGGCGATGGCCGATGGCCGCGTCCGCGTCGACCTGTCGGTGACGAACGTGCTGGACGCGGACTGGACCACGCTCATGTACCGCGACGACGCCAACGCGCTCAACGGGGACGGCACGCCGCGGTTCCCCAATGATCTCCAGGGCCCCGGGCGCCAGGCGCGCGTCGGGGTCGAATTCACGTTCTGACCGAGGTTCCGATGACCGGCCTGCTACTCGCGCTGATCGCTGCCGTCGCCCACGCGCGCAGCGACGTCGTGATCCTCAAGTCCGACAGCCTCGACGCCTACCAGGCGCCCATCGAGCGCTTCCGCAGCGCCCTCGGCCGGCCCACGACGGTCTACGACCTCATGGGCAAGCGCGAGCGCGCCGACGCGCTGGCGAGGCAACTCGCCGCCGATCCGCCCCCGCTCGTGTTCGCGCTGGGAGCGAAGGCTGCGTACGTCGCGGCGCACAAGCTCCCGAACGTCCCGCTGGTGCACGCGATGGTGATCAACCCCGCGCGCTACGGGGTCGGCGGGACACAGGTCACGGGCGTCTCGACGGACGTGGCGGCCGACACGGCACTGTCGCAGTTCAAGCTGTTCGCCCCGAAAGTGGAGCGCCTGGGCGTGCTGCTCGCCGCGAGCAACACCGGGCCGGGCACGCAGGGCGCCCTCGATTCCGCACGACTCCTCGGGTACGAGCTGAATGTCCAGCGCGTGACGAACCCGCGCGACCTCCGCGCCGCGTGGGACCGCATCGCCTCGGAGGTCGACGCGCTCTGGCTGATCCCGGACCCCGTGGTGCTCAACCCCGAGGGCTACCGCTACCTTCACGGGGAGACGCGCCGTCGCAAGCTGCCCATCCTCGCGACGACGGAGGCGCTCGTGCACGCCGGGGCCTTCATGTGCGTCGCGCCGAACCGTGAAAACGTGGGTCAGCAGGCAGCGGACCTCGCCATCCGCATCCTCGACGGAGGCGAACTGCCGGGGATCATCCCGCTCGCGGAGCCCTCGGAGGTACGCGTGGTGCTCAACCGCGCCACGCTCGAGACCCTCGGCCTGGAGGTGGACATGGCGCTCCTCGACTTCGTCGACGAGATCGTCGAGGACCCGCGCGGCCGCTGACGGCTCCCCGCGTGCTCAGGTCGTGGCGCGGGTCTCCACGGGGGCCAGGCGACCGTCCACGACGCTGTACACGCCCGGCGGAAGCCCGGTCGGCACGCGCGCCAGAACCGTGGCAGGGGGTGCCACGAGCGTGACGTCGTTGGGTACCGCGCGTCCCTGTGCGACCCAGGTCCCGGCGCCGATACGGACGCGATGCCCCACGGCGCAGCCGAGAAACGGGGTACCCGTGTCCGCGAGACGTCCCCCGAACGGCACGCGGATCGTGCCCGACAGGTTCAAGTCGAGCAGGCACGCGAAGCTCGCCACGAACGTGTCGTCCCCGATGACGCTCGCCTGCGCGCCGATGTGGGAGATAGAGGACCGCGCCCCGAGCACCGACAGGTTGAACAGGCTGTAGTTGCCGAGATGCGCGCCGGGCCCCACCACGGCACCACGGGCGCTCACGTGATCCTCCACGCGCGCGCCGTCCCCGAGCACGCAGCCGCGAAGGACGCTGTACGCGCCGACCTCCACATCGTCCCCGAGCAGGCACATCTCCAGCCGGGCGGTCGGGTGGATCCGGCAGCGGCGCCCGATCACCGCGAGGCGCCCCCCGCCGGCGCGCAGCGGCGCGCGGGCCCACGCCCACGCCACCCGCCAGGGTGCCCGCAGGAGCTCGTCGGAGAACGCGGCCGGCAGCGCGGCGAGGTTGGCGCGGAGCACGTGGGACCAGTGCCGCACGGTGGTGGCACTCCGGTCGGTCATCCACCACGCCGTCTCGCTTCGGAACGGGCCCGTCGCCTTGTACGTTCCCCCGAAGCCACGCGGGGGGACGAGGACGTCCCGGGTCGAGACGCCGACGCGCACGCCGACCCGGCGCGCAGGCTCGTCCGGTGCGCCGTCCGCCACCACTGACGGCTCCACCTCCAGCTCTCCGGCACGACGCGGGCGCTCGACCACGCACAGGCGCCCGCCCTCGGTGCCCGCGGCGCGCAGGAACGCGCGCAGGGCCCGCGGGGTCACGTCGACGTCATCGTCCCAGCGGAGCTCGTCGGCGCGCGGCGGCGACGCCGCGGCCTCGTCCGCGTCCATCTCCCCGTCGAACGCCAGTCCGACACCTGCCAACGCGCGTGCCTGCCGCTCCGCCAGCGGAACGCCGAGGATGCGCGCCGCGCCGACAGGACCGTCCCACGGCGCGAGCACCGTGCCCGTGCGGACGCGTACGACGCGCCGCACGTCGACTCAGCGCCCGCGGCGCCGGCGGCGACGCCGCGCGCCCCCGGCGGCCGCCGCACCGTTGGGCGGGCCACCCGACGCGGCCGGCGCGCCGACCCGCGCGGGGGGGCCTCCCGCATCGCCGAACCCCTCGCCGGCGATGTCCTCACCGAAGCGAGACCGCACGAGGTGCAGGAGCGCACGATGGTTGCGACGCTTCAGGCCGCCGTCCGACGCCAGGATGCGCATGGCCTCCTGGCGCGTCCGCACGAGCAGATCGCGCTCGGTCACGGGATCCGCCCAGGCGAAGTCGGGCGCGTCCGCCGCGCGCTCCCCGAGCACGGCCTCGAGACCCCGGTGCCGGAGGTCCAGCTCCGCGATGCGGAAGCCATCGGTCTCCTGCAGCAGGAGGTCGAGGTGATGCTGCACCTCGGGCTCCACGACGGATTCCGCGGTGACGAGCAGGCATCGACCGCGTCGCCATCCGCCCGCCACGTGTCCGCGAAGCCGGTGCAGCCGCACGAGGTCGAAGCGCTCCGCGTACTCCACGATCATCACCGTCGCGTTGGGGACGGCCGGCCCGTGCTCCACGTACGTCGTGGCGAGCAGGACCTGCGTGCGCTGGTGCTGGAAGTCGTCGTAGGCGCGGAACCGTTCCTCGCGCGACATGCCGCCGCTGAAAATTCCGATCTTCGCGCCGGGGAAGGTCTCCGCCGCGAGTACCTCCGCGAGGCGCCGCGCCTCGGATGGGCTGAGCAGGTCCTGCCCCCGCACGAGCGGGAAGGCGAGGATCACCTGCTGGCCGGCCTCGATCGCCTCGCGCGCGATCGTGTAGGCCTCGTCGCGCCGCGCCGCGTCGAGCGACTGCGTGTCCACGCCGCGGCCGGCCGGCCCCGGCATGACCGTGAGCGACAGGGCCCCGTACAGATTCAAGGCGATGGCGGAGGGCACCGGAGTCGGTGTGAACACCAGCACGTCGGGGCGGTGACCGCCCGCCTCCAGCGCGCTGACGTCCGTCACGCCGTAGGGCCCATGCTCCTCGACGACGACGAGGCCGAGCTTGCGGAACGCCGGGGCGTCCCGGAGGATGGCGGGCGTCGCGTAGAGGACGAGGGCCTCCCCCTTCTTGAGCTGCTCCTGCTGCGCCTTGCTCGGCGCCCCCAGCAGCAGGACGGGCTCGATGCCCACCGAGCGGAAGAACCCTTCCGCGAACAGGAACCGGTGCTCCGCCGTGACCGCGTCGGGGGCCACGAAGACGGCCTGGTGCTTCGCCTCGGCCACGAGCAGCATCGCGGCCTGCACCACCGCGTGCTTGCCGACTCCGACGTCACCCTGCAGCAGGCGCGCCATCGGCTGGCTCCGGCGGAGATCGCGGCGGATGTCGTCGAGCGCGGCCTCCTGCGCGTCCGTGAAGACGCTGTCGGCCATGCCCTGTGCGCGCGCCAGCAGCGCGTGCGAGACCGGACTCGCGAGCCCGCGATCGCGGCGCTCCCGGGCACGCAGGAGCGCGACCCCGAGCTGCACCTGCAGGAGCTCGTCGAACCCCAGTCGCGAACGGCCCTTGCGGCCCGCGTTGGGGGGGAAGTGCGCATCGCGCACCGCCGGGGCCAGCGGCATCAGCCGATGCTTCTCCAGCAGCTCGGGCGGGAGGTGGTCCGCAAGCGCGTCGAGGTGCTGGCGGAACGCCGCACGCAGCGCCGACCGCACGCGCGAGTCCGGCACGCCGGGCACCTCGTAGCGCGGGAACCAGTCGCCGCCTCGCCCGTCCATGCCGAGCACCTCGGCCTGCAGCAGCACGTGCGCGTCGTCCTCGTGCTCGAGAGCGCCGGACAGTCCGACCTCTCCTCCGGCGCGAAGGGCCGCCACCTCGGGGGCGACCGCCCCGTACCAGCGGCATGCCACCTCCGCGCCGCGCTCCGTGACGAGCGTCAACTCCTCGCGCCGCACCCCCGGACGCAGGCGCACGCACCGGCGCCGCACCACCCCGCGCACGACGACGTGGGAGCCGACGGCACTTTGCGGTGACCAACGCTCGCCCGCGCGATCCACGGCCACCGGGGGCTGGAGCAGCAGGTCGGAGATCGTGGCGAGGCCGAACGCGCCGAGCGCCTCCAGCTCGGAATCGTCCAGCACGCCCAGCGTCGACAGCGCCGCGCCCGTCCCCTCCGGATGACCGAGCGGGAAGGTCCGCGGTTCCGGGGGAGGCGGCGGTGCGGCAGGTGCCACGGGACGTGAGGCGACTTCCTCGTGGGGCGGAGGGGGTTCCCCCCTCCGCAACGCCTCCCCCTCGGCACCGGCGGCATCCTCCCGCCGCGCGCGCGCGTCGCCGCGCTCGGCGCGATCGCGACGTTCGTGGCGGTCGTGGCGACGATCACGGCGTCCCGTGCGTTCCGAAGGCTGGGACGCCTCTGCGGACCCGCCCGCGGGCGCGTCGCCCGACTCGGGCCGCCCGCGCGGGGTCAGCTCAGGGTGCCCCGCCGGCAGCAACACGGCGCGTGGGGACGAGTCCACGTCGGCCGGTGCGACCTCCGCGCCCTCGAGCCACGCCGCCAGACCCTCGACGCGGGCACGCCGCTCCTCGGGCGTTGCGGAGTCGAAGCCGTCGAGCCAACCGCCGTGGGGGGAGTCGCCGGCCGCGGCGCGGGACCACCAGGGACCTACGGTCGCCTCGACGTAGCGTGCGGTCTCGGCCACCCCCGGCCGCGCGAGCCAGCGCACCATGCGCACTGCCACGGCGCGCGCCTGCACGCCTGGATCCACGGCCACGGCCACGGGCACCGCTTCCGGCGTCGTCGACGCCTCCTGCGTGGGCTCCATCTCAGGCGTACCGGATGGCGTTGACCACGAAGTTGCGCGCCCCGCTCGGGATCTCCACGCGCACCTCGTCGCCGGCGCTGCGCCCCATGAGCGCGCGCCCGATCGGCGAGTCGTAGGAGATCATGCCGGCCCGCGCGTCGATCTCCTCCGCCCCGACGAGGCGGTAGGTCACGAACTTGCCGGTGTCCTCATCCTCGAGCTCGACGGTCGCGCCGAAGCCGACCACGCTCGTGTCCGCCACCTGGCTCGGGTCGATCACGACCGCGGAGGCGAGGCGGGTCTCCAGCTCGTGGATCCGCGCCTCGATCTGGCCCTGCCGATCCTTGGCCTCCTCGTACTCGGCGTTCTCGCTGAGGTCGCCGTGCGAACGGGCCTCCTCGATGTCCTGCACGACCTGGGGACGACGGACGGTGCGGTATTCGTGCAGCTCCGCGAGGAGCTTCTGGTGGCCCACGGGGGACATGAGGATGCGCTGGCTCATGCCGGCGACGATAACACGCGCTACGGCGCGTCGAACAGAAGCGGCGGGTTGAAGCCCGGCTCCACGACCACTTCGCGCGTCGAGGAACGACCGCTGTCCGGACTCTCCACGCGCACCACGTGCCGGCCGGGCGCGACGCGCTCTCCGCGGCGCGGCGCGGGTCCGAGCAGCGTGCCGTCGAGGTACACGCGGGCAGTACCGCCCCGCACGGATACGTTCAGCAGGCCCGGGTTCGCGCCCGGCCCCGGCCGCTCGGCCGCTCTCGGCGTCGCCGTGGCGGGTGTCGGCGCCGGCTCCGTGACGGGGGCGGTCGCCGTCGGCTCGGGGGGCGCGGGAGCCGTCGGCGCCGGCGACGGGGCCGCGGGGTCGGCAGGCGCGATGGGCGACTGCGTCGCGGACACCGGGCCCCGCGTCGCAGGTCCCGCCGAATCCGTCCGAACCGGCGCGACCCTCGGAGCGGATGCGGCGGCAGGCGACCCCGCGCTCGGCGCGGAGGGTTCCGGCGCCTGTGCGGTCGATGGAGCGGGCGTGCGCGCGGGCGCGACCCGCGCGGCGTTCGACACGCGCGCCGGACGCGAGGACGGCTCCGGTGCGCGATGCCGCCACACGGCCGCGCCCGCGCCCGCAATCGCGAGTACCGCGGCCACCAGCACGGCGGCCGGCCAGCGCGGCGCGGCAGGGGGCGCGGCGGGCGCGGTGGACCCGGACACGGTCGGCACCTTCGCCGCACCTGCCCCCTTCGCGGGTTCCGTGGCGGCAGCACGTGCCGCGAGTTCCTGCACCGTCGGCAGACCCTCGCGCAGCGTCGGGTCCTCCGAGCCCTCGGGCGACGACGGCGGCGGGCCGACCGGCGTGGCGCGGACGGGCGTGGCGACCACCGCGGTACCGAACCGTTCCCCCGTCCCCGCCGACTCACCGCCCCAGGCCTGCGTGTCGCCGCCCGCGGTCATGGCCGCGCCCTGTGCCGCCAGGCCCGCGACCGACACCGACGACGGGCGTGACTGGGACACGGAGCGCTCCGGGACCATCGTCCCACTGCCGCCAAACGACGCGAGATCCCCGTCGTGCCAGTTGCGCAGGCGCTCGGTGATCTCCCGGACCCGATCCCCCGTCGCCTCCTCGAGCAGGCTCGCGATGACGCGCGCGGGCGCCAGACCTCCGAGGGCTCCGAGCGTCGCCTCCAGGTCCTCCCGGAAGGCATCGGCATCGGGGTAGCGCTCCTCCACCCGCATGGCGAGTGCGCGCGCGTGGACGGCGCGGAGCGCGGCGAGGCCGGGTACGTCGAGGTCGTCCGGCAGCGCGGGGATCCTGCCCGACATGATCCGGTGGAGAATCTGCACGTCCGAGAGACCCACGAACGGGCTGCGTCCTGTGAGCAGCTCGTGCAGCATCAACCCGACGGCGTAGAGATCCGCGCGGCCGTCCAGCGCGGCCTGGCCCTCGATCTGCTCGGGAGCCATGTACGCGAACTTGCCCTTCACCGTGTTGGTCTCCGTGCGCTCGAGCCGCTCGGCGGCGCGTGCGACCCCGAAGTCGATGAGCTTGACCTCCCCGAAGGTGCTCACCATCACGTTGCGTGGATTCACGTCCCGATGCACGATCTGCATGGGCCGGCCGAGCTGGTCCACGCGCGTGTGGGCGTATTGCAGGGCCCGCAGGACCTTGCACAGGATCGTGATGGCCGCGCGTGGCGGCACGAGGCGTCCGGCGCGCGCGAGCGCGATCTGGAGCGCCCGCAGGTCCATGCCGGGCACGTACTCCATTTCCAGGAACCATTCGTCGTCGACACGGCCGGACGCGTAGACCTGCGCGATGTTCTCGTGGCTGAGCTGCGCGTTGATGCGAGCCTCGTCGAGGAACATGCGCACCGCGCGCTCGTCGCCGCCGCCCGCGCGGATGCGCTTGATGACGACGAATCGCCCCGTCGCGTCATCGCCAGCACGGCGCGCCAGGTCCACCTCGGACATGCCACCGCTGCCCAGCCGCTCGAGCAGCAGGTAGGACGCGAACGGGCGCGGGTACAGGGGCGAACTCACGAGCCGATCCTACCCTTGTTGCTCGCGAACCGTACCGCGGCGGGCGAGGAGTGCAAACTTGAGGTAGCGTCCCTCGGGGTGTCCCGATGCGACCGGATGATCCGGCGGCTGGGCACTGCGGTGCAGCTCGGACCAGCCGTCCTTGAGCCCTTCCCGCACGGAGTCCTCCCATCGCTCCCAGGACAGGCGCGCGGTGCACGAGGACGTGGCCAGGAAGGCCTTCGCCAGCGGCCCCACGTGGCGGTGCAGGTCGCGGTACGCCGTGCGCGCCCTGCCGTCCGCGTCGCGTTCGTGGGCCAGGGACGGCGGATCGCAGATGACGAAATCCGCAGGTTCTCCGGACCATCGGAAGGCATCGGTCGCCTCGAAGGCGTGGGCCGCCGGGTCGAGGCCGTTCAGACGGAAATTCTCCCGGGCATCCTCCAGCGCGGCCGGCGCGATGTCGACACTGATCACCCGCCGGGCACCGCCGAGCGCCGCCGCCACGGAGAACCCCCCCGTGTAGCTGAACAGGTTCACCACGCTGGCGTCGCGCGCCCAGCCGCGGATCAGCCGACGGTGTTCGCGCTGGTCCAGGAACAGTCCCGTCTTCTGCCCGGTCCGGACGCGCGCCAGCAGGCGCATGCCGTGCTCCCGCACGACGATGCCGTCGGGCGGCTCCGTGCCGCGCAGCGTCTCGGTCCCCTCACGGCCGTCGACGCGGGCGACCCCGTAGCGGCGCACGATCCGCGCACCGAGGGGCGACAGCGCATCGACGAGGAGGCCGAGGTGTCGCTCCCACGCGCGGCTGTACAACCTCAGGACGAGGGTGTCCGCGTAGCGGTCCACCACGACCCCGGGGAGGCCGTCCCCCTCCCCGTTGAGCAGCCGGTACGCATCCGTGTCGGTCGTCAGTACGCGGGCGCGCCATGCCGCCGCGCGTCCGAGCGCACGGGAGACCGCCGTCGACAGGTCGATCGCTTCCCGGCCGAGCACGCGCACCGCGATGGGTCCCTCGTCGAAGAGGCCCCAGGCGACCACCTTGTTCCGGTCATCCACGAGCAGCACGGGCTCGCCGGGATCCGCCGAACCCCGCACCCCGTCGCGATACACCCACGGATGGCCACGCGCCACGGTTCCCACGGTGTCGCGCGTCAGGGTCAGCCGCCGCAAGAGGGCCTCGAGCACATGGGCGGCATGTATTCCATCGACGTCTCCGTCGCCGTGGTCGGCGCTCCGTGAATATCGCCGCGGGACGCGCGTCGTTGGATGCAGAAGGAGACCCCACGATGCGCACCATCCTCGCCCTCGCCGCCCTCGCCCTGCTTCCCGGCTGCCTGGTGGCCTACGACACCGACGGTGCGCCGCCCGTGGCTGCGGGTGGGGCGATCGTCGTGACCAACGATGCGCCGGTCATCGACTGGGCCGACGCCGGCTGCGGCTGGGACCCCGTCTACCGGGATTTCGTGTGGACCTTCGACGCGGAGGTCAACGACTGGGATGGACTGGGCGACGTCGCGGCCGTCTTCGCGGACGTCTACGACAGCTGGAGCGGCGCCTGGGTGGACGGCTTCGAGCTGGGCCGCGTGGACGCCTACGCGTGGACGAGCGCGTGGCTCGGCGCCGACACCTTCCTCGATTGCGGATACCCCGACTACGAGGTGGATTTCGTGGCCTTGGACACGCTCAACGACGAGGACGTGGTCACCGTCGTTCCGGGACGCTGGTAGTCCGGTTACCCCCGCTCCCATGTCAACGGTCACGATTTACACCGCCGACTACTGCGGCTACTGCAGTGCCGCGAAGCGCTTCCTCTCGGAGCGGGGCGTCGCCTACGAGGAAGTCGACCTCAGCGGCGACGATGCCGGGCGCGAGGCGCTCCACGCGCGCACCGGGCGTACCACGGTCCCCCAGATCTACGTCGGGCAGACGCATGTGGGGGGCTACACGGACATGGTCGCACTCGACCGCGCGGGGGGCCTTCAGCCGCTTCTGGACGGCCCGTAGCGACGTCCGTCCGCACGGACCTCCTCAGTTCACCCGCTTGAGGCCCTTGAGGGAGGCCGCCACGCGGGGCGCGTGTGCCGCCGCGATGGCGCCGTCATGCCCGGGTTGCGCGGAGAGCACGACCTCGACGGGCACGCGGCCGGCGACGTGCGCGAGCAGCCCCTTGCCCGCCGGTCCCATGAGCATCGAGCCCCCGACCTGCACCTGCGTCACCCCCGGCAACACGGCATGCACCTCCTGCACGGCCGCACGCAGTGCCGCGCCGAGCCACTCCAGGGTGCCGACGGCGTCTGCGTCACCACGCGCCAGGCCCTCGCGGAGCAGGTGCCCCACGGAGCGGGGATCGAGCGCGCGTCCGAGGCGTGCGCCGAGGTGGTCCGCCACACCCTTGTTGCTGAGGTAGGCGCGCGCGGCCCCGTGGATCGGAAGGTAGGGATGCGCGGCGGCGTCGGGACCGCCGTCCATCACGAGCCGTCCCATCTCGGTCCCGTTCACGGTGCCGTTGCTGTCGATCCAGCACCCGCCGAAGCTCGTGCCGATCTGGAGGCGCACGATCCGGCGGGCCCCCTGCGCGCTCAAGTGGCGCCCCAGGTTCGCCAGGTCGTTGAACATCGCCACGGGTCCGCCCACGAGTCCCTCGGACACGTGGCGGGAGAATCCGTCGAACGCCGCCACGCTTCCGACGCGGTCCCGCATCACCGTGGAAAGCTCGAGGATGCGACCGCCGACGGCCATGGGGCTCGCGAAACCGATTCCCAACGAGCCGATGCGGTCGCCGGCGCCGACCTCCGTGAGCAAGGCGCGCGCACGGCGGATGAGACTCTCGATTCCGGCCTCGCCGTCCGGCCACGTGGGCGCACTCGCCGTGCGGACGAGCACACCGTCCCGCAGCGTGCACGCCTTCATGCTCGTTCCGCCGATGTCAAGCCCCGCGGCCAACCCCTCCCCCGGCGTGCCGGGTGGGGCCGCATCCACGCTGGGAAGGTCGAAGGAACCCTCATGGGGGGGATGAAGCTCCTCCCCCTCCAGGAAGATGCCGATGCGGTGGGTGCTGCGGTACGCGGAGAGCCACGGCTCGAGCCGAGGCGCGGCGAGGGGGGTCTCGAGGCGCGCCGCAGCGGGGTTCAGGAGCAACACCGCATTGTGCAGCCGCGAGAGGATCGCGCGGGCACCTGCCGCGTTGGCCGGTGCGAACAGGGTGTAGGCCCGGACCGGCGCATGACCGGACCAGCCGGCGTGAAGGCGGGCGGTCCAGGGAACCGCGCGCGGGTCCCGCCCGAGCGCGAGCAGGGTGTCGTGCAGGGAAATCATGGCGACGTCCGCCGTATCACGACCCGGGCGGAAGGTGGCGGATGCTGCGCACGGCGGCGGGATCCCCCGACAGCCGTACCGCACGCGCCGCCAGCTCGTCGAGTGCCTCGGCCGCGAGCGGCCGGTCGATGACGGTGAGGTCGTAGGCCACGCCGAGCTCGTCGAAGTCCTGATGGTAGGTGCTCTCCGCGCTCGCGCCCGCATCGAACAGCACGTCCTGGATGGCTTTGCGTGTCCCGCGCGCGGTGCTGTGGACCACGGCGAGCACCACCTGCCCCGCGGGGACCTCGGCGGGTCCCAGCAGCAGACGGGGTCGGTAGACGCAGTCGCGAAGCGCGCCGCTGCGATGGAACGAGCGGAGCGTGTGGGCCACGCGCCGTGCGATGCGCGGTTGCGCATCCAGCGTCGCGGCGCCCAGGTGCGGTGTCGTCGCCACGCGCGGCTCGGAGGCGTAGGGGTTCGTCCACGGGCCGCTCCCGCGCGGTTCCTCGGGGTACACGTCCACGGCGGCGCGCCGGACCTCTCCAGCTGCGATGGCATCGAGCAGATCGCGCGGCTCAACGAGGAACCCGCGCGCCAGGTTGAGGAACAGGCGCGGGCTGGGCGCGGGCCGCTCCGCCGCGAGGTGGGCGAGGTGCGCGCGCGTGATCAGTCCCTCGTTGCGACGTCCCCCGGCGTCCTCGGCGCTCACGTGCACCGTGACGGCGTCCGCGCGCCGGAAGCAGGCCTCCAGGCTCTCCGCCTCCTCCCACCCCATCTCCCGCCCCACCTCGCGTGCCACTTCGCGGGTGTCGTGGAACACGATCCGCATTCCCAGCTGCTCTGCCGCACGCGCAACGGCACGTCCGATGTTCCCGAGGCCCACCACGCCCAACACGCGGCCCTGGATCTCGAAGCGCTCGTCCTGGGACTTGTCGAAGCCCCCGGCGCGCGTGTGGTCGTAGGTCTCGTAGAGACGCCGCGCGAGCGCGACGAGGTGTCCCACGGCGAGCTCCACGACGCTGCGACCGTTGGAGACGGGGTCGTTGAACACCATCACGCCGGCGTCGGCGCACGCGCGCTTGTCGACACTGTCGTCGCCGATGCAGCACAATTGGATCGCGAAGAGCGAGGGGCACGCCTCGATGACGCGCCGCGTCACGGGGACCCGGCTTCGCTTGAACAGCAGCGGGTGACCGTGTTCCCGGATCATCGCGATCAGCCCGTCCTCGTCGGGCACCTCGCGTCGGCGATCCACGGCGATGCCATCGGCCGCCAGCAGCGCATCGAGGCACGGGTCGGGCTGCTCGAGGACGAGCGCCGAGCGGAAGGGGCCCAGCTGACGGCGGGTCTCAGGCACCGGCGCCCCGCGTCTCGACACGCTCCACCCGCGCGCGGAGCTTGCGGTTCTCCTCGACGAGCCCCTCGACCTCCCGGCGAAGGACGCCGAGCCCCTCCTGCGAGGTGCGCCCCGCGCGGATCGAGGCCATCGCCTCGAAGGCGAGCCTGCGCGCGCGGCCGTCCCCGGCGCTGTCGTGCACGCGTCCCAGCGTTCGCATCGCGCGTGGGTCGCGCAGGGTGGACAACGCACCGAGCGCGGCCACCTGCACCCGGTAGTTCTCGTCCTCCGCGAGCAGCATGAGGCGCTCCAGGACCGGGGTCCGCACCGCGTCCACCTCGTCGGCGAGCCTCGCCATCGCGCCGCAGGCCGCAGCGCGCGCCCGTGCCGGGCTTGAGTCCTCCGTGGCCCGGAGCAGGTGTGGCAGTACCTCCGCGTCGCGCAGGTGACCGAGGCCCTCGAGCGCCCGGGCGCGGAGCACCTCGCCCCAACTCGTCTCCCCGAGCAGCGCCTCGCACCGCGCGCGGGCCTGCGGCACGCGCAGGCGGCCGAGGGCCCGGGCGATCTCTCCGGTCACCTGAAGGCTCACGTCCTCGGGCATGGCGACGATCGCCGCCGCAGCGGATTCGCGACGGGTCGAGCCCAGCGCCGCGACGATCCGCCGGCGCGCCTTCGGGTGGGGATCGGCGGACGCCGCCGCGAGCGCGGCCACGTCCTCCTCCGCGCCCCGCGCGGCCAGGAGGTCGGCGATCTCGCCGCGAACCCCCCAATGCGCGTCGGTCCGCACCGCGTCGCGGAGGGCCGCGAGTCCGTCCGCGTGACCCTCCTTGGCGAGGGCCCGCGCGGCACGGATGCGGGCCACGACACCGGGGTCCTCACGCAGGGAGGCGATCAACCAGCTGCGCGGCGCGCGCAGGCGAAGGTCGGCGAGCACTCGGAAGTCGCCGTCCACGCGGACGAGGGTCGGGACGTCCGCGCAGGGCAGCGAGAAGGTGCGTTCACGCCGGTCGACCGCCAGGCGATGCGCGACGCCGTCGACGTCGATGTCGAGCGGGAAGGCGAACGCCGCGGCGGTCCCCTCCCCCTCCTGCGTCTGCCGCACGGTGACGCTGAGCATGCCGGCGTCATGCGCCAGCTCGACCTCCAGCTCCGGGTGGCCTGCGCCCATGACCCACTGTGCGAAGAAGCGGTCGAGGCAGCGCCCGGAAGCCTCCTCCATGGCGCGCTGGAAGTGCCGCGTGTGCACGGTCCCGTGGGCGTGACGCGCGAGGTAGAGACGCACGCCGGCCCAGAACGCGCCCTCCCCGAGCACCGCGCGCAGCGTGTGCAGCACGAGGCCGCCCTTCTCGTAGAGGTGCCGGTCGAACAGGTCGATGGGCGCCTTGAAGTGGTAGCTGACGATGGGCCTGCGGTAGCGGTCGCCATCCTCCCCGAGGTAGCTGCCCAGCTGCTCCCACAGGTGCCATGCCGCCGCGTCCGCCCCGTCGTGGTGTGCGGCCCAAAGCACTTCCGTGTAGGTGGCCCACCCCTCGTTGAGCCATGCCTGGCTCCAGTCCTGGCAGGTGACCAGGTCTCCGAACCACTGGTGCGCGAGTTCGTGGACGATGAGGTCGTCCGCGTCCCAGTCGAGGCCGGCGCGGGCGTCGGTGAGCACGAGGTCGGTGAGCGTCGTGGCCGCCACGTTCTCCATGCCGCCGAAAATGAAGTCGTGGACGACCACCTGGTCGTAGCGGGGCCACGGGTACGCGCAGAATCGCTCCGACAGGAAGCGCACCATCGCCGGCGTACGCCCGAACACGCGCCGCACCGTGTCGTCCGGCGTCCCCGTCGGCACGAAGTAGGCGATCGGCACGCCCGCCTCGTCGTCCGAATGACGATCGAGACGCGCGACGACCACGCTCACCAGGTACGCCGGCATCGGCTCCGCCTGCTCCCACGCCCAGGCGTTCCCGTCACGACCGGCCAGGCGCCCGTTGGACACCACCGTGTACCCGTCCGGTGCCACCACCCGGATCGAGAACGGGTGCTTCACCGACGGGTGGTCATGGCACGGGAACAGCCTGTGCGCGTCCTCGTCCTGGCACTGGGTCCACGCCTCCGGGCGCCGCGTCGGCTCCGCGGGCGTCGGACCCACGAAGTAGAGCCCGCGGCGTGGTACGCCGTGCGCGACCACGACCAGCTCGCGCGTGGCGGGGAACTCGAGGCGCCCGTCCGCGTGCCGGTACGCGATGGCGTTGCCCGACGCGTCCTGTACGGACGTCACGGTCAGTCCCTCGAGATCCAGCGCCCATCGCTCGGGCCCGCCGCCAACCGGCTCGAGGCGCAACCGCGTCGTGCTGGCGTACGCGCGCGTGTCCGGGTCGATGCGCATCTCCACGGCGATGTGGACGATGCGGCACGTACGATCGGGCGCGTAGTTCGGCTCCACACCCGGCTCCGCGAAGGGCCTGCCGGCGCCGAGCGCCCAGCCGCCGAAGCGGCTCTCCAGCACCATCGACTTGTCGGTGAGGAAGTGACTGCTCATGTCGCCCGCCCGTGGAATCCGCGGGCGCTAACGCACAGGCCCGCCGCGCTCAAGCGCGCGAGGGGTCCGGGAGCAGGATGTAGCCGTGATCGAGGTC
Source organism: Pseudomonadota bacterium (assembly GCA_039800105.1). Classification (GTDB taxonomy): domain Bacteria; phylum Myxococcota_A; class UBA796; order UBA796; family SXON01; genus CAMAXZ01. Next base: position 32,175 of record JBDLRI010000087.1, read on the forward strand.
CCCGAGGAAGGCGCAGGCCTCCGCGCCGAGCTGGCCGAGCCACGCCGCGACGTAGGCGCACAGCAGTGCCTCGAGGCGCTCCTCCAGCTCGCCGAGCCGTGTCCCGTTCAGGTCCGGGAGGTGCGCGTCGAGCATCTCGTCGAGGACGGGGGAGGTCTCGAGCGGCAGCTGCTTGCTCTCCAGGAGCTTCTCCACCACCAGCTCCCGCAGGCGGTCGACCGCGTCCTTGCGCGCTCCGATGGGCCCGATCTTCAGCCGCACGGGCCGCTCCACGTCGAAGAGCATCACCTGGGCCGCACCGAGGTGGGTCTCGACGAGGCGATCTCCCGCGGCGGCCGGATTCGGCTCGAATCCCATGCGCACGAGCGCCTTCGCCATCGTGCGCGGGTGGGAGGCGGACATGATGTTGTTCGCGTACTCGTCGATGCGGAACCGCGAGAAGTGCTCCTGGAGCAACCGGTCGCACGGCCGGCTCCCGCCCATGTTCTCCACCACGACCGGCGCGTTGAACGCCACGACCGCCTGGACGCGCTGACGATGGCGGGTCACCCATCGCAGGACGTCCTCGTGCGCGCGCAACGAGTCCGCGGACCGCACGACGACGCTGCCGTCCCCGGTGGGTTCGAGCACCACCCCGCCCGAGCTGTCGCGAGGGGTCCAGCCGAGATCCAGGCCGAGGTATCGGTTCGGTCGCACATCCACTCCTTGGTCGGCCCTAGTATCGCGGCGTCCGCACACGGACATCCGGGCGGTCCTCCGCCGCCCCGCCCACGCCGGGGATCACGCGCCGAGGACGCGCTGCACGGCCTCGACGGCCTCGCGGTTTCCGAGGAACAGCGGCGTGCGCTGGTGGATGGTCGTGGGAACCAGGTCGAGGATGCGTCGCGCGCCGTCCGTCGCCGCGCCGCCGGCCGCCTCGCACAGGAACGCGAGCGGGAAGGCCTCGTAGAGCACCCGCAGCTTGCCGCTCGGCGCCTTCGCGGTCGGCGGGTACAGGAACAGCCCGCCCTTCACGAGGTTGCGATGCACGTCCCCGACGAGGGAGCCGATGTAGCGCGCCGACCATCCCAGCTCCGGCGCCTTCAGCCCGTCCAGCCAGCCCCGGAGGCGCGGATCCCACTGCGCCGCGTAGGCCTCGTTGCAGCTGTAGGTACGCGTCGCCGCGTCGAGCCGGATGTCGCTGTGGCTGAGGAAGAACTCTCCGACGGCGGGGTCCAGCGTGAAGCCGTGGACGCCCTCGTCGAGGCCGGTCGAGAGCACCAGCACCGTGCCCGCGCCGTAGACGACGTAGCCCGCGGCCACGATGTCGGTGCCGGGCCGCAGCACGTCCTCGAGGGTGCCGTGGCCCCCCGGCGAGCGCCGGCGGAAGATCGTGAAGATCGTGCCGATGCTCGCGTTCGTGTCGATGTTGCTGGAGCCGTCGAGCGGGTCCATGCAGAAGACGTAGTCGCCGCAGGCGAAACGCTCGGGGATGCGCACGGGCGCGTCCTCCTCCTCGCTGACCATCATGCACAGGACGCCGGCGTGCTCCAGCGCCCGCTTGAACGCCTCGTTCGCGTAGATGTCCATCTTCTGGACGTACTCGCCCTGGATGTTCATGCTCCCGGTCGCGCCGAACATGCCCGCCAGCCCGGCGCGGTTGACGCGCGCGCTGACGAGCTTGCCCGCCAGCGCCACCTGCTTGAGCAGCGTGACCAGCTGGCCGCGCGCGTCCGGGTGGGCACGCATCGTCTCGAGGAGGAAGCGGTCGAGGGTGGTGCCCTCTTCGAATTGAGTGGACATGCGGGAAAGGTAGCGCGTCACGGACGCCGGCACACGCGCCGCATCCCCGCGACATTTTGCTTGACATCGAGTGCGGCGTGGTGCATACGCCGCGCGACCCCAAGGAGTTTCCCATGCACCTCCACCTCCTCCTCGCCCTCCTCGCCTGCTCGGACGACTTCAAGTCGGACGAAGCGACCGCCGCCGCCACCGATGACGACGGCGACGGCTTCTCCGAGAACGACGGGGACTGCGACGACGAGGACAACGACGTCGGCCCCGGCGCAGACGAGGTGTTCTACAACGAGGTGGACGACGACTGCAACGAGGCCACCGCGGACGCCGACAAGGACGGCGACGGCTACGACGCCAACAACGTCCGCGGCGACGACTGCGACGACGAGAACC
>JBDLRI010000088.1:0-28529 GCA_039800105.1 Pseudomonadota bacterium
GGGGGGGGGGGGGGCCCCCCCCCCCCCGCAACGCCCCCCCGGCCGGTGCGGCGCTTCACGCGGGCCGCGGACGCGCTGGCGCGGGGGCCGCTGCCGATCCCGCGCTCCCTGCGCGCCCAGCTCGCCACCGTGCTCGCGCCGCTCGGCGAGGGCGCGCGGGCGCTGGCCGACGCGCTCGCCGTGGCGCTCGGCGCCGGCGCGGCCTCCGCGGAGGCGCCGCTCGGGCCGCTCGCGGAGGTCGCCGGCGTGGACGGGGCCGCCGCCCTCGCGGAGCTCGTCCGGGTGGGACTGGTGCGCGTGGTGCACCGTCCGGGCGCGGAGGAGGCGGAGGGGCCGCTGGTCGAGTTCGTGCAGCCACGCACGCGGGATCTCCTCTACGCCGCGATTCCCGCACCCGCGCGTGCACGTCTCCACCGCCGCACCGGCGAGTCGCTCGAGCGGCGCTACCGGCGTCGCATGCCGCTGGTCGTCGACGCGCTCGCGGAGCACTTCTCCGCGGCCGGCGTGGCCGGCAAGGCCTACCCCTACCTCGTGCGCGCCGGCGCCCGCATGCTCGAGCGCTCCTTCGTCGCGGAGGCCGAGCGGTTCTTCCAGCGGGCGCTGGCGGTCGAGCCGGAGGCGCGCGAGCTGCTCGTGCTGGAGGACGCCGACCGCCTGCTGTGCGAGACGCTCCTGCGGCGCGCGGAGGCGCTCGATCACCTCGGGCGCTGGGGGGACACCGCGCCCGACCTGGCGCGTGCCGCGGCCCTGGCGGCCGAGCTGGCCGATGACCGCCTCGGCTCGCGGGTGCACGCGGCGCTCGGCCAGCGGGCGCGTCAGGCCCACGACGTCGAGGAGGCGACCACCGCGTTCTCCCGGGCGCTCGCCCTCGCCGAGCGCGCCGGCGCGACCGAGCTGCGCGTGCCCGCGCTCCACGGCCAGGGTGCGATCCGTTGGGCCCTCGGGGACCTCGAAGGGGCGCGCCGGGCATGGGCCGAGACGCTCCAGGTCGGCGAGGCCACCGGGGATCTCCGTGCGCTCGCCCTCGCGCAGAACGGCCTCGGGCTGGTCGCGCTGTGCCGCGGGCAGTCGGCCGAGGCGCGCAAGTGCTTCGAACAGTCCGCGGAGCTCTTCGAGCGCCTGGGCCTCGTCGCGCCGCTGGCGACGGCCCGGCTCAACCTCGTGGAGATCCACCATTTCACCGGCAACCTCCGTCGGGGCGTGGAACTCGCGGAGCGCACCCTCGCGCACGCCCGCGAGACCGGCCACACCCTCGGCATCGCCCGGGCGCGCCACCACCGCGCGTTGCTGCTCGTCGACCTGGGGCGGTTCCTGGAGGGTCGCGAAGAGGCGCGGGAGGCGCTGGCGGCCGTGCGTCGCCTCGGACAGCGCGAGGACGAACTCGCCACGCTCGTGGGACGCCTCCGGGCCGACTGGGCCCTCGGGGATCTCGCCGAGGTGCGCGCCGGGCTGATCGAGGCGGACGGGCTCCTGGAGCGCTACGATCCCGAGGGGTTCGCGCCCATCGTGCTCGCCTGGCGGGCGCGCGTGGCCTGGCGGGACGGGGACCCCACCTCCGCGCGCGCCGCGCTCGAGCGTGCCCTGGCCTGGACGGGCACGGCCTGGCCGTACCAGGAATGTCGCTTCGAGCTTGCGCTCGGTCGGGTGTTCGCCGCGTTCGGCGACCGCGCCGAGGCGACCCGGCGCGCCGAGGCCGCCATCCGGCGCGCCGACGCCAGCGGGTTCCGCCTGTACGCGCTGAAGGGCCATCAGGTCGTCGCCGCGTGCGGTCTGGACGAGGCGCAGGTCGCCCGGCACCGCCGTGTGGCGGACGCGCTCGCACGCTCCCTCGCCGCGAACCTCGGCCGGGAGGACGCGCAGCGCTTCCTGGAGCTGGCCTTCGCGCCGGATGCGCTCGCCGCCGGGGCGTTCTAGGTGGTCGGCGCCCCGGGACCGGGTGATCGGGTCGGTCCGTGGACGCTCGGGCCGCAGATCGGCGCGGGTGGCATCGCCGCGGTGTTCCGGGCCGAGGGCCCCGCCGGCGTTGCGGCCGTGAAGATCCTGCACGCCGCGCGCGTGACGCCGGAGGACACGGCGAGGCTGCGACGTGAGTTCCTGACGCTCGCGCGCTTGAACCACCCCTCGCTCGTGCGGGTCTTCGACGCGGGAGAACACGCCGGTGTGCCCTGGATCGCCATGGAGTACGTCGATGGCTGCGACCTCGGGACGCTCCTCGCGCGCTGGGAGGCCGCACCGCCCGCCGACCGCCCCGCCCGGGTGGAGCGGATCCTGCTCGACCTCTGCGACGCGCTGGAGCACGTGCACGCCGCGGGCGTCATCCATCGTGACCTCAAGCCCGGCAACGTGCTGGTCGGTGCGGACGGGCGGGCACGCCTGACCGACTTCGGCGCGCTGAAGGACCCCGACGCCTTCCCCACCAACCTCACGGCCGTCGGGCGCCTCGTGGGCACCGTCGCGTTCATGGCGCCGGAGCAGATCCTCGGCGAGGGCGTCGATGCGCGCGCCGACCTCTACAGCCTCGGCGCGATCCTCTACGCCATGTGCACCTTCCAGCGGCCGATCCAGGCGACGACCATCGCGGGCTACCTGGCGCGGCATCTTTCGGAGCGGCCGCGTCGTCCCTCCGAGATCGCGCCGGACGTGCCACCGGTGCTGGAGCGCGTGTGCCTCTGGCTCCTCGAGAAGGACCCTGCCCGTCGTCCGTCATCGGCCGCGGCCGTGCGTGCCGCGGTGCGTGGGGAGGACGCTGCGCCCGCGGTGCTGCACGGGCGCGAGGGGGCGCTCGATTGGCTGGGTGACCGCGTGCGTCGTCTTGCGCGGGATGGCCTGGGCGGGGTGGCCGTGCTGCGAGGTCCCGTGGGCAGCGGTCGGGGCCGGCTGGCGGAGGCCGCCGCGTCCATGGCCGTGTCGGCGGGGGTGAGGGTGCACCGGGGTCCCGCGTCGCCACCGGAGGGTCCGTGCCTTTGGCTCCCCGGCGACCTCTCCGACGGCACCCTGGATGCGCGGGTGTGCGCGACCGTCCGGGCGCGCGTGGCGCGCGAGGGGGCGCCCCTGTGCGTCGTCGTCGCGGCGGGGCCGGGCGCGGCGTGGGCCACCCTCGACGAGGCGCACGTGGGGATCGCGCCCGACGAGCTCGTCCTTCCGCCGCTCGCGCGCGACGCGGTCCGGGCGGTCCTGATGGACGCGGGCGCCGGGGCCGCCGTCGCGGGGCTCCTCGCGCGCAGGCTGGCGGACGCGGGCGCGACCCAGCCGGGGTCGATCCGTGCGCGGCTGGAGGCGCTCGTGGAGGCAGGTTGGCTCGCCCGCGGCGAGGACGGGGCGCTGGGCGTGCGCTGCGGCATGGACGCGCTGCGCCAGGAGCCCTTGCCCACGTCCCGTGCCGAGCAGGCGACGGCGCGCGAACGCCTCGCCCGGTGCGATGCGGGTGCCGTCGTGCTCGCGGAGGTTCTCGCCGTGGTGGGCGGCCCGGTCACGATGGATGTGTGTGCTGCCGCAGTGCGTGCGGTCGGGGGCTCCGTGGACCTCCCGGGCGCCTGCCGCGCCGCCATCGCCGCGGGCTGGCTGCACGCGGAGGAGGACGCACTCGGCGAGACGGTGCAGCTCGTCGATGTGGCGTGGGGTCTCGCGATCCGGCAGGGGTTGGAATCCGCGCGGGCGTCCGCGATCCACGCCGCGGTCGGACGGGCCCTCGTCGCGTCCCAACCGCGTCGCGTGGGCGCGGTGGCCGAGGTCGCCGCGCACCACCTCCGCGTGGCGGGGCTGGCCGCGGAGGCCTGGCCGCTCTACGGGCTCGCCGCGCCGCGTGCCGCCCGTGTCGGCGACCACGCGGGGGTGCTGCGGATCGTGGGCCAGGCGGCCGCGTGCGAGGCCGAGGCGTGCGCCGCACGGGCCCCCGGGGAGGTGGCGCGTACGCGGCTGGCGTTGCGTCTGGCCGAGGGCGAGGCCCGCCGCGCGGGGCGCGACATCGCGCGTGCGCGTGCGCGGTTCGTCGAGGCGGCGGTCGACGCCGCGGCGCTGGGAGACGCGACGGGGCTCGCCCGTGCGCGTGCGGCGGAGGGGGTGTGCGCCGCGGCCCTCGGCGACGTCCAGGGTGCGCGGGGCGCGCTCGCCGACGCCATGCCGGTGCTCGACGGCGTGGACTCCCTCGCGCTCGAGGCGCGGGATCTCCACGCGATGCTGCGTCTCGCGGACGGTGAAACCGACGCCGCCGTGGCGGTGTGGTCGCAGGTGTGTCGTCTCGGCGAGGACCACGCGAACGAGGAGGCCCGCATGCGCGGACTCCGCGGGCGTGCGGTCGCCGAGCGGGTGGCAGGCCGGCCCGCCGCTGGCCTGGCGCTGCTCGACGAGGCGCTCGTGATGCCGGGGGGTGGGAGCGCGGTCGCCGCGGCGTGCCTGCATCTCCGCGGAATCTGGCGTGCCGAGGCCGGTGACGCCGTCGGGGCGCTCGAGGACGCGGCGGCGCTGGAGTCGCTCGACGAGGAGGTCGTGGACGCAGACCTGCGGGCACGCGCCCTGCGGCTGGAGGTGCACGCGCTCTGTGGTGGGGGCGGTGCGTCCGAGGCGGCGGCGCTGCTCGGGGAGTTGCCGCTGCGTGCGCCGTCGGCTGGCTGGGCGTGGGCGGCGGCGTTGCGCGTGGCGGTGCTCGGGCCGGAGGCGCGCGCGGCGTGTGTCGCGGCCCTGGCGTCCCACGCCTTCGCCCTCGAGCCCGGTGAGGACGCGGTGGCCCTTCGCGCCGGACTGATCGCGCGGCTGGACCCGGCGGCGGACGTGCCGGAGGTCGTGCCGTCGTGCGGCGTGGGCCCCGCCGCGCGCGCGCGACGCGCGGAGGACGTCGCCACGGCGTGGATGCTGCGCGGCGTGCCGGAGGCTGCCGCCCGCGTGCTGCGCGCCGGGTGGGCCGGCCTGGATCGTCGCGCCCACGCGGCGCTGCTCGCGCGGCTCGTGGCCTGTGCGTCGGGGACCCCGGCGGCCGACGAGGCGCGGGCACTCCTTGCATCCCCTTGACGGCGCGCGACGCGCGTTCGCGGGACGTCCGGCGGGCCGCGCGTGTTACAGTCCCCGCCCGAGGTAGACGCCCATGCGTGACGACACACAGCTCACCGGGATCCAGACGGAGTTCCCCCGCAGCACCATCCTGGTCTCCAAGACGACCCCGACCGGCGTGATCATCTACGCGAACCCCGAGTTCTGCGACGTGGCCGGGTATTCCCTCGCGCAGCTGCTCGGAAAGCCGCACAGCATGATCCGTCACCCCGACATGCCGCGTGCGGTGTTCTCCTTGATGTGGGAGACCCTCAAGGACGGTCGCGAGTTCTTCGGGTACGTCGTGAACCGTTGCGCGGACGGCAACCACTACTGGGTGTTCGCGCAGGTGGTGCCGGACGTCGATCCCGACACCGGCGAGATCATCAGCTTCCACTCCACGCGGCGCTGGGCGGACCCGCAGGCGTGCATGCGGGCGACCGAGGTGTACCGGACCCTGCTCCAGGCGGAGTCGGTGGAGCGGTCGCCGCGTCAGGCGGTCGTCGCGGGTCGGCAGGCCCTCCAGGACATCCTGGCGCGCGCGGGCATGACCTACGAAGAATGGTGTTTCAGCCTCTCGTCCCTCTAGGCACCGTCCAGGAGACGCTATCATGGCCACTCGCAAGACCCCCGCCGACGGCGGGAACGGCGCCGTCGACTCGCTCGCGCGCCTCACCGATCTCATCGACCAGGCGGCCATCGGTCGCCTGTCGGGGCGCATCGTCGACGTCGCTCCGGACGACCCGCTCTACCCGGCGTGCCAGGGCCTCAACCGGCTGCTGGATCGGGTGGAGCTGGTCAACCGGGAGGTGAGCGGCGCGATGCAGGCCGCCGTCGAGGGGCGGTACTACCGGACGTTCATCCCCGTCGGGGTGACGGGCTCGTTCGTCCCCGTGGCGGAGTCGGTGACCCGGGCGCTCGAGTCGCTCTCCAAGTTCGACCACACGTTGAAGGTGGGGCGCAGTGACATCGCCGACACCGCCGTGTCGCTGCGCAACGAGGTGGGAATGCGGTCGAGCGCGGTGCTGTCGGCCACCGAGGAGCTCGACGCCACGGCCCGGCTGCTGGCGGACGTGTCGGTGGCGGCGAACGCCCAGGCCGAGTCCGGCCTGGCCTCCACGAACATCGCCCTGTCCGGCTCCGAACAGATCGCCTCCGCGACGGAGGAGCTCAGCGCCTCCATCAAGGAGATCAGCGGGCAGGCGGATCAGTCCAAGGACGTGTCCGACCGTGCGATCCAGCAGGTGCTGCGCGCCCGCCAGGTGATGCAGGAGGTCGCGGACTCGGCGCAGGCCGTGGCGCAGATCGTCAACGTGATCGCCGAGATCGCTCGCCAGACGAACCTTCTCGCGCTCAACGCCGCCATCGAGGCGGCCCGCGCGGGCGAGGCGGGGCGCGGGTTCGGCGTGGTGGCGTCCGAGGTCAAGGAACTCGCGAACCAGACCCGCAGCTCGACCAAGGACATCTCCGAGCGCATCGAGTCCGTCAGCGGCGCGGTCGAGCGCGGTGGCAAGGCGGTCGAGGACATCAGCGCCGCCCTCGAGCAGCTCGCGGGCTACGTCAACAGCATCAGCTCCGCCATCTACGAGCAGAATGCCGTGACGACCGAGATCGCGCGCGGCGCGGAGCAGGGCGTGGCGTCGGTCCGGCAGGTGGTCGAGAGCTTCGGCCAGATCCGGGACCGTGTCGGCGAGTTCGAGCGCTCCGCGATGGAGCTGGGTCAGGTGAGCGGGATGGTGTCCTCCTCGGCACGCGAGGTGGATGACCAGGTCCGTGCCCACATCGAGCGGATCGAGGGCAACGTGACGCGCCTCGAGATGAGCCGGTGACGCGCCGCGCATGAGCATGGACCCCGCCATCGTCGCGGAGTTCTTCGCGGAGGGCAACGAGCATCTTGACGCGCTCGAAGCCTGCCTGCTGCGTCTCGAGGGCAATCCCGGGGACACGGACGCGATCGATCGCTCGTTCCGGGCGGCCCACAGCATCAAGGGCGCGGCGGGCTTCCTCGGGCTGGGCGCGGTCGAGCGTCTCATGCACGCGGCGGAAGACCTCCTCGACCTGTTCCGGCAGGGCAAGGCCGTGATTGATGGAGACTCCGCCGGTGCGCTGTTCCGCGCCGGGGACCGCTGCCGCATGCTTCTGGACGCCGCCCGCAACGGCGAGGACGTGGACGTCGGCAGCGTGGAGGCGATGGTCGTCGTGCTGCGTGAGGCCGTGGCGCGCGGCACGTCGGGCCCGGCGGCCAGCCCTGCCGTTTCCGTGCCGGTTCCCGTCGCGGCGGCGGCCCCCTCGGCAGCGGGGGGAAGCGTTGCGGAGCGGGCACCCTCCTCCGCCCCCGCGACATCCTCTCCCGGCGGGGCCGTGCTGGTCGGACGCGCGCCGCGCGTGCCCCGCGTGGTCCGACGCGCCCCGGAAGCCGCCGCGCTTGTCGCGGCGGCGCCCGCACCCGCACCCGCACCGCCTGCGCCGGTCGTCGCGCCCACGGTGCACGTGCCGGTCGCCAGCGCCGTGCCGAGCGTGGCGCCTGCGGCGACGCCCGCGGCCGCTCCCGTCGCCGCGCTCGCCCCGGTTGCACCCGCACCCCCGGGGGCTGCGCCGCGCCCCGCTGCGGTGTCGCCGGCGCGGGAGGCCGAGGCCGCCGAGGCGCGGGACGCGAGCACCGGGACCATCCGAGTCGACGTGAGCCTGCTCGATGACATCATGAACCTCGTCGGCGAACTGGTCGTCGCGCGCAATCGCCTGGTGCAGGTGGTCGGCGAGCGGGACGATCGTGTCCTGGCCGGCGCCAGCCGCCGGGTCGACCACCTCACGTCCGACCTCCAGGGCCGGGTGATGAAGACGCGCATGCGTCCGGTGGCCGTTGCGTGGGGGGCCTTGCCCCGCCTGGTGCGGGACGTCGCCGCGAGCACGGGCAAGTTCGTGAACGTCGAGATGCACGGACAGGACACCGAGCTGGATCGAAGCTTGCTGGAGGTCCTCAAGGATCCGCTGGCGCACATGATCCGCAACTGCGTGGACCATGGTCTCGAGACTCCGGATGAGCGCGTGGCCGCGGGCAAGGCGCCCGTGGGGACCATCTCCCTGAGGTCCCGGCACAGCGGCGGCCAGGTGCACATCGAGGTGACCGACGACGGCCGCGGCATCCAGGTGGAGCGCGTGCGGGCGCGCGCCATCGCCAACGGCCTGGTGACGGCGGACGAGGCCGCGCAGATGCCGGAGGAGGCACTGCTGGCGCTCATCTTCCGGCCGGGCTTCTCCACGGCCGAGACGGTGTCGAACCTCTCCGGTCGCGGCGTCGGGATGGATGTCGTGAAGAGCAGCGTGGAGCGCGTGGGCGGCGGCGTGGACATCCGCTCGACGCCGGGCAAGGGCACGACCATCCGGTTGAAGCTTCCGCTCACCCTCGCCATCGTCCCGGCCTTGATCACGCTCGTGGGCGCGCGCCGCTTCTGTGTCTCCCAGGCCAACCTGGTGGAGATCGTGGACCTGGTCACGCCCGAGGCGCGCGCGCGCGTCGAATGGCTCGCCGGGGCGCCGCTGTACCGTCTGCGTGGTCAGTTGCTCCCGCTCGTCCCTCTCGGCACCACGCTCGGCATGGTGTCCGCCGAGTCGGAGGTGCGAGGCTACGTGGTCGTGGTGGAGTCCGACGATCTTCGCTTCGGCATCGTCGTGGACGACATCCAGCACACCGAGGAGATCGTCGTGAAGCCCGTGGGCGCCGAGATCAAGCAGGCGCAGGTGTACTCCGGGGCCACGGTGCTCGGGGACGGTTCGGTCGCGCTGATCCTCGACGTGGTGGCGCTCGGGCGTCGCGGGCGGGTGGCGGCCTTCCGGGCGCCGGATGCGGCTGCCGCGAAGCAGGGGGACGAGGAAGGGGAGCTGCGTACGCTGCTCCGCCTCGACGTCGAGACGCTCGGCACCGTGGCGGTGGATGTGGACGCCGTGGTGCGCATCGACGAGGCCCGCGCGGTGGACGTGTTCATGCACGGCGGCGTGGCTGTCTTCCGCTACCAGGATCGGGTCGTCCCGCTGCGCCGGCTGTGTGCGGAGGGCGCGTGGAACCAGATCGTCGTGTGCGCGTCGGGGAGCGGCCTGGTCGGGCTCGCGGTCACCGAGGTGCTCGACGTCGTGACCCAGCCGGTCCGGCTGACGCGCGGTCTCGGCGCGGCGTGGTCGCTCGGCGTGGGCTTCGTGCAGGGCCAGCCGACCACGCTCGTCGACGTGGCGCGGCTCGAGGGAGGGGCTTCGTGAGGACTCCCACCCACCTCGTCGTCGCGCGGGTGGACTCGCTGCTGCTTGGTTTCGACGTGAGCGATGTACGCGAGGTCCTCAACGACGAGGACGTCCTTCCGGTGCCGCTCACGCCCCCCGTCGTGCGGGGCCTGGTCAACCTCCGCGGCGAGGTCGTGACGGTGATCGACGCGCGGACGTTGCTCCGATGCGGCCCGCGTCCGGACTCGGCGCGTCCCTCCAACCTCGTCGTGCAGCATCGCCGTGATCTGCTGAGCCTCCAGGTGGACGAGGTGCTGGAGGTGGCCGAGGTCGTGGCCTCGCAGCTCGGGCCGCGCCCGGACGGCATGGTCGACGCGGTGCGACGGCTCGCGGCCGGCGTCCTGCAGCGTGATCGGGATCTCGTCATCATGGTCGACGTCGCGGGACTGTTCGAGCAGCTCGTGGGTCGTGACGACCGAAAGGAGCACGCATGAAGGCGATCGTGATGGATGACTCCCGGGTGGTCCGCATGATGCTCCGGCGAACCCTGGAAGAGCTCTCGTTCGAGGTGACCGACTTTCCCGACGCGGACTCCGGCTACGCCTGGCTCCAGCATGGCGGGCAGGCGGACCTCGCGCTCGTCGACTGGAACATGCCCGGCATGACGGGCCTCGAGTTCATCCAGCGTGTGCGCCAGGAGGGGGCGCACGACCAGATGTTCCTCGTCATGGTCACCTCGGAGACGGCGCCGGAGCGCATGCAACTGGCGCTGGACAGCGGTGCCGACGAGTACGTCATGAAGCCCGTGGTGCCCAGCGGGCTCCGTTCGAAGCTCGAGATGCTCGGCTTCCGCTGGTCGGACGCTTGACCGCTCCGTCGGTCGACGCGGTCGAGCTCGCGTGGCTCCGAGGCTACCTCGCGGGCAGGACGGGGGTGGTGGTTCCGGATGACCGGCCGGACTTCCTCTCCGGTCGCCTCGGTGCCGTCCTCCGTGCGCACCGGCTCGACGGCATCAAGCAACTGGCCGAGGAGATCCGCGGCGGCAACCGGGTGGTCCTGGGCGCCGCGATCGACGCGCTGACGACCCACGAGACGAGCTTCTTCCGGGACCCGGACGTGTGGGCGTGGCTGGAGTTGGAGGGCTTGCCCGCGCTGGTCGCGGGCGCCGCGGGCCGGGAGTTCACGGCGTGGTCGGCGGCCTGCTCCACGGGACAGGAGCCCCTCAGCCTGGCCATGTTGCTGGCCGAGCGCTGGCCGGGCCTGGCGTTCCGCGTCGCGGCGACGGACATCAGTCCCGGGACGATCGAGCGCGCCCGGACGGGGATGTACCCCGTGCTCGAGGTGAACCGGGGACTGCCGGCGCGTCGGCTCGCGCGATGGTTCGTGCGCACGGGCCTCGAGTACCGCGTGCAGCCGGAGCTGCTCGCGCGCGTGCACTACACGGTGCACAGCCTCCTGGACCGCGGCGGCCCCGCCGGGCCCTTCGATCTCGTGATGCTGCGCAACGTGCTCATCTACCTGGGCGAGCATGACCGCGAGCAGGCGTTCCGCAACCTTGCGATGGCGGTACGCCCCGGCGGTATTGTAGTCTTGGGTACGGCGGAGATGCTCATCGAGCCACCGGCCGGTCTGTTCACCCGGGCGCGTGCGTCCAAGACCAGCTGGCTCGTGCGCACCTGAGGACGGAGGCGATCGTGGAAGAGTTGCTGGACGTGCTGGTTCGTCAGGTCATGGCGAGCATCGACTGTGACGTCGAGGTGCTCGGCGACGGGTGGGACCCGCACGTCGAAGTGAGCGCGTGGCTCGCGCTTCATGGACAGCCTGGCCGTCGCCTCTTCGTGGGGATGCCGCGCACGTCCGCCGAGCGGCTCTCGTCGCTCGTGACGGGGCTCACGGCGGCGCACGTGCAGGAGGATCCCACGCTCGCGCAGGACCTCGCCGGCGAGGTCGCGAACATCATGGCGGGCCACCTCTGGCCGGCCGTGGCCGGCGCCACGGGGCTGGGACTGCCCCAGGTCGGGCGGCCGGCAGGCGGCGTGGACGCCGTGGTGCGGCGCTACCGCGTCGGCGGCGACAGCCTGCTCGTGGCGGGCCTGGACGTGGGGCCGGCCTGATGGTCCGGGTGGTGATCGCCGATGATTCCGCCGGCGTGCGGCTCGCCATGGCGGCGGGCCTGCGGCGCCTGCCCGGGGTGGAGGTCGTCGGCACGGCGAACGACGGGGTGGAGGTCGTGGGCAAGGTGCTGGCGCTCCGCCCCGATCTCGTCACCCTCGATCTGGACATGCCCAACCGGGACGGCGTGAGCGCGGCGAGCGCGATCCATCGCCACTGCCCGGACACCGTGCTGGCGCTCGTCTCGGGCGTGGACGCCGCGACGGCGCAGTCTGCCTTGGCGTTCGCCCCGCACCTCCCGCTCGAGTTCATCCCCAAGCCCGCGGCGGGCAACGGGTTCGACGCCTGGGTGGCGAACTTCCTCGGCCCGCTGATCGAGCGGCTGCGGGAGCTTCGCGCGGCACCGAAGGGCACGCGGCTGGTGGCGGCGCGTCCGCGGACCGTGGCGCCGGCGCAGGCGATCGAGGCGGTGCTCGTCGGTGCGTCCACGGGCGGGCCGAGCGCGGTCGCGCAGTTCCTCAAGGACGTGGACCCTGGGATCGGCGTGCCGATCGTGATCGTCCAGCACATGCCGGCGCTGTTCACCGAGGTGTTCGCGCGGTCGTTGGACACCAACACCCCGTGGAAGGTCCGCGAGGCCTACGATCGCGCGCTGGCGCGCCCCGGCGAGGCGTGGGTCGCGCAGGGCGACAAGCATCTGAAGATCGAGCGCATGGCCGGCATGTTGCAGCTGCGTCTGGATGACGGCCCGCGCGAACACGGGTGCCGACCGGCGGTGGACGTGCTCTACCGCTCGGCGGCCCGCGCGCTCGGCGGACGCGCCCTGGGCGTCATGCTCACCGGCATGGGCCGCGACGGAACGCCGGGCGCGCTGGAGATGCACGCCGAGGGTGCCTGCTTCGTGGCCCAGGACGAGGCGACCTCGGTCGTGTGGGGGATGCCCGGCGCGCTCGTGCAGGCCGGTCTCGCCGAGGCGGTGCTGCCGCTCTCCGAGGTCGGAGGCTGGGTCACCCGGAAGGTCCGCACCGCCAACGCCGCCGTCGCGCGGGTCGGCGCCCCGGCGTCCGCGGGTCGCTGAGCGTCGCGGGCCTCGACGCCGACACGGGGGCGTTGCGGGGGATGTCCCCCGCCCCAGGAAGACCGGGACCCTCAGGCGCCGGCGAGGAACCGCTCCAGCGGGAGCACGCAGAAACCCCACGTGACCGCGGTTCCCCACCGCAGGCGGTAGCTGTCGAGGGTGCGCGTGCCGGCCTGGGTGTCGAGCAGGTAGCCGCACCCGGAGTAGGACGCGCGGTAGGTGCCCGGGCCCTTCCGCTGCCAGGATTCCTCGCAGGTGGGCACGCCGGCGAGGTCGCGGCCCGGCGCGCCCTCCACGGGGCGGCACAGCCAGTCGCGCTTCACGTCGAACACCGTGACCTTCCAGCGGCCCTTCGCGCGCTTCTTCGCGAGGCCCAGCGCCCGGAGCACGCGCGTGGGATCCCGCCCGAGGCCCTCGACGAGCCGCCGCAGGTCGGTGACGCGCACCACCTCCATCATGCTGTTCGCGCCGAGCCGATCGCCCAGCTCGCTGACCCACGCGACCTGCATGGTCTCGGGGACCGGTCCCACCGCGGCGCAGGAGGGGGCGCTCACGCGCGGCTCTCGCCGCCTTCGACGCGGGCGCGCAGGGCGAGCGCCCGGTGCGCCTCGCAGCCGAGGACGTCCAGGTCGGGAACCGGCGGCGCGTCGCGCAGGAACCGCTCGCGGAGCGCGTGCCAGCGCCGCGCGCCGTCGATCGCGGCGTCCTCCTGCGCCTTGTCGTCCTCCTGCAGCCGCACCAGGGTCTCCCAGGCCTGCACCTGCAGCTCCAGCTCCTTGCACACGAGGAACACGTCCACGGTCGCCACCGACGCGAGGCGGAGCTGCTGCTCGAGCGGGTAGCGCCCGCGCACCGCCTTCATCTCGAGGTCATCGCTGATCAGCACCCCGCCGAAGCCCATGCGCCGCCGCAGGATGCCGTCGAGGATGCGCGGCGACATCGTGGCGGGGACCTCCTCGTCCCACGCCGGATAGCGCACGTGGGCGGTCATGACCGTGCCCACGCCGGCCTCGACGCAGGCCCGGAACGGCGGCAGCTCGGTGGCCTCGAGGTCGGGCACGTCCCGCTCCACCACGGGAAGCTCCAGGTGGCTGTCGGTGAGCGTGTCGCCGTGTCCGGGGAAGTGCTTCGCGCACGCGATGCAGCCCTCGTCCTGCATGCCGCGCACGAACGCGGCGGTGTGCGCCGCGGTCGCTTCGGGGCTGCGCGAGAACGCGCGGTCTCCGATGATGGGGTTCTTCGGATTGGAATCGACGTCCGCGTCGGGGGCGAAGTCCAGGTCGAAGCCGAGCGCGCGCACCTCCCGCGCGAGCGCGCGCCCGACGGACGCGCTGAACGCCGGGTCGCCCACGTTGCCGACGAAGCGCATCGGCGGCCACTCGGTGGCCGGTGCCTTGACGCGCTGCACGCGGCCGCCCTCCTGGTCCACGCAGCGGATGGGCGGAAGGTCGCCCGGCAGCAGGCTCGCCAGCTCGCGGTTGAGCTCGCGCACCTGGGCCGGCTCCTCGACGTTGCGGGCGAACAGGATGAAGCCGCCCGGCGTGCAGTCGCGGATCCACGCGCGCTCCTCCGCGGAGAGGGACGGCCCGGCGAGGCCCAGGATGAGGCGCTGGCCGGCGCGGCGCTTGCGCTCGGCGGTGGAGGTGGTCAGTCCGACGACGTTCATGGGTGCGCCTCCGCGGGGTGCTCCGCCAGCTCGATGAGCACGCCGTCGAAGGACTTCGGGTGCACGAAGATCACGCGTGTGCCGTGCGCCCCGGGCTTCGGGGCGTCGGAGAGGAACACGTAGCCGCGCTCCCGCAGCCGCGCGACGTCGCGCTCGAGGTCGTCCGTCGCGAAGCAGAGGTGATGGAGGCCCGGCCCCCTCTTGGCCAGGAAGCCGGCGATCGGTCCCTCGCCGTTCATCGGGTGGACGAGCTCGATGCGGGTGCCGGCGATCGGCAGGAAGGCCGTGGAGGTGCGCTCCGTGGGCACGTCCTCCGTGCCGGCCAGCGGGATTCCGAGGTCGTCGGCGAAGCGACGGATGGCGGCCGGAAGGTCCGGGACCGCGATGGCGACGTGGTCGAGGCGCAGAATCATGCGGGGGTGTATCGCGCGCGCGCAGCGTCGTGGTAGGGGCCGGCATGGCGTCCACGCTCGCTCCTGGGGCGGAGGGGGGCACCCCCTCCGCAACGCCTCCCCCCGCGCCGGGGATGCTCCGGGCGGAGGTCGGCCCCGCCGCACTCGTGTTCGTGGCCGCGCTCGCCTGGCTGTGGTTCCGCGGGGCGCCCGGCCTCGCGGTGGATGCGGGGTCCCTGCCGGACGGGTCGGATTGGCCGCAGTACCTCGCCGCGGCCCACGTCATGGCGGGGGATCGCGATCCGGGGCTGCTCGCGGCGTGGCCGGACTGGCGCAACGCGCTCTACCCGTGGCTCCTTGGGCTCGGTGTGCGCACGGGCGCCCCCCGGGAGGCGGCGATCCTGCTGGGCTGGCTGGGCACGGGCGCGCTGGGCGCGGGGGCGTGGCTCGGCGCCCGCGCGCTCGCGGGCCGCGCCGCCGCCGCGATGGCCGTCGTCTTCGTGATGGCACCGGCGATGATGGTGCACGTGCCCGGCTGGATGAACCCGTACCCGCTGCTCGGCGGCGCGGTGGCGCTGGCGCTCGGGCTGGCGGCGTGGGTGCCGATGGCGCTCGCGCACGGCTGGCTGCGCGGGACGACGCTGTCGCTCGCGGCGGGCGGCGCGGCGGGCGTGGCCTTCGCCCTCGACGTGCGCGGGGCGCTGGCCGTGGCGGGCGCGGGAGTCGTGGTCGTCACCGCGAGCGCGGGTGCCTGGTCGCGTGCGTGGTCGCGCGCCGCACGCACCCGCGCGGTGCTTCCCGTGCTGGCGTTCGCCTTCGCCGCGTTGCCGGCGCCGGTGTTCGAGCGGGCGGTGGCCGTCCCCCGTCTTCCCGCGCCCGGTCAGGTCACCCGCGCCGCGCGGCAACCGCTGGCGTTGCAGGTGCTGGCGCAGGCGAGGGTCGGCCGCGACGAGCTGGCCGCGCGCGGACCGCTGCCGGTGCGGGCCGCGTGTCCGGTGCTGGACCCCGGGCCCCCGGGTGCCGTCCCTGGCTGGCGGGAGCTGCGGGCGGCGTACGATCCGCGCTGCGCGCGGGCGCTCCTGGCCCACAACCTCGACGGGCTGCGGGAGGACGGCGAGCTGCCGGCCGGCGCCTGGCTCCTGCCGCTCGGGGCGGTGCTCCTCGTGTCCCGACGTCGGGGGGATTCGGGCGGCGGCCGATGGATCGGCCTCGGCGTGGTGGGGGTGCCGTGGCTCGGCACCCTGGCCACCGCGGCGTGGACGCTCTGTCCGGACCGGTACCTGCTCGTGGCGCTCGGTCCCCTGGCGGCGGGCGCCGCGGCCGGCGTGTCCTTGCTCGGCGCGCGGCTCGGCCGGACGCGTGGGTCGCGGGGGGCACTCGGCGTGGCTGCGGTGGGGCTCATGGTGGTGCCTGCCCCGCGGCCGCGCGCGGTCCCCTCGCGCAACGGTGCGGCCGTGCGGGCGTGGCTGGCCGCCGCGCAGCGTCCGGGGGACGCCTGGATGGACTGCGCCATGCTCGGCCTCGGGGCGCTGGATCTGCCGCGCCGCACGCATCCGGCGCCCTACAACCTCTACGGGAGCGACGCCCACGCCTGTGCCGCGTGGGTCGCCGACCCGTCCGGGGGAGGCCGCGAGGGGGATGCCCCCCTCCGCCCCACGACCTCGCGGCAGGCACGCTGGCTCGTGACGGTGGAGGGCGGGCCGCAGGGTCCGCCGGGTGCGGCCTGGAGGGTCGAGGAGGTCTTCGCGGTGCAGGCGATGCCGCAGGAGCCACCGGTGACGCTGTGGCGGTGGGACCCACCGTGATAGGTTGGCGGCATGGGACCGTCCAACGTACGAATCCATGAGGTCTCGCCGCGGGATGGCCTGCAGAACGAGGCGGCCGTGGTGTCGACCGCGACGAAGGCCGCGCTCGTGGGGCGCCTGGAGGCGGCGGGGCTGCGCGACGTGGAGGTCACGAGCTTCGTGCGTCCCGACTGGATCCCGCAGCTCGCGGACGCGGCGGCGCTGGTGGCTGCGCTCGGCCCGGCGGGGGGCGTCGCCCGGTGGGGTCTCGTGCCCAACCGCGTGGGGTTGGAGCGCGCGCGCGCCGTCGGCCTGGGGCACGTCGCCACGGTGCTGAGCGCCAGCGAGACGCACAACCGCAAGAACCTCAACCGCAGCATCGACGAGAGCCTCGCGGGCGTCGAGGAGGTCCTCGCGGCCGCCCGCGCGGCGGGGCTGGGCACCCGCGCCTACGTCTCCACGGTGTTCGGCTGCCCCTACGAGGGCGACGTGGCACCGGCATCGACCCTGCGCATCGCGCGACGCCTCCGCGAGGCCGGGGCGGGCACGGTGGTGCTCGGGGACACGACCGGCATGGCCAACCCCGCCCTCGTCGAGCGGGTGCTCGGGGTCCTCGTCGACGGTGGCGTGCCCGTCGAGGCGCTCGCGCTGCACATGCACGACACGCGCGGCGGGGCGCTCGCGAACGCGCTCACCGCCTGGCGCTGCGGCGTCGGCACGTTCGACGCGTCGGTGGCCGGGATCGGGGGATGTCCGTACGCGCCGGGGGCGGCGGGCAACCTGGCGACGGAGGACCTCGTCTACATGCTCCACGGCATGGGCGTCGCGACGGGGGTGGATCTCGAGGCGCTCGCCGAGGCGGGCGCGTTCATGGAGACGGCGCTCGGGCGGACGCTGCCGGGCCGCTACCACCAGGCGTGGCTGGGCGAGCGGGACCGCGCCGTCATGGTCGCGATGGCTGCGACCTGACATGGCGGTGCGGACCTTCCTGAAGATCCTGTCGGGGCCGCAGGAGGGGCTGAACATCCCGCTCTCGGCGATCACGACCTTCACCATCGGGCGACGCGAGGGGGACCTCACGCTGGATGACCCCCTGGTGAGCGGACGCCACTGCAACGTGTTCTTCCGGGGCGGCGAGTGGATCGTCCAGGATCTGGGGAGCACGAACGGCACGATGGTGGAGGGGCGGCTGGTCCGGGAGACGGCCGTGCGTCCCGGCCAGGAGGTGTCCGTCGGCTCGACCCGGCTGGTGCTGCTCACGGAGGGCGAGGAGGAATCGCTCGACGGCAGCGCGGCGGTCCCGCCGGCCGAGGAGCCGGTCGCGGCGCAGGAGCTCGCATGGCTGCTCGACGAGGAGCTCGGGGAGCAGGCCGGCCCGCAGGGACCGTCGGATGTGATCGGCCAGGAGCTCCGGCTGCCGCCGGGCGTCGTCGCGCACCTCGAGGTGGTGGCCGGGCAGGACATGGGGCGCGTGTACCGTTTCCTGCGCGGCAACGTGAACATCGGGCGGCGCGCCGGAGAGGTCCCGCTGTCCGACGGCGAGGTCAGCCGTCGTCACGCGGTCGTCGAGGTGTTCGGCCGCGACATGGTCTTCCTGCGCGACCTCGGCAGCACCAACGGCACCTACCACAACGGCCGGCGCATGGCGGTGGCGCGGATCCACCACGGAGACACGATCGGCGTGGGCAAGACCGTGCTGAAGCTGGACCTGGCGCGGTGACGGGTCGGTAGCACCTCGCACGCTTCCCGCGGATCGCCGGCGGGAAGGCGTGGCCGTCGCGTCCCCGGCGTGCGACGTCTCCCCGCATGGAACCGGTCGATCTGCAGGCGTGGGGCCCGACGGAGATCGTGGAGCGGTCGGAGGCCGAGCTCGTCCGGCGCCTCGGGTCCGGGGGAGGGACGCTGCGGGAGACGGCCCGCCATCTCGTGCTCGCGGGGGGACGCCGGATGCGCGTCCGTCTCGCGGCCGCCTGTGGACAGGCGCTCGGCACGCCGGCCGAGCGGGTCGTCGGCATCGCCGTGGCGGGGGAGCTCATCCACGCCGCGAGCCTGCTGCACGACGATGTCGTCGATGCCGCGGCGACCCGGCGCGGACGCGCGTCGGCCAATGCTCGCTTCGGCAACAGCGCGGCGGTCCTGGGCGGGGACTGGGTGCTCGCGGCGGCGATGGATGCGATCGCGTGGGACTCCCGCCTGCTCCTCGGCGCCGTCCGGACGGTCGGAGAGATGGCGGAGGCCGCGATCGACGAGGTGGAGAGCCGAGGCACGCTGGCGGGTGGCATGGGGCGGTGGCGCGCGATCGCGGTGGGCAAAACCGGGGTGCTGTTCGGCTGGATCGGCGCCGCGTGCGCCCTGGCGGCGGGGCGTGACGAGGAGGCGGAGCCGTTCCGGTCGTTCGGACACCACCTCGGGGTCGCCTTCCAGCTCGCCGACGACGTGGCCGACCTCGTCGGCGGGTCGGGCAAGGACCGTTTCAATGACCTCGCGTGCGCGACGCCGTCCTGGCCACTCCACGCCGTGGCAGCGGCCGACGCGGGGTTCCGTCGCGACCTCGAGGCGTTCTGGTCCCGCGATGCCGTCGATCCCGTGGCGGTGGCGTCCCTCGGGGCGCGCGTGCTCGCGGCCGGCGCGCGGGAGGACGGGCTTCGCGCGCTCTCCGACGAGCTCGCGCGCGGACGCTCGGCCCTTGGTGCGCGGAACGCCGCGTTCGCCGCCTCGGTCGACGCGCTCGCCGAGGTCTTCATGGCACCCTTGAACCGCTGACCTTCCTTCGGAGGCTCCCATGTCCGCGTCGTCCCTGGCTCCCACTCCCCCTGCCGCCGTCTGGTGGCGCGGGGCGCGTCCGTTCTCGTTCACCGCCTCGGTCGTGCCGGCGCTGGTGGCAGCCGCCTGGGTGCTGTGGCGCCGCGAGGCCGGCGCGTGGGAACTCTTCCCGCTCGTCGTGGCCTGCTCGCTGCTGTTCCACGCCGGCACCAACTACATCAGCGACTACCATGACTTCGTGCGGGGAGTGGACCGTCCCGGGACGAAGGGCTCGAGCGGGGTGCTGCTCGAGGGCCTGCTGCGTCCGGAACAGGTACGTCGCGCGGCCATCGTGTGCTTTGGGCTCGGGGTGGCGCTGGGGCTGGTCTTCGTCGTCACGCGCGGCACGGTGATGCTGGCCATCGGCGCCGCGGGGCTCGCGGGCGGGTGGCTGTACTGCGGCGGACCGCGCGGCTACAAGTACGTGGCGCTCGGGGATCTCCTCGTGTTCGTCCTCATGGGCCCCCTCATGGTCGTGGGCGCCCACGTCGCGCTCACCGGTCGGGTCGCGGCCGGGCCGGCGCTCGTGGCGATCCCGGTGGGGCTGCTCGTGACCGGGATCCTCGCGGGCAACAACCTCCGGGACATCCGAGACGACCGCGGCGTCGGCGTCCACACGGTGGCGACGCTGCTCGGTCACCGTGGCGCGGTGGCCTGGTACGTGGCGCTCGTCGTCGGGGCCTACGCCGCCCTCCCGGTCCTGGCATGGGCGGGCCACCTCCCGTGGACGTCGATGCTCGCGGTCCTCTCCGCTCCCATCGCGGTCGGGAACGTCCGGACGGTCCTGGCGAGCCGTGAGGGGGACCCGGCCATCGACGTGATGGACATGCGCACCGCGCAGCTGCACCTCGCCTTCAGCGTGCTGCTCGCCATCGGCATGATCGCGGGACGCCTCGCGGCCTGAGGCGACGGCGGGGCTCGTCTCAGGGCGTCGCGGCGGCGTCGGTCGGGTGGGGACCCTGCACGACCAGGTGGGTGCCGTCGTGGCGCAGCAGGGTGTCGTGGTCCTCGACCCGGGTGCGCAGGTGCACGGGCCGACCCCAGATGTGGGCCAGGTTCGCCAGCACCTCGGTGGCCCAGTCGAGCTTGACGTCGACGCCCTCGTGCGTGTGGACGAGATGGAGCTCGCCCAGCCCGCCGTGGTCGTCGTCCGTGACCCGGACGCAAGGGTCGCCGCGGTTGGAGACGGCAAACAGCAGGCGCGCGCGCACCTCGGCAAAGCCGCGCGAATCCACGACCGCCGCGCCTGACTTCCGGTCGGTCGACCATGTGAACAGGCCCGCCCGCGCGCAGGTCTCCTCGTCGAGGAAGGTGTCGAGGAAGGTGACGTCGTTGTGGGTGCGTCGCGCCTCGAAGGTGCGCGCCAACCCGTGTCGTGCCTCGATGGCGCGGAAGACCTCGAGGCCGATCTTGTACGGGTTCAGCTGGTCGGCGCGGGTGACGACCGTCGCCGCGTGGTGGTCGGCGTAGTCGACGATGCCCCGGTCATCGAGGATGGCGCCCGTCATGAGCCGCGTGTGCCAGAAGGAGGCCCATCCCTCGTTCATGATCTTCGTCTGCGCCTGCGGCAGGAAGTACAGCGCCTCGTCGCGGATCATGGCGAGGACGTCCGCCTGCCACGGCGCCAGGGGCGCGCGGGCGAGCAGGAATCCGAGCACGTCCCGCGTCGGGAGGAGCGGGCCGGACGGGCTTCGCGAGGCAGGCGGCGCGCGGCGCGAATCGGCGTCGCGCAGGTCCCAGGGCGGCTCCGGGGTCGTGCCGGCAGGCGCCGGTCCGGGCGACATGGTCGCGCCGTAGGGGTCCACGAGATTGTCGAGCGACAGGCACAGGTCGATCCAACGCTCCACTGCGTGGGTCCCCTCGCGGTCGATGTGGCGGCGGACGCGCGCCGCGTGGTTCGCCATCGTGTCCAGCATCTTCCGGTTGGTTCGCGCGAACCACGCGTTGTTCTTGAAGAAGTCGGCATGCGCGTAGACGTGCGCCATCACGAGCTGTTGATCCACGAAGGCGTTCTGGTCGAGCAGGTAGGCCCAGACCGGATCGTTGTTGATGACCAGCTCGTAGATGCGCTGCAGGCCGTACTCGTGGGCGCGCTGCATGCGGAGGTACTCCATGCCCCAGCGCCAGTGCGGGTAGCGGGTCGGGAAGCCCCCGTAGGCCGCGATCATGCTCATCTCGTCGTAGTCGCACAGCTCGAAGAGGACGTCGTGGAAGTCCAGGCCCGAGTCGCGCGCGAGGTGCTCGATCCGTGCGCGGGCGTCCTCGAGCGGGGAGGGCAGGCCGCGGCCGGCGGGGCGGCGTGTTCCGTCGGCCATCTCAGCGCCCCCGTCCGAGGAAGTCGCGGATCGCCTGCATGATCGATTCCCGGTCGGGCAGCCGCGAGAGCACGACGCGCTCGTCGTTGGCGACGTCGCCGCGCAGGTCGTTGTAGAACTGCCCGCTGCCGTACTCGCTCTCGACCTGCCCGTAGCAGAAGAGGTTGAGCTGCGGCAGGAGCCGAGCCCGGAGCAGGTCGAGGCAGGTTCGGGTGTCCGCGGCCGACCAGTTGTCGCCGTCGCTGAACTGGAACAGGTAGAGGTTCCACTCTCCCGGCGGGTAGTGCTGCGCCACGATGCGCTCCACGAGCTGGTAGGCGCTCGAGATCAGCGTCCCGCCGCTCTCGCGCGTGCGGAAGAAGGTGTCGCGGTCCACTTCCCTCGCCACCGCGTCGTGGATCACGAACCGTGTCTCGAGGTGGTGGTAGTTGGTCCGCAGCCACGTGTCGATCCAGAAGGCCGCGAGGCGCACGATCTCTTTCTGCTCGCGTCCCATGCTGCCGCTCACGTCCATGACGTAGAGGATCGCCGCGGCCGACTGCGGGTCGTTCCGGGCGTTCCACGTCCGGTAGCGGGTGTCGTCGCGCTCGGGCACGAGGCGGGGGCGCGCGGGATCCCAGGTTCCCTCGGCGAGTTGCCGCAGCAACGAAGCCCGGAAGGTCCTGCGGAGATGACGAAGACTGCGCGGGCCTGCGCGCGCGATGCCGGTGTAGCGGTCGCGGATGGCCGCGAGGTGCGCGTGGCCGCGCGGCGCGATCCGCGGCAGCTGGAGCTCCTCGCCGAGGATCTCCGCCACGTCCTCGACGGGAAGTTCGGCCTCGAGAAGGTGGGCGCCGGGCTGCTCGCCGGCCCCCCCTTCGCCGGAGGGGCCCTGCAGGGGGTCGCCGGGATCCCCGTCCCCCTGTCCCACGCCGCCGCCGCCGTTGGGCCCGTAGCGCAGCCGCGGGATCGCGATCTCCGGCATGGGCACCGACACGAGCCGGTCGCCATGGCGACCGATCATCTCGCCGCTCGCCATGTAGCGCTTCAGATCCCGCCGCACGCGACCCTTCACGACCTGCCGGAACCGCTCCAGGTCGTGCTCGATGGGGAGCACCACGGCTCAGCCCGCGTCCTTCGAATCACCGCGCGCGAAGACGCTCGCGACGTAGTGGAGGACCTCCTCCGCGCTGTGCTCGTCGTAGCCGTACTGCTCAACGAGGCGCTGCCGGACGATCGCGATGCGGGCCTGCGTCTCGGGGTCGACGACCTGGGCCATCAGGCTCGTCAGCTTGATGGTGTCCTTCTGGTCCTCGAAGACCTTCAGCTCGAGCGCGCGGGACAGCCGTTCGTTCATGCGCCAGTTGAACCGCCGGCCGTCGAGCGCCAGCGCGCCGATGTAGTTCATCAGCTCGCGCCGGAAGTCATCCTTGCGGCTCGAGGGGATGTCGATCTTCTCCTCGATGGCGCGCATGAGCCGCTCGTCCGGCTCCTCGTAGGCGCCGGTGAAGGGGTTCCGCACGCGCTCCCGCTGCGTGAAGGCCTTCACGTGGTCGATGTAGTTGGCGCAGAGCCGTGCGATGGCACCCTCGTCGGCGGCGATGGCCTTCTGGACCTCGTTCTTGACGATGTCCTCGTACTCCCGCTTCACCACGGCGATGAGGTCGCGGTAGCGCTTCTTCCGCTCCTCGTCCGCGAGCAGCGAGTGGCTGCGAAGGCCCTGTTCCAGCTCGTGGAGCACCATGAAGGCGTTGATGGACGGAGCCGCGGGGTCCCGGACCAGGGCGTTGCCGATCTTGTCCTGCACGTAGCGCGGCGAGATGCCGTCCATGCCCTCCCGCGGTGCGGAGGCCCGGAGCTCCCCGACGCCGTCGTCGGTGGCGCCGGGATGGCTGCGGCCGTCGTAGAGCCGAAGCTTCTGGACGAGCGTGAGCGTGGCCTTCTTCGGCTCCTCCAGCCGCGTCAGCACGGCCCACATGGCCGCCATCTCGAGCGTGTGCGGCGCGATGCGCTTGCGCAGGGGGCCCTGGGCGACGCGTGCGTAGTCGCGCTGGTAGATGCGGGTCTCCGCCGACCAGCGCGTGATGTACGGGATGTCGATCTTGATGGTGCGATCGCGGAGCGCCTCCATGAACTCGTTGGATTGCAGCTTCCGGTACTCCGGCTCGTTCGTGTGCCCGATGATCACCTGGTCGATCGAGGTCTGCGCGAACTTCTTCGGCTTGACGACGTGCTCCTGGCTGGCGCCGAGCAGGTCATAGAGGAAGGCCACGTCCAGCTTGAGCATCTCCACGAACTCGATCAGCCCGCGGTTGGCCACGCAGAACTCGCCGTCGAAGTTGAAGGCGCGGGGGTCGGAGTCGGAGCCCAGCTCCGCGATGCGGCGGTAGTTCACGTCGCCGGTCAGCTCGGTGCTGTCCTGGTTCTTCTCGTCCTTGGGCTGGAAGGTCCCGATTCCCACGCGGTCGCGCTCGGACAGCAGCAGCCGCCGCACGCGCACCCGCTCGAGGAGTCGCGTCCAGTCGCCGTCCACCTCGTCCATCACCTGCCGGTACAGGAAGCGGCTCACCGGGTCGAGGTCCCCCTCGACCCGGATGGGGTACGCGGCGCGTCCCTCGACCTCCCGGTTGAGCGCGTCGAGGAACGGGCCGCGCACCTCCATCGGGACGAGCTTGAGCGGCTCCTCGTGGAGCGGACTGTCGACCACGGTGCCGTCGGCCAGGGTCCAGCGGAACGTGTAGAGGGCGCCCTCCGGCTGGTGGCTGTACCACTCCAGCCCCTTCTTCAGCAGCCGTACGATGCTGCTCTTCGCGGAGCCGACCGGGCCATGCAGCAGCAGGACCCTGCGCTCCGGGCCCAGGCCGAGGGCCCCGGCGCGCAGGACGTCCACGA
This sequence comes from Pseudomonadota bacterium, assembly GCA_039800105.1. GTDB lineage: Bacteria > Myxococcota_A > UBA796 > UBA796 > SXON01 > CAMAXZ01. The sequence continues at coordinate 24,255 of JBDLRI010000088.1, forward strand.
GGTGCGCCAACTGCCCGTCGAGACCGAAGATCGCGTCCCGCCCGTTGTCGAACGGGTCATCGAAGAAGGCGTGGCGCACGGGGCCCCGGCGCGCCTCGCCCGGCGACTCGGTGCCGAAGTGCGCGACGAGGTCGTAGAGGCGCTGCCAGGCGTTGCGGGCGACCGCGGGCGTCTCCCGCACGATGTCGAGGTAGTCCTCGAAGGTGCCCTCCCAGTGCTGCTGGCGAAAGCGCGGGAGGTCCTGGAGCTCGGCGACGAGTCCGACGAGTCCGTCACGGGAGGCGGGGGGCGGTTGGCTCATGGCCCCGACGTACGCACGTCCGGGCGGGCGGAAACGCCCCCCCGGGTCACCGCACCAGGGTCCGCCGGGGCGCGCGTCGCGTGGCGGCGGTCGCGTCGGTGCTCTCCAGCACGACCCGCCCGACGCCGTGCGGCGTGTGCGGATCGGCGTCGTGCAGCGCCACGCCCGCCAGCTTCAACCCGCCGCCCTCGAGCGCCGCGGCGGCGTCGTTCGCGAGCGCCCGCGGGTTGGTGCCGATCAGCACCACGCGACGGGGGTTCCAGCGCCGCAGCAGGGCGCGGGTGTCCGGGTCGAGCCCGCGGGTTCCGGTGTCCAGGAGCACGTGCGGCCGGCGACCTTCGACGCGGGACACGACCTCCGGGTGCGTGACGGCGGACTCTCCTTCGCCGAGCCCGAGGAACAGCGCGCGGCTTCCGTCCGCGGTCGCTGAGGCGCGCGCCCGGGCGAGCCCGTGGGTCTCGTGGTCGATGCCGAGCGCCCAGCCCGCACGCCGCGCGAGGAGCAGCGTGCGCAGCCCCACGCCGCAGCCGAGGTCCACGGGGGTGTCGCCGGGGCCGACGCCGAGCGCCTCCACGGCGGCCAGGTGCGCGTCGAGCGCGCCCCGCGTCGCGTGCCACGGATCGGCGGCACCGACGCGCACGCGCAGCGTGCCGGCGGCATCCCCGACGGTCTCCTCGAGCCAGGGGCGCCCCTCCAGCACCGAGACCTCCGCCCCGGGCGGCACGAGGCCGCGGGCCGGACGGGACTCCGACCAGTGCGCCACGACGCCCGCGAGCTGCGGGACCTCCGCGATCAGCGCCTCGGCATAGGCCCGCGCGAAGGGCACGGCGCGCGTGAACGCGAGGGTGGCCACCATGTCGGGGCCGGTGAGGGCCGCGCGCGCCGCGAGGCCGAGGAACGATCCCCCGGGGGTCCCGACCGGCCGCAAGCGCTGGGCGATCATGGCGTGCGCGGCGGTTCCCATCAGCGCGCGCAGCGCGGGGATCACGACGGGGCATTCCGGGATGGCGACGACACCGGTCATGCCCTCGACGCCGAGCCGCGCGCGGCCGATGTCCGAGCGGCCCGCCACGAGGGTCAGCGCGTGCAGCACGTCGCTGCCGGGAAGCGGTGCTCCCGCACCGGCAACGGGGACCGGCGCGCCCGCGAAGGCGCTCCCCCAGATCGCCTGGCGCGCGCCGCGGGCGCCTTCCGGGGACAGGTGCAGCAGGGAGCAGCGTCCGCAGCTGGCCCAGCGGTCGCAGGCGACGGGGACGCGGTCGGGGTGCCGTGGTCCCGCCGGTCCGATCCATCGGCTCCGCACCTGGTGGGGACGCTCGGAGATCACCCGCACCCGCGCGCGCTCTCCGGGGATGCCGCCGAAGACGGAAAGCTGGACGCCCTCGCCCGCCACCGACGCCTCGCCGCGGCTTAGCCACGCCTCCGGCGTGACCACGAACTCTTTGCGCTGCATGGCCGAAACTCCCGTGTGCGAAGCGCGGAGGCGAGGCCCGTGCTTGACGCGTCAAGCATGATATCCCGTCGCGCAGCCCGCGAAGGCCCCGTCGGCACCGCGCGCATGTCGGAGGTCCCGTGCCGAAGCGTCCCCATCGTCCTTCCAGCGCCCCGGCCGACCCCGCCGCCGAGCCCACGATGCCCGTGGTGCACGGGGTCCCCGACGCGGGAGTCGCCGCGCTCCTGGCAACGGAGGCCCCGCGGACGACCCGCGCGGAGTCGCGCGACGCCGCGGAGATCAAGGTGCTGCGCGCCGAGGTACGGAGCCTTCGCGACGAGCAGGACCGGCTCGAGCGCGTGCTCGAGGACTGCCAGCGGATGGAGCTGCGCTGGCGCACGGCGACGATCGTCGTGTCCGTGGTCGCGTCGGTCGCGTTGGCCGGGGTGCTGCTCAGCATGCCGACGGTGCTCTCCCCGAAGCAGGCGCGCGAGGCGACGATGCGCCTTGAGCTCCAGAGCGGCTACGAGCACCGCACCGAGGACATCACCGGCAAGACCCCGACGCCCGAGCCGCGCAACGGCGCGCCGCTTCCGCGCGCCGAGACTCCGCCCGTGGTGGTCGCCGCGACGCCGCCGGAACCGGTGGCGCCCGAACCCGCGCCCCCCGCGCCGGCGGAGGGAACCACCACGGACCGCCCCGCGCCGTCCGGGGGAGGCGTAGCGGAGGGGGTGTCCCCCTCCGCCCCAGGCGCCCGGACATCGGATTCCTCCGCGGCCGTGGCGAAGCCGCCGAAGGGCAGGAAGAAGCGCCCGGCCTCGTACACCGTCGAGGCGGGAGACACTCTCGGCAGCGTGGCCCTGCGGTTCTACGGCAAGGCCTCCGCCGCCGCGCGCATCCGGAAGGCGAACGCGCGCGTGCTCAAGGGCTCCGACACGCTGCGCCCGGGGACCGAGCTCGTCCTTCCGTGAGGCCTGCCTCAGGTGCAGGCGATGGCGATCATGCCGGTGCCGTAGCCGTCCACCGTGAGCGCGATGTCCATGCGCTGACCCGGGCGCGCGAGGAGGGTGCGCGCTGCTTCGGGGTAGGCGTCGGCGCCCTTCACGGTGCTGCGCACGGTCTTCACGATCGTGACCGGACGCTCGAAGGCGCGATGGAAGAAGCGTGACGACACGTTGAGGCACTCAAAGAGGCAGTCGGTCGCCATCGGGTCGAGCGCCCCGGCCTTCGCCATGGCCTGCGCCTGCGCGCCGGGCACCATGGCGAGCGCGGTGCCGAAGATGGCGGCGAGGTTCATGTCCACGGCCATGGTGCCGACGATCCGGTGGTCGTCGAGCTCGTACCAGGCTCCGTAGAAGACATCCGCGGGGCCGCTCTTGAGCTTTTGCGTCGGGAAGACGCCCGTGCAGCGACGCCCGAGCAGATCGGAGAAGTGCTTGAGCGACCACGCCAGGTCCGGAAGGTTCGTCACGGCCTGCATGTCATCGTCCCCGGAGGACGGGGCCCATGGCGGCCTCGAGGTCCTCGGCGCTGAACGGCTTGGTGATGAGGAACACGGCACCGGCCTGCTGGGCCGTCTCCCGGGACTCCACCGACGACTGCGACGTGATGAACCCGAACTTGACGTGGTGGTTCCCCGAGGCGCGCACGGCGGCGAGCAGGGCAGGGCCGTCCATCGTCGGCATGTTCCAGTCCGACAGGATGAGGTCGGCGCGGAAGCCGGCGAGCTTCTGGAGCGCGTCCTGCCCGTTCTCGGCCTCCTCCACCACGTGTGCCGGGATGTTCGCCTGCCGCAGGGTGCGGCGCACGATCATCCGCATGACCTTGCTGTCGTCGACGATCAGGATGTTCATCGGGAGCCTCGAGCCTCCGAGGTACCGACCTGCGTGGCCCGTGTCAACGCGGGCGCGACGTGCCGCGGCACCCTTGACACCGCGCGCCGACGCTATAATGTCGCCGGGCCGGGCGGCTGCGGTCGACCGGCGCCGCTTCGAACGCGGCTGCTGGCGTGGCTCAATTGGCAGAGCATCTGCTTTGTAAGCAGAGGGTTGCGGGTTCAAGTCCCGCCGCCAGCTCCACCATCGCCGGTCCCGAGGGGCCGGCCACATCGACACTTTTGGGGGGATGCCCGAGTGGCCAATGGGAGCGGGCTGTAAACCCGCCGGCGTACGCCTACGGTGGTTCGAATCCACCTCCCCCCACCCTTTACCCGGTTCGCCGGGGCCGACCGCGCGGGAGTAGCTCAGTTGGTAGAGCATCAGCCTTCCAAGCTGAGGGTCGCGGGTTCGAGTCCCGTCTCCCGCTCCAGTCGGCATCCCGGGTTCCATACGCCCTTGTAGCTCAGAGGTAGAGCACCTCCTTGGTAAGGAGGAGGCCACGGGTTCAATTCCCGTCAAGGGCTCCATTCCACCCCACCACCGTCGAGGTTCCCCATGGCGAAGGCCAAGTTCGAGCGCAACAAGCCCCACGTCAACATCGGCACGATTGGTCACGTCGACCACGGCAAGACGTCGCTGACGGCGGCGATCACGAAGGTGCTGTC
>JBDLRI010000089.1:0-3533 GCA_039800105.1 Pseudomonadota bacterium
CTAGCCCGAATTCCCCGAGGCGTCAAGGCGACGGGTCGGGCGGACGCTCACGGCACGGACACATCGAACGAGACGTCGACGTCGCTCTCACCGGGGATGGCCGCCATTCCCTCGGCTGCCACCCTCTCGGCCAGTCCCTCCACCTTGCTGGGCGCATCCCCGAGCACGGGCAGGTGCCGCAGCGTGACGTGGAGGCTTCCCGCTCCGCTTCCCCGCACCACGATGCCGTTCTCCAGCCCCAGCGGAAGCCCGCCCGCATCGACGTCCGCGTAGGTGTGCACGAGGGGGGCGTCCGCCGACGCCGGCGTCGCCGGGCCCTGGACAGCACTGCCCGTCAGGAAAACCTGGTGCTCCTCCGCCTCCGCGCGCACCTCCTCGCTGATGTCCTCGGCGGGCTCCTCCAGTTCGTTGAGGAACGACACCCGAAGGAGGTACGCGCCTCCGGCGGTGAGCGGCACCGGGTCGCGCCGTGCATCGCCCGCCGCGGCCCCGAGCACCTCCGTGTCCCTCCACCACGCCTCGACGCTTCCACCGCCATCTTGCGGCTCGAACACGAGGCGCACGCTCGTGATGACCTCCTCCGCGTTGGTCTCCTTCGGCGTCTCCGCGTCCGCACACCCGCTCCAAAGCGCGCAGCCCACCGCCATCACACCCATTCTCATCCTCATCATCCTCTCCTCGGGTTGCATGGTTGTTCGGCACCCGCCCTCCGGGCACCCCTCCTCAAAAGTCCGCGCCGAGGCGCAGCCGCACCGAGCGTCCGGGTTCGTCCGCCTGGTACCGGATGAGACTCGTGTAGTCCCGGTAGGCGGTGTCCAGGAGATTCCGGCCCGCCACGCCCAGCGACACCGTGCGTCCGGCCACCGCGATCCTCAGCCCTACGTCCGCCTCCACCAACGTGTAGGCTCCGGGCGGCGGCGCGAGGTCGGAGGACCCATCGACGCGGGTCTGCTCGAAGACATGCTCCACGACACACCCCCCGCGAACCTCCTCCAGCGCCCCCAGCCGTCTTGGCGCGATCTCGACGCCCAGCCGCAACCGATCCGGCGGGATCAGCGGCAGGAACAGGCCGCTCGCGACCTCCGTGGCCCTCACCAGGGCACCCTGCGCCACGACGCCCACCGGTGCAGCCGGAAACAGCGTGACTCCACCATCCATCCCCCAGAACCACGCGTCGGTGGCCCGAAATCGGAAGCGCGGCAGCGCGCCCTGCACCGAGACGTCGATCGCCACCCGTCCGTCTTCGCCGACATCGGGGCCGAACAGGATGTAGTCGTCGATGTGGTTGAGGTACGCCGACACCTGCGCGTCCACGACGTTCCCGTGCACCGTCACCGTGGGAGACACCCCGCGGGTGGTCTCCGGGCCGAGCCCGCCATCCCCCACGGCGACCACCGGTGAGGTGGGAGCCGCGCCGCTCATGTACAACTCGTCCACGTTCGGGAATCGCGTCGCGGACGACGCGTCGACCCGGACGTCCACCACGTCCGGCACCACGACCCAGGATCCGCCCACCGAGAGGCTTCCCGCCGTGTACCGGCCCGCACACCGTGCGACGTCCTCTCCGACGACGCAGTCCCCCTCGCCCAACGCCCCCCGCGCCAGTGACCTGCGCCACGCCGCCCCGGTCATGAACGCGGTCCGATCCAACGCGTCGAGCCTCGCCCCGACGTCCCACACGAGGCCACCGCGCTCGACCCGCTCGTTCACGTGCAGGCCGCCTTGCAGGGCCCGAAAGTTGGGGATCAGGGGGAGTCCCTCGTACACGTTCTCCTGGAACGCCCCGCCCACCCCCACCTCCGTTTCGGACCGCCCCAGCCGCGTCTCCCGCGACGCGGAGGTCCACGCTGCGTCCATGGTGTGCGTTCGGAGCGTGAAGTCGAACTGCGGCCCCTCCACGGAGGCCCGGGCGTAGTCGTACTCCCTTCGGTGGTTGCGCTGAAAGGCGTAGGTGGCCTGCAGCTCCCCTCCGGTCGGCAGGTGCCGACGGAGCCGGGCGCGCGCCACGTCGTGCCGCACTGCCTGCCACGGCCGTTCGATCTCCCGCCGCTCCGTCCAGTCCTCGGCACCGAGGGGCACCTCTCGCGAGAGTCCCGCGCGCAGCTCGTCGGGAGTCGACGCACGGGCCGCCCACGTCACGCCCGAGCGCAGATCGTGGTGGTTCCAGGCGACCACCCCCTCCCACCCGGCATGCGCACGACCCACCGTCACCCCGGCGTTCCAGACCTCGCTGCCGGTGTTGGCGAGCACGTAGCGCGGCGTACGCAAGTCCCCACCGCGCGCCCAGTTGCCCTCCACGCGCCACGCGAGCCCTTCCACGCGCTCCGAGGCGCCGTCGAGCCGCCCCGCGAGCACCCCCCGCTGTCCGTTGCTCTCCGCCAGGGTCTGCACCCGCCCACCCACACCCGGCGCCGCGCGCAGGGGAAGGGGCTCCACCAGCACCACCCCCCCGATCGCATCGGGCCCGTAGCGCACGCCCGCTGCCCCCTTCACCACGTGCACGCTTCCCGCGGAGAGCGGATCGATCTCCGTCGCGTGGTCCAGGCCCCACTTCTGGCTCTCGTGCCGCACGCCATCCATGAGGACGAGGATGCGTCGCTCCTGCTGGCCCCGCACGATCGGCTTGGTCGTGTCGCCCGCGCTCCGGCCGAGCGCCACGCCTGGCACCTCCGACATCGCCTCCGCGAGGTCGTCTCCGGCCGCGCGCTCGAGACGTGCGGCGTCGACCACGGTCACCGCGTGCGTCTCGTGCGCCGTCGGATCCCGGACCGCCTGGACGACCAGCGCCTCGGGCTCCTCCTCCAGGGTCTCCGGCGGCGGCGCGAAGTGGAAATGCACGGGAATCCGCGCGGGCACGGCCTGTCCGTCCCGCGTCGCCGGGCTGAACACCAGGGCGCGCCCCGCATCCAGCGCCGACTGCACGAACACCGCCGGACCGCCGCGGAGATGGACCACCTCCGTCGGTCGCCCATCCGTGCCCACGGTCACCATCACCACGACATCCCCGACGAGGTGCTCGCCCAGCGCCTCGGAGGGGTACAGCGGCGCCACCTGCGCCGTGAGGGCCGGTGGGACGAAGACCGAGGACGCGGAGGGCGGCTCCTCCGCACGGGCGAGAAAGGCGCCCAGGAGCGGCGCGACCAGCACGGAAAGCATGATGCCCCCCGGGACACGACGTGGACCCGCGCGCGACCATCGCGCGCAGACGCGTCAGGCCACGGGCGGGGAGGTCTTGGGGGCGCGCAGCAGCGGCGCCATGGCCCCCGGCGTCCCGCACGGAGGCGCGTTCGCGGAGGCCGGGGCGATGCGCCAGCGCAGCTCCGGCAGCCGGGGGACGCTCGGAAGCGGAACGGCGGTGGGCAGCACGGCATCGGCGACGGCGCAGCCGTGATGCAACGACGATCCCACCGCGGCACGCCACGCCGGCGCCTCGTCGCGCGACCCGCCGGTGCCTGCCTCGTCGGTATGCAGCATGTCGCCGTGGACGTCGCAGCGCACGTGCGCCCGCGCCGCGTCCGCCAGGCCGATGCCCG
>JBDLRI010000090.1:0-9841 GCA_039800105.1 Pseudomonadota bacterium
CGGCACGACGCCGAACGGCGTGTCGACGTCCAGCGACGCGCCGAGTCCGAGGTCCACCGAGCCACCGGTGGCGGCGGCCGCGATCGCGCTCGCCGCGCCGACGAGGTCGAGTGCCATCGGGAGCGACACGGTGCGGTGGCTGGCGCCGTCGATGACGCCCGCGTCCGCCAGCGCGCCGCCCCCGACGCGCGTTCCGCCCAGCCGCACGTCGAAGTCGAGGTTCGCGAGGCCCAGGGGTGAGCCGTGGTCGTTGTCCACGTCGAGGTCGAGCGTGGCGCCGACCTCGCTGCCGGTGACGCCGCCCATGCGCAGGTCGGAGAGCCGCACGGCGGGCTTGCGCAGCGCCGGGAACTCCCCGTCCTCGTCCATGGCCACGTCCACCGGCCCGAGGTCCGTGTCCCAGCCGAAGTTCCCGCGCAGGGCGAACGGGAGCGTGTCCTCGCCGCGGCTGGCCTGCACGGCCTCGTAGAGGCTGGCGAACGCGAAGTGCACCGGCAGCGCGACGTCGCTGGAGCCCTCGGCCGCGAGCTGCAGCCCGTCCACCGTGTCACCCGCGAGCAGCTCCACGCCGGCGAGCTCCAGCGCGTAGCCGAAGCGGTCGACCGGGAACCCGACGGGGTTGGGGTTGTCCACCGCGAACACGAAGTCCACGTCGATGTCCTCGAAGCTCACGGCCTTCACGTCGAGACGGTCGAACCGCACGGTGGGCAGGAAGCTGCGCAGGTCGGCGTCGCACGCCATCAGGGAAAGAAGCACGATCATCGCAGGAACTCCGCGAGGGTTGTGGAAGGGACGCCGGGCGGGGCGGTTTCTTCACCGTCCACCACCACGGCCACGGAGATGGGCGCGCCCGCGCGTCCCGCCGGGCGGGGCGGACCCGGCGGCACGCCGAGGGTGCGCGCTTCCGCGCGACCCGCGGCCAACGCCTGTCCGTCCAACGCGCTGGCGAGCGCGCGAAGGTGCGGCGGCAGCGCGCCGGGCGCAGGTGGCGCAGGCACCAGCGGGATCGCGGCCCCCTCGACGCCGCACCCGCCGGCAGGAAAGCCGGGGCGGCCGGGCGGCACGCGCAGCACCATGCCCGGGCGTGGACCGTGGTCACGCACGGCCGGCACCGCCGGGCGCGGCAGGCGGCCCGGCAGCGCGGAGAGCAGCGTCGTGTCGACCTCGGCCGACGCCGCCGCCACGCGCACCGCGCCGCGGACCCAGTTCCGCGCGAGAAACCCGCGGACCTCCGCGGCGGTCCACGTGGCGTGCACGCCCCGTCGCCCGGCGGGCGCGTGCCCGTAGGGGTGGCCGCGGTAGGCCACGTGCGCCCACGCCGCCTCGGCCAGCGCCTCGCAGGACGCGCCATCCCACCATGCCTGCGCCGCATCCCTCGCGGTCGCGAGCGCGGCGGCGTCGGGCACCGCACCCACGGCGGTCATCCAGTCCGGCAGGGAGGCCGCGTCGAACGTGAGACGCACCACGTCCTCGCTGACCTCGACGCGCGCCTTGCCGGCGTCGGGACCCGCCAACCCGTGGGCCACCACGTGCGCGGCAGCGAAGGCGAGGCCCTCGCGGCCGGGTGGGTCCCAGGCGCTGCCGGCCGCGACCACCACCCGCACCATCCCGGCGGGCACGTCGGCGCGGACCTCCGCGCGGGGCGGCACGACGAGCGTGTCCGCGGCGCGCCAGCCATGCGGGAGCTGCGCGGCCGCGCAGGCGAAGAGCAGTCCGAGGACCATCCGTCTCCCCTATCCGACCCAGCGGCGCCACCGGTCGTCGGACGCCTGGTCCACGAACATCGGGTGATCGTCGATGCCGGCGCGGACCCGACAGTGCAGCAGCCACGCGCCGTACTCGGACGGGCACGCGCGCAGGCGGGGCTCCACGTGCGCCAGCACGCGCGCCATCGCGTCGGGCGCGTCTCCCGGCACCGGCGCGCCGAGATCGCACCGGGCCCCCGGGGCGTCCACGCGGGTGGACACGACCACGGGCACGAGCATCGCGCCGGTGGCCGCCGCCAGCCGGAAGGCCCCCGGGTTCAGCAACGCGGTGCGACCCAGGAACGGTGTCGGGACCCAGCGCCCGCCGGTCCGGCCGTCGAACGCGATGCCGACCACCTCGTTCCGGCCCAGGGCGCGGTGCAGCGCCCGCAACGGACCGGCAGCCGTGGCGAAGCGTGCGCCGATGCGATCCTCGTCCGCTTCGCGGGCGCGTCGGACCGACTCGCGCAGCGGCGTGTGACGCAGGAGCTCCGGGTGGGCCGCGGCGAGGTCGGCCGGGGCGAGACCGCGCGCCGCCACCTGCACGTACGGGACCCCACGGGCGACGAGCGCCGCGAGCATGAGCATCACCGGCCCAGCGTGCGGGTAGACCCACACGACGCCGCGCCCCCTCGCCCGCGCGGCCTCGAGGTGCTCCCATCCGTGAAACGCGACGCGGGCACGCGCCTGCTCCGGGGCTGTCGTCCCGAGCGTCAGCTCCGCCACGGCGGTGCGCCATTGAAGGGCCCACGCCTCGTCCACGTCGCCGTCCAGGCCGCACCGTGCGAACTCGTCGGCGAGAAGGGCGCGCGAGGGTCCGCGGCGCAGCGGCGCCAGGCGTCCCAGCGACGCGACGGTCTGCACGGCCACCTCGGAGCGGTCCCGCAAGCCGCGCCGAAGCCCGACGTAGAACGCCCAGCGGGCAAGATCCCCGGCGGTGGGTGGATCAGCCGTCCAGCGCGGCCACTGCACGCTCCACCTCCACCCGCACCATGCGACGCCGCCAGTTCGGCGACACCGTGTGCGTGCCGACGGGCTTCACCGCGGACCATGCGGCCTCCACCAGCGACGTCCCATTCGGCGCGTCCACCCGGACGGGCGCCGGGCCGCTCGCGGACACCACCGCGGACCAGCCGGAGTCGTGACGCGCCACGGCCACCAGCAGCACCCCGAAGTCGAGCGTGCCCCGCGCGCGCACCTTGCGGTGCACGATGCGCGCCTCGCGTCGCGGCACCACGATGGCAGAGAGGAGGGCGCCCCGCGGAAGCCCATGCGCCGTCCGTCCGTCCGCCTGCGCCACCAAGGACGCGAGGGGCGTGCGCGTGCAGCGCGTCCCGTCCGAATCGCCACGGTGCAGGACCTCCAGCTCCGCGCCGAGGAGCATCAGGACCGGCACGGTGTCGGCGCTGTGCGCGGCCCAGCAACGCGTGCCACGGGGGGCCACGTGACACACGGTGCCGTCACACTTGAGACACCCGCCGAGGCTCGCGCGCGAGACGTCCGGCAGGTTGTACCAGTCGCAGCGGGTATCGAGCAGCACATTGCCGCCGAGGGTCGCCGCATTCCGGATCGTCGGGCTCGCGACCGTCGACGCGGAAGACGCCAGCGCCGGAGCCAGGATCGATACATCCGGATGGCTCACAAGCGCCGAGAGGGGCGTCATGGCCCCGATCCGGAGCCCGCCGTCCGCTGGCCTCGAAACCCCGCGCAGCGCGTCCAACGCGTGCAACGAGACGAGGGGCCCCGGTGACAGCAGCCCGTGCTTCAACGCCGGGACCACGTCGGTGCCGCCCGCCAGCGCGCGCGCACCAGGTTCTGCCAGCGCCGCGAGCGCCGCGTCGATGGAGCGCGGTACCCGCATCGGCATGCGCGGCATGGGCGTCATCGTCATCCGGCACGCCCCCGTGCGTCGAGCGCGCGGAGCACCCGCTCCGGTGTGAAGGGCGGCGCGTCGAGCCGGATTCCGATCGCGTCATGGATGGCGTTCGCGACGGCCGGAACCGTGCCGAGCTGGGGACCTTCGCCGCACTCCTTCGCACCGAGGGGACCGATCGGGTCGTGCGTCTCGACGAGTGTCACCTCGATGGGCGGCGTCTCGTGGATGGTGGGCACCTTGTAGGCCAGAAGGCTCGGCGCGACGAGACGTCCGTCCCGGTGTACCGTCTCCTCGTGGAGTGCCTCGCCGAGCCCCATGGCGACGCACCCTTCGACCTGTCCCTCGACGATGGACGGCTGGAGCGCCCGACCGCAGTCGTGCGCCACCCAGACCTGTACGACACGCACCACGCCGGTATCCTCGTCGACCTCCACCTCCGCGACCTGGGCGGTGAAGCTGTACGCGGGAGACGGACCGACGCTCTCGCGACGATGACGGCTCCCCTGCAACGGCGGCCGGAATCCCGCCGTGGCACCCACGGCGCCGAGCCGTGCCTCCGCGAGCTGCGCGGCCCGCACGAACGATACACCGACCGACACATCCCCGGCGACATGGATGCGCCCGTCTTCCAGCCGGAGCTCCGAGGCAGCCGTGCCGAGCTGCGTGGCCGCGGCGTCGAGGACCTGCGCGCGCACGGCATCCGCCGCCTGCAACGCCGCGTTGCCGGCCATCATGGTCACGCGGGAGCTGTAGCTGCCGAGGTCGACCGGGGTGAGTCGCGTGTCGGCCTCCACGACCCGGATGTCGGAGGGTTGCAGCCCGAGGCGGTCGGCGACCAGCGTGGCGAGCATCTGCTGGCTTCCCTGCCCGAGGTCGGCCGAGCCCGAGAACACCGTCACCGCGCCATTCCGATCGACACGCACCGACACCACGGACTGGCTGAGGTCATCCCCGTGGATCCCGTGAAGCGCCCCGCTCATGTAGGCGCTGACCGCCAGGCCCAGTCCGCGTCCGCGCGGCAGGCGCCCGCGCCGCGTGTGCCATCCGCTCGCGGAGAGCACCGCATCCATGCAGGCCGCCACGCCGTTGCTCGTGATTCGAAGGCCGTTGATGGTCTCCGAATCCGCGCCCAGGAAGTTTCGAGCGCGCAGGGACGCCGGGTCCATCCGCAGCACCTCGGCCGCGCGATCGAGGTGCGTCTCCAGGGCGAAGCGCGGCTGGATGGCACCGTGACCGCGCTTGGGACCGCAGGGCGGAACGTTGGTGTAGAGCCGCATCGCCTCGAAGCGGTACGCCCCAAGCCGGTACGGCATGCCCATGAACACGCCCAGGTAGTAGCTGGTCACGACGCCGTAGCTGGCGTACGCCCCCCCGTCCGCCCACGCCTTGAAGTCAATGGCGCGGATGTCCCCGTCGCGCGTCAGGCCCATGCGCATCCACATGCGCGTGGGGTGACGCCCACGATGTGCCAGGAACACCTCTTCCCGGGAGAGCACGATCCGGACGGGACGCCCGAGGGTGCGCGCCATGTGGGCCGCGCACAGCTCCGTGCAGAACGGATCGCACTTTCCGCCGTACCCCGCACCGACCGCGGGCTTCACCACGCGCAGGTCGCGCTCGTCCATGCCGAGCACCCGCGCCACGTCCTTGTGGACGTAGTGGACGTTCTGCGTGCTCGTCCACAGGGTGAGACCGCCGTCCGGATCCGGGGCGGCCAGCGCACCGTGCGCCTCCAGCGGCGCGTGCGTGCTCCCCGGATAGTCGTAGCGCGCCTCGACGACGACGTCCGAGGCGGCGAGCTCCGCATCCACGTCGCCGAACGCCTGCGACACATGCCGCAGGGTATTGCTCGGCTTGCGAGCCTCGTCGTGCACGATCGGGGAGGTCGGGTCCAGCGCCGCGTCGATGCCGAGCACGGCGGGGAGTGGCTCGTAGGACACCCGGACCTCCGCCGCGGCGCGCCGGGCGAGCTCGAGATCCACCGCGACGACACACACGATCGGCTCACCGATGTATCGGACCTTGTCGACCGCGAGCGCCGTCTCGTCGCGGGCGACCGGGATGGCCCCGTAGCGGCGCGGAAGGTCCGCGCCGACCATCACTCCGAGGACGCCGGGCATGGCGCGGGCGGCCGATACGTCGATGTCGCGCAGCCGCGCGTGGGCGTGCGTGCTGCGGACGAAGGCGCCGTGGGCCATCCGGGGCAGCTTCAGGTCTGCGACGAAACGGGCGGCGCCGGTGATGCGCGCGCGTCCATCGATCTTCGGACCGCGAGCGCCGACCGGGCTTCCGCTCACGCCGTGCCGCCGCGACAGGGGGCGAAGACGTCCTCGGCGGCCCGAAGGATGGCACCCCAGCCGGTGCAGCGACACAGGTTCGACCCGAGCGCATCGCGGATGTGTCCGGGCGACGCGTCCGGCATGCGCGCCCGCAGCGCCACGAGCGTCAACACGATGCCCGGCGTGCAGTAGCCGCACTGGGCGGCCACACGCCGATCGAAGGCCTCCTGGATGGGGTGGAGACCCGCGGGGGTGGCGATCCCCTCGATGGTGCACACCTCCCGCCCCTCCACCGTCCCCACGAGGGTGAGGCAGGACAGGCGCGGCGTGCCGTCCAGAAGCACCGTGCAGGCGCCGCATTCGCCGACGTCGCAGCCGTGCTTGGTGCCGCAGAGGTCCAGGTCCTCCCGCACGACGTCGAGCAGCGTGCGCGTCGGCGGCACGTGCAACCGCACGTCGTCGCCGTTCACGCGGAGCAGCACGGGCACCACGTCGTCCATCGTCGCCGGACGTATCCCATGCGGCGCGGCCACGATAGATGCGCGCCGGGAGACCGCGTGTACGCCGTCCTGCTCCTCGTTCTCGCCTGTGTGCCCGGGCCCGCGCCCGCGCCTCCCGACCGGATCCCGGCCGACGACGCCACGATCGATGCACTCGACGGCTGGAGCGCGAATCCCACGGCCTACGGACTGACCTCCGCAGCGGAGCTGTCGCAGCGCGTGCGCCTGCGGCGCGGCCTGCTGGGGCGGCTCCGGGCGATGGTCGCGCGTGTGGGCGGCGACGCCGCGGGCTGTGCGGCTGCCTACCGCGAGGCCTACGACGCCGTCGGCACGGCGCAGGACGCTCCGACGCGCGCGATGCGCGACGCGCTCGCCACCGGCGCGGCCGTGTGCGACATCCTTTCCCGGGGCGCCGACGCGCAACCCGACGCACAGGCACCGGAGGAACCGCGTTCGTCGACACCGTGGGTGCGATGGGCCCGCATCGCGGCGAACCCCTCGCCCACGGCGGACGCGGAACGCACGGACGCGCTCGAGGCGGCGGCTCGTGCCGTGGAAAGCCCTGCGCCCGTGGGCTCCGACGCCGCCTGGCAGGCATGGGCGCAGGCCCTCGACCCCCTCCTGCCGTCCGAGACGCTGACGTCGTGGAGCGGTGCCGAGCCCCGGGCGCGCGACGCCGCGATGGCAGAGGCCCTCCGGGCCGCGAACGGTACGCAGGTGGACCTGCTCGCACCGTCGCGGCGCCTCGGGAGCGAGGCGGTCCCGTTCGACGTCGCGGGGCTCGGTGCGGTGCCGGGTGCGGACACGCTCGCCGATCTCGCGCACCTCCCGTTTCCACGGCCGGTGCGACGGCTGGCGCGCATGGACGTCGGGGACCCCGCGCACCGGGCGTACCTCGGGGTGCAGGCGACGCACCTGAACTCCCTCGGCGCGCCCGACGTCCCCGTGGACGTGGAGGCGCTCGCCACGCGCTACGACCGCATGGGGCACACGACCCGGTGGTACAACCGCACCGCGCTGCGCCAGGCGGCGGCGCGCAACCTCGCGGGACGCGGCGCGTGGCGCCAGGCCGCGCGCGTGCTGGAGGCCGAGGCGACGGTCACGGGCCCGGGGTGGCGTGTCCTGGCGCGGGACTCCGACGTGCGGGCCCTCCAGGCCGCGCTCCTTCTGCGTGCAGGCGACTCCGCGCGCGCCGCGGACATGGTGACCGCGGCGGAGCGTGCGCTGACGCGCTTCGAGGCCGCCATCGCGGGCCGCTGAACGTCCCCGCGCCGTCCCCGCCCGGGGGCGTTGCGGGCACGCGGCCGCGGTTGGCTCAGCCCGGGGGCGTTGCGGGGGGCGGGCAAAGCCCCCCGCCCCAGGATCCGCCTCGACGGCTACCCACCGCCCAGCCGCACCCCTGCCGCGCGTCCCGCCGTCACGCCGAGCAGCCCCAGCAGGACGCTGCCACCCGCCTGCCACGCGGCGAGGGCCCACGCCCCGCGGCGGAGCAGCTCGAGCGTCTCCAGGCTGAAGGTGGAGAACGTCGTGAAACCGCCGAGCACACCCACGCCGAGCGCGACACGGAGCGGATGACGCCCGTCGGGCACCACGCCCGCGAGAAGCCCGAGAAGCACGCACCCGAGGACGTTCACCGCCATCGTGGACCACGGCGCGCCGGTCACCCGCGTGAGCGCCTGCCCGAGGGCGTGGCGCGCGAGCGCGCCGAAGGCACCTCCCACCGCGACGAGGACCGGGTTCACCCGGCGATGACCACGTCGGCCGGACGCACCACACGCCCCCCGCGCTCCACACCCGCCGAGCGTTGCGCGACCACGCGGCCGTCGAAGCCGAGCGTCTCCTGGCGTCCGACCTCGCGCATGCGCGTCGGGTCGAAGACCGCGTCGAGCGGGCGCACCAACAGCAGGGTGACGCCTTCCTCGGTGAACGCGTCCGGAAGCTCCTCGACCAGCACGCTCGACAACGCCACCGCCACCTCCCCGGCGGCACCGGACATGCCGGTGCGCACGCGACCCAGCAGGCCGGCGAGCCCCACGAGCAGCGGATCGAGCCACTCGGCCACGAACCGGTCGAACCATCCCGCGAAGCCGGCAGGATCCGCGCCCGGACGCCCCAGGGCGACGAGTCCGTCGAGCCAGCGGTCGATGTCACGGATGCCGGCGAGGGTCCCGTCCTCCACGAGCTCCGGCGCGCGTGCGGCGAGACGCCGCGACTCCGCCGCGACCCGCTGCAGACGCGCGACCGCGACGGCGTGCCGTCCGAGGGGCGCGCGCTCGGCACCGTCTTCCCCGGACGACCGGAAAACCGCGTAGCGGCTGCGCGACACGACAGGCGGCCCCTCGCGGCCGGGACCGCTGGCCATCCCGGACGGTGCGCCGACCGCCGCACCGAGCAACGCCTCCACCGGCGAGGGATGCGCACGCACCACGCGCGCGCGGATCCCTCCGTCGGGGTTGCCCTCCACGCGCACGTCGGCGACGGGGGTGCCCGCACCCTCGCCCGCCACGAGCACCGCGGGGTTGAGGCCGATGACCGCCCCGGGCGCAAGCTGTTGCACCTCCCGCACGCGCATCAGCACGCGCAGGCGGGCACGAAGCCGCAGGTCCTCGAGCCGCAGGGCGCCGCGGGCACCCGCGGTCAGCGCCCCCGGCGTCACCCGTCGTGGCGTGTCCGACATGCGGTCTCCCGGCCCGTGAGCGCGTGCCGCGCGTTCAGTCGACGACCTGGAAGGTGCGGACGTACCCGGTGGTGAAGGCGAGCCGCACGGTGTAGGCGCCGCGCGCCAGCCCGTCCATGCGCACGGTGGCGTACGGGCCGATCCAGCCGACCTTGGTGCCGTTCACGCTGAGCTCGGCCCCGTTGTTCGCGGGGTTCGTAAACACGAGCGCCTTCTCCCCGGCGGCCGCGGCGTTCTTCACGGGCTCGGCGCCGCCCGGCGCGGTGGACGCGGGGCGGAGCTGCGACTGCAGGGTGGCAGGCTCCGCGAGCAGCGACTCGAACCCCGTGAACGCACCGCGCGTGTAGAGCGGGTCGATGTCGAAGGTCGTGACGTGGGTCGCGAGGGCGAGACCGGCGAGGCAGAGGAGCATGGGCACCTTCCTGGACGAACGCTGCAGCGTAACCGGTCCGCGCGCCTAGCGGGGCGTCAAGCCGGCGTACTCCGTCAGCGCGCGCGTGAGCGTGACATCGTCGGTGGTGTTGGTGACGGTCGACTCGACGAGGCCCACGCCCGCCACGTAGATCATCTCCGCCTCGAGGTTCTTCGTCACCTGCGCGCCGTCGCCGTCCGGCATCGTGACCGCATAGGTGTGGGTGACGGACACCGCGTGACCATCGGCACCGCCCGGGAGCGCGTACACGCCGGCATCGCGGCTCTGCGCGCCGCCGGCCACGGACCACGTCACCGGGCCGCCGCCGAAGTCCAGCAGGGCCGGCGGGGTC
>JBDLRI010000091.1:0-11030 GCA_039800105.1 Pseudomonadota bacterium
CCCGTCCGTCGGAGGCTGCTGGGGCGGAGGGGGCACGCCCCCGCCGCAACGCCTCCCCCGTGGCGTCGGACACCGCGCCGCGCGGGGTGGACCGCGTCCCGCCGAAGGCCACCGTGCGCATGAGCCCGCGCGCGACCTGGCTGTCGTGGAGCGTGCTCCGGGAAGTGCTGGACACCGGGACGGGCCGCGGCGCGCGCGCGCTCGGCGTCGGGGACGGCGCGGCCGGCAAGACCGGCACCAGCGACCGCTCCATCGACGCGTGGTTCGCGGGCGTGGCCGGGCCCTACGCGGTCGTCGCGTGGGTCGGCTTCGACAAGGAGCGCCCGCTCGGACTCACCGGCGGACAGGCGGCCGTGCCCGTCTGGGGACGCTTCGTCGCGTGGAGCGGGGCGGGCGCGGAGCCGCCTCCGCCGCCGGAATCCGTGGAACAGGGCGAGGTGTGCGCCGACGACGGACTCCTGCGCTGCGACTGCGACACGCGACGTCCGGAATGGTTCCCCGTGGGCGCCGCGCCCGTCGGCTGCGAGGGCCCGTCCGGCGAGGACGACCGGCCGCCGCGGATCCTCCCCACGGCCGCGCGCTCCGGCACCCCGGCCGACCCGGCACGCGGCGGGCCGACGCCGGGTTCCCGAGACGATGCGGCCACGGAGCCCGCCGCCGAGGAGAGCGCGTGGAAGAGACTGTCGCGATGGGCCCTGGGGCGCTGAGCCCCCGTTCGCGTTGACGGCGCGTCCGGGAGGCCTTAGCGGCCGCGGCGACCGTCGTGACGACGGGCAGGAGGTCCGGATGGTGGACGACGAATGGGACGACGACGACGCGCTGGAACCCGCTCCGGAGGATGCGCTCGCCGAGGATGACGACACGGTGTTCCAGGGCGACTGGGACGACGAGGGCGGAGATGCCGCGCTCGTCGGACCCGCCGCGGACGCGCCGCTCCCCGAGGGGACGCGCCGCGTGGCGAAGGTGCTGGCCGCCGCGGGTGTCGCGAGCCGCCGCGAGGCCGAGCGCATGGTCGAGGCGGGCCGGGTGACCGTGAACGGGCACCGCATCGCCCATCCCGGCCACCCCGTGGACCCCGACAAGGACCGCATCCTCGTGGACGGTCGCCCGATCGTCCGCAAGGCGGCGCGGAAGGTCTACTACCTTCTCTACAAGCCCAAGGGCTTCGTGACCGGCCGCAACGATCCCGAGGGGCGACGCTCCGTCCTGGAGCTTCTTCCCGACGTGCCGGCGCGCGTCGAGCCCGTCGGGCGCCTCGACATCGCCACGGAGGGCGCGCTGCTGCTCACCAACGACGGCGAGCTCGCGCACCGCCTCACGCACCCGAGCACCGGCGTGCCGAAGCGATACCTGGTGAAGGTGTGGAAGACGCCGGACCCGCGCGTGCTTGCGCGGCTGGAGAGCGGGGTGCACCTCGAGGACGGCGTGACCTCGCCCGCCAAGGTGCGCGTGCTCAAGACCACCGACTCGGGCAACGGCTGGATCGAGATCACCGTCACCGAGGGCCGCAATCGCCTCGTTCGGCGCATGTTCGCCGAGGTCGGACACCCGGTGAGCAAGCTCCGCCGCGAGAGTTTCGCCACGCTGAGCCTGCGCGGGCTCGAGCGCGGCCAGTACCGCGCGCTCACGCCCGACGAGGTGCGGCGGCTCCAGGACATCGCCGCGGGGGTCCCGGCGGTGGAGGCGGGCCGCAAGCGCGGTGCGCGCAAGGCCGGCTTCGCCAAGCCCCGGGAGGCGTGGTTGAAGAAGCGCCTTGACAGGGCGCGCAGGAAGAATAGATAGCCGCCACTGGCGCGGGGTGGAGCAGCCAGGTAGCTCGTCGGGCTCATAACCCGAAGGCCGCAGGTTCAAATCCTGCCCCCGCAACCACTTGGAACCCCGTCTTCGCACCAGCGGAGACGGGGTTTCTCGTTGGCGCACCCCGGCGGGGCCCACTCTCCCGGGGCCTACTCGCCGAAGGGCGGTGGGTCGTCCGGCTGGAGCTGGCGCAGGTCCTTGAGCGTGGGGAGGTCCGCGAGGCTCCGCATCCCGAACAGCTCCAGGAACGCGGGCGTCGTGCCCCACGTCAGCGGCCGCCCCGGCTCGTCGGAGCGGCCGAGCATGCGGACCAGCCCGCGGTCGAGCAGCATGCGCAGCACGCCTCCGCTGTCCACCCCGCGGATGTCATCCACGGCGCCCTTGGTCACCGGCTGGCGGAACGCCACGATGGCGAGGGTCTCGAGCGCCGGCCGGGACAGTCGGAAGGGCTTGCCGCCGCGGATGGCCGCCACCCACGGCGCGAGCCGCGCGTCGGTGCGCAGCTGCCAGCCCTGTCCCACCGGCGCGAGGCGCAGCCCGGATCCGGTACGCACGAGCCGCTCCCGCAGCGCGTCCAGCGCCACGCCCGCGAGCTCCTCCGACACGCGGAGCGCGGCCGCGAGCTGGGCGGTGGTCACCACCCCGGGAGACGCGAAGAGACACGCCTCGACCGCCGGAATGAGCAGCTCGGACGGCGGAGGCGCCTGGTCCGGCGCGTCCTCGGTCTCCGGCGTGGGCGCCGCCGCGTCCCGGAGGCCCGGGGGCCGCAGCGGAATGACCTTGTCGTCGTCCTGCTCGCTCACGCTTCCTCCTCCCCGGCCTCGTCCTGCGCGGTCAGGATCCGGAGGTCCACCTCGTCGGAGCGCACGCGCGGCAGCAGCCGCACCGCCCCGAGGTGGACCGTCTGGACGATGTCGAGGAACTGGTGGCGGGCGAGCTCGAGCACGCCGAGGAAGGTGAAGATCCGTCGGGCGCGGGAGCCGCCGCCCGCGCGCATCAGCTCGCTCAGCAGCATTTCCGGGACATCGTCGAGCGCGCGGAGCACCCCTCGGACCGTCTCGAGCAGCGAGAACCGCTCCAGCTGGACGGCATGCACCGGGGGCGGGGCCTGCGCGCGTTCGAGCACCCCGTAGAACGTGCGGAGCAGGCCGAAGGCGTCCACCACCGGGTCGATGGGCTGCTCCTCCGGCGTGGTCGGCGCCACCGGACGGGCGAACACGTCGCGGTCCAGGCGCTCCCGGGCCCCCATCTCCTCCGCCGCGGCCCGGTACCGCTCGTACTCCGCCAACCGGCGTGCAAGCGCCTCCTTGGGGTCCAGCCCGTCCTCGTCGGGGTCGACGGGCGCGTCGGGCGCGCGGGGAATCAATTCACGCGCCTTCAGCTGGCACAGCGTGGCGGCCATCAGCAGGTAGTCGCCCGCACGGTCGACATCGAGATCGTCGGCATCGCCGAGGAAGGCCAGGTAGGCGTCGCAGATGCGCGCCACCGGGATGTCGCGCACGTCCACGCCCTCGCGTCGCACGAGGAACAGGAGCAGCTCGAGCGGCCCGTCGTAGACGCCGATGCGAACGGGAGGTTCGGCAGGGCGCGGCGCGGGCGCGGCGGTCAGGGCGACCGGGTGCGCGTGCATGGCGGCGGGGAGGGGAGGAGGGAGAGGGGGCGGACGGGTGCCCGCCGGGAAGCGGGACGGAGGAAAGACGTCCTACCGGGTCGCCGGGCGCTTGACAAGCGCGTCATGTGCGATAATGCGCGCGGGTTCCCTCACTCCCAGGAGTTCCCCGTGGCCCACCACAAGGACGCCATCAAGCGCATCCGCACCAGCGAGGCGGCCAACGCCCGCAACCGCGCCTACCGCTCCCGCATGCGTAACCAGATCAAGGAGCTGCGCGCCCTCATCGAGGCCGGCGACGCCACGGCCGCGGCGGCGAAGCTGCCGGAGACGGTCTCCACGCTCCACAAGCTGGCGCGCAAGGGCGTCATCCACCGCAACAACGCGGCCCGTCGCATCTCCCGCCTCGCGCTGGCGATCAACAAGGTCACCAAGGCCTGAGACGCCGCGCGTCGCGCGAAGGCCGCCCGAACGGGCGGCTTTTTCGTGTCCGGTGGGACCTTGGGTTGGGGCGGAGGGGCGCTCCGCCCCCTCCGCAACGCCTCCCCCGGCACGTCGTGTCGGGGGGCATCCGGTGCATGCCGGTCCGCGTCGGGGTACGAACGTGGCGCCGGAGGCGCGCGTGAACCTCATCGACGATCACCCCTACGCGTTCGACGCCCACCACGCCGGGATCCGGGACCGTGCCGAGGCCTTCGCCGGGCGTGTCCGCGGGCCCGGGGAGGCACCGGGCGCGGGCTCCATCCGCACCCGTGTCGCGGCACTCGGCGCGGGAGGACTTCTCGACCTCGGCATCGCCCGGGATGACACGCGCGCCATGGCCGTCATCCGGGACGCGCTGGCGTGGGAGGATCCACTCGATGACCTCGCCTTCATCATCCAGGAGCTGGCCGGCTACCCTCTCCAGGCCTCGGGCGCGGCCCCGGAGCTCCTCGCGGCGGCGCGGCGGGGCGAGCGCGTGCTGTGCTTCGCGCTCACCGAGCCCGACGCAGGCTCCGACGTGCGAGCCATCACCACCCGGGCTGTGAAGCACGGTGAGATGTATCGCCTGTCCGGGCTGAAGCACTGGATCAGCAATGCCCCGGAGGCCGACAGCGCAGTCGTGTTCGCCCGCCACGACGACGGCATCGGCGCGTTTCTGGTCGAGCGTCCCGTCGTCGAGGCGCAGGACGTCGCGGGACACGTGATCGGACGCATCCGGCTGGAGGACACCCCCGCGCGCCTCCTCTCCCTGCGGGGGCTTCCGCTCGCGCTCGGCGCCCTGGAACGGTGTCGTCCCACGGTCGGGGCTGCCGCGCTGGGCCTTGCGCGGCGTGCGCTCCACGAGACCTGTGCGCACGTGCGTGGCCGTTCCCAGTTCGGGGCCCCGCTCGCCTCTCTGGACGTGGTGCGGGCGCGGGTGGCGACCATGGCGCTCGACGTGGAGGCGGCGGCGCTGGCGTGCGCACACGCCTGCTGGCATCGCGATCACGCGCCGCCGGAGGGCCGCACCGGCTACACGAGCGCGGTGGGGAAGGTCGCCGCCACCGAGGCCGCGCAGCGCGTCATCGACACGGCCGTGCAGCTGCACGGTGCGGCGGGAGTGGACGGCGCGTCCCGGGTGCAGTCGATCTGGCGCGCCGCCCGTCCGCTCACGATCTACGAGGGCTCCACCGACGTGCTGCACACGCTCGTGGCATCCCGCTGGCTCACGGACGCCGCATCTGCGGGAGGGGCACGATGAACCTCGCGAACCACTTCCTCGACCCCAACGCGTCCGCGCGGCCGGACAAGCTCGCGATCCGGAGCGCCGAGGGGGACCACACCTACGCCGAGTGCGCGGCGTGGGTGAACCGATATGGCAACGCCCTGCGGGCCTGCGGTGTGCGGGAAGAGGACCGCGTGCTGGTCGCGTTGCCGGACGTGCCGCACTTCGCCTTCGCCTGGTTCGGCGTGGCGCGCATCGGGGCGGTGGTCACGATGATGAACCCGCTGGTCCCCGCCGAGGACTGGGCGTACTACCTGCGCTATACGCGCGCGCGGGCCGTGATCACCACGGCGGCCTTCGCCGAGGAGCACGCTGCCTTGCTTTCGGGGTCCGCGGTGATCCGGGTCGATGCCGATCTCGATGCCCTGCGCGCCCAGCCCGGGTCCTGCGCCGACGGCGACACCGGCCCCGACGATCCCGCCGTGTGGCTCTTCTCCAGCGGCAGCACCGGCAAGCCGAAGGGCTGCGTGCACAGCGCGGGCGACTTCGTGTTCAACACCGAGGCTTACGCCAAGGGCGTGCTCGGGATTCGCGAGGACGACGTGACCCTTTCGGTGCCGCGCTTGTTCTTCGGATACGCCACCGGCACGAACCTGCTCTTTCCCTGGGCCGTCGGCGCGACCACGTGTCTTTTTGCGGAGCGCCCCACGCCGGAGGTGCTGTTCGGGGCGATCGCGCGGTTCCGGCCGACCATCGTGACGAACGTGCCGACGATGATTCACCGCATGCTCGAGCACCCCGCGTGCGACCACGCGGACCTCTCGAGCCTGCGCATGGTGCTCAGCGCCGGCGAGGCCCTTCCGGCCGAGCTGTACCGGCGCTGGGTCGCCCGGACGGGCGTGGAGATCCTCGATGGCATCGGCTCGGCCGAGCTGTTCCACATCTACCTGACGAACCGGCCCGGGGACGTGCGCATCGGAACCCTCGGGAAGCCTGTACCCGGCTACGCGCTGCGCATCGTCGGCGAGGACGGCGCGGATGTGGCGCCCGGCGAGATCGGCACCCTGCACGTGCACGGACCCAGCAACGCCATCGCCTACCATGGTGACCGCGTGAAGAGCCGGGCGACGTTCCAGGGCCCGTGGACCGTGACGGGTGACCAGTTCCGCGTGGACGCGGACGGGTACTACGTGTACTGCGGGCGCGCGGACGATCTCGTGAAGGTCGGGGGCGTCTACGTGAGCCCCGTCGAGGTCGAGAACTGCCTTCTCACGCATCCGAGCGTGCGGGAGGCGGCGGTGGTGGCCTTCGAGCGCGCCGGTCTCCAGCTCACCGCCGCGTTCGTCACGGCGACCGGGCCGGGTTCGGCCGCGTTGGCACGCGCGCTGCAGGATCACGTGAAGACGCGGCTCGCGGCGCACAAGTACCCCCGCGAGGTGCGATTCCTCGACGAGTTCCCGCGGAACGACCGCGGCAAGGTCGCACGCGCGGAGCTCCGACGACGGATCGAATCGGAGGGCGCGTGACACATGTCATGTCTCGAGATGTGTCGCCGGAGGCATCGCTCGCGGGTGCTGTCGCGATCCTGCCCACCGGCGCGTGCGAGGCGCATGGACCGCACCTGCCCCTGGACACCGACGTCCGCATCGCGTGCGCGATGGCGGAGCGCGCTGCGGCGCGCCTCTCCGCGACGGGTCGGCCGGCCCGCGTGCTTCCGCCCGTGGCCTACGGAGTCACCCGTTTCGCGCGGAACTTCCCGGGCACGATCGGGATTTCGCCCGCGACCATGACCGCGCTGGTCGCGGAGATCCTCGAGGCGGCCCACGCCGCCGGGGCGACCGGGTTGGCCATCGCGAACGGGCACCTGGAGCCTGCGAACCTCGACGCGCTCTTCGCCGCGTCGCGGAGGGTCGAGGGGTCGACCGGCCGTGTCGTGGCGATGCCGAACGCCGGCAGCCGCCGCAACGCGGCGCGCCTGGCCGCTGCCGCGGCACCCGTCGACGGGCACGCGGGAATCTACGAGACCTCGCTCGTCCTGGCGGTCGCGCCGCACCTGGTGCGGGACCACGCGTCGCTTCCGGACAACCCCGCGGACCTCGGGGCCGGGATCCTGGCCGGAGCGACGTGTTTTGAGGACGCCGGCGGGCCACGCGCCTACTTCGGGCAGCCCGCGCACGCGACGGCGGCGCTGGGCGACCGGCTCCTGGAGGAGTTGGCAGCCATGCTCGTCGAGGCGGTGGAGGCGGCCTCGCCGCGCGGTTGAACGCGGGGCGGGCCGGCCTCGTCCGGCGGTTGCCCGACTCGCCCACGCGCGACGACCGCGCGCGCCGTGTCAGGGTCGACCGGGACCCCCCGAACCGTTAGGGCGCGCGCCCAAGAGGGATGGGATGGAAGGGGTGCTGCTGCTGGAGGATGGCCGGGCGTTCCGCGGGCGCGGGTTCGGCGCCGTGGGTACGCGGGTCGGAGAAGTCGTCTTCAACACCGCCATGACCGGCTACCAGGAAGTGCTGACCGACCCGAGCTATTTCGAGCAGATCGTCGTCATGACGCCTGCGCACGTCGGCACCTACGGTGTCAATCCCGAGGACGTCGAGAGCGACGGCGTGCACGTCAGCGGCTTCGTCGCACGGCACTTCACCGACGTGCCGAGCAACCACCGCAGCACGCAGGACCTCGGCACGTACCTGCGTGACGCCG
Source organism: Pseudomonadota bacterium (assembly GCA_039800105.1). Lineage (GTDB taxonomy): Bacteria > Myxococcota_A > UBA796 > UBA796 > SXON01 > CAMAXZ01. The sequence goes on from JBDLRI010000091.1 coordinate 7,791, forward strand.
GGGTGCCCGCGCTCGACGGCATCGACACCCGCGCGCTCGTGCGCCACATCCGCACGCGCGGGGCCATGCGCGCCGCCATCAGCACCGACGGCGCCTCCGAGGACGCCCTCCGGGAACGCATCGCCGCGTGGCCCGGCATGGTCGGGCGTGCGCTCGCCGAGGAGCTGTCGTGCCGTGCGCGGTACACCTTCGCGACGGGGGCCGCCGAGGGCGTCGGCGCGGGTCTGCGCATCCACGCGCTCGATGGGGGCGTGAAGCGCAACATCCTGCGCCTCGTCGCGCGGTCCGGCGCGCACGTCGAGGTGTTTCCGGCCTGGACCTCCGCCGAGGAGCTCCGCGAGGGTGCCGACGCGGTGTTCCTCTCCAACGGGCCCGGCGATCCGGCCGCGCTCACCGGCATGATCGCCACGGTGCGCTCCCTGCTCGGCAAGGTGCCCATGCTGGGCGTGTGCCTCGGTCACCAGCTGCTCGGGCTGGCGCTCGGCGCCGACACGTTCAAGCTGCGCTTCGGTCACCGGGGCGGCAACCATCCCGTGCGGGACGTGGAGACCGGCCGGGTGGAGATCACCAGCCAGAACCACGGGTTCTGCGTCGACCCGGCCGGCATCGAGCGGGCCGGCGGCCGCGTGACGCACGTGAACCTCAACGACGGGACGCTCGAGGGCTTCCGCCACGACGACCTGCGCGTGATGTGCGTGCAGCACCACCCCGAGGCCGCGCCGGGACCGCACGATTCCGCCCACCTCCTCATGGACCGCACCCTGCGCTTCGTGCGCGAGAGCCGCTGATGCCACGTCGCGACGATCTCTCCACCATCCTCGTCATCGGGTCCGGGCCGATCGTGATCGGACAGGCCTGCGAGTTCGACTACTCGGGAACGCAGGCGTGCAAGGCGCTGCGGGCGCTCGGCTACCGCGTGGTGCTCGTGAACTCCAACCCCGCGACGATCATGACGGACCCGGAGGTCGCGGATGCGACCTACATCGAGCCGCTGACGCCGGAGTTCGTGCGGCAGGTCATCGTCCGGGAGCGCCCCGACGCGATCCTGCCCACGGTGGGGGGCCAGACGGGCCTCAACCTCGCGCTCGCGCTGCACGCGGACGGTACCCTCGACGCGCACGGCGTCCGGCTCATCGGCGCCAACCCGCAGGCGATCGAGGTGGCCGAGGACCGTGAGCTGTTCAAGGCGGCCATGGAGGAGATCGGGCTCCAGTGCGCCAAGGCCGGCATCGCGCGGACCGTGGCGGACGCCGAGGCCATCGTCGCGGACATCGGCCTGCCGGCGATCATCCGCCCGAGCTTCACGCTGGGCGGTGCCGGCGGAGGGGTCGCGTGGAACCTCGAGGAGCTGCGCGACATCGTCGGGCAGGGCCTGGACCTGTCGCCGACCCGCCAGGTGCTCGTCGAGGAGAGCATCCTCGGGTGGAAGGAGTTCGAGCTGGAGGTCATGCGGGACCTCGCCGACAACGTCATCATCATCTGCAGCATCGAAAACGTCGATCCGATGGGCGTCCACACGGGGGACAGCGTCACCGTCGCGCCGGCGCAGACCCTCACCGATGCGGAGTACCAGCGCCTTCGCGACATGGCGATCGCCATCATCCGGCGCGTGGGCGTGGAGACCGGCGGCAGCAACGTGCAGTTCGCGGTCAATCCCTGGAACGGTGACGTGCGCGTCATCGAGATGAACCCGCGTGTGAGCCGCTCCTCCGCGCTCGCCAGCAAGGCCACGGGCTTTCCGATCGCGAAGATCGCGGCGCAGCTGGCGGTCGGCTTGACGCTCGACGAGATCCGGAACGACATCACCCGCGTCACGCCGGCCAGCTTCGAGCCGAGCATCGACTACGTGATCGTCAAGATCCCGCGCTGGAACTTCGAGAAGTTCCCGGGGACCGGCCGGGAGCTCGGCACGCAGATGAAGAGCGTCGGTGAGGTGATGGGCATCGGCCGCACCTTCGACGAGGCGCTCGGAAAGGCGATCGCCAGCCTGGAGGGCGGGTTTCCGGATCTCTCCACGCTTCCGGACGACACGCTCCGGGACCGTATCCGGCTTGCGTCTCCGGATCGGCTCGCCGCCGTGCTGGAGGGGCTGCGCCGCGGGATCTCCGTCGAAGACGTGGTGGATGCGACCCGCATCGACCCTTGGTTCGTGAGACGTATCGCGTGTCTCATCGGTGCCGAGCAGGCGCTCCACGGACGTACGCTCGCGGGTCTGCGGCCCGACGAGCTGCGCGAGGCGCGTCGCGCGGGTCTGACGGATGCCGCGATCGCGCGCGCCACCGGTGCGTCGGAGCGTGCGGTCACCGAACGGCGCGAGCAGCTGGGCGTGCAGCCGGCCTACAAGCGCGTCGACACCTGCGCGGCCGAGTTCGAGAGCCACACCCCGTACCTCTATGGCAGCTGGGAGGAGGAGGACGAGGCGGGCGAGAGCGACGCCGAGCGCGTGATCATCCTCGGCAACGGCCCGAACCGGATCGGTCAGGGCCTGGAGTTCGACTACGCCTGCTGCCACGCGGCGATGGCCGTTCGCGAGAAGGGCCTCGTCGCGGTCATGGTGAACTGCAACCCGGAGACCGTGTCCACCGACTACGACACCTCCGACAAGCTCTACTTCGAGCCGGTCACCGCGGAGCACGTGCGCGCCGTGGTGCATCGCGAGGCGCCGCGGGGCGTGGTGTTGCAGTTCGGCGGGCAGACTCCGCTCAAGCTCAGCCATCGCGTCGGCGCCGTGCTGGGGACGCAGCCGGACGCCATCGACATCTGCGAGGACCGCAAGCGCTTCGCGGCATTGCTGCACCGTCTCGGGATTCGCCAGCCCGAGGGGGAGATGGTGCGCGATCGCGAGGAGAGCTTCGCGGCCGCCGCACGCCTCGGCTTCCCGTTGCTGGTGCGGCCCAGCTACGTCCTCGGCGGTCGGGCGATGAAGATCTGCTACGACCGGCAGGACTTCGCCGCGGCGGTCGACGAGGCCATCCGGGTCAGCGAGGAGCACCCGCTGCTCATCGACCGGTTCCTCGAAGGCGCCGTCGAGTACGACGTCGACGCGCTCTCTGACGGGACGGACGTGCACGTCGTCGGGATCATGGAGCACATCGAGGAGGCGGGGGTCCATTCCGGCGACTCGACCACGATCTTCCCGCCCGTGTCGCTGCGGGCGGAGAACCGCCGCGAGATGGAGGACATCGTCACGCGCATCGCGCGCGCCGTCGGCGTCGTCGGACTCGTGAACGTGCAGTTCGC
>JBDLRI010000092.1:0-10701 GCA_039800105.1 Pseudomonadota bacterium
CCGCGCCGGGGGAGACCCCCGACGCCCGCAGCGCGTGCCAGGCCCCGCCGGCGGCCCAGCGTCGCCCCGTCGTCGCCACCGCCGCGTAGAGCCCGACGGGCGCGGCCACGCCGAGCGCGGCCACGAGCGCAGCGAGCGCCACGGCTGCCGCCTGCCCGGGGGAGGCGTTGCGGAGGGGGAGCCCCCCTCCGCCCCCGAACCAGGCGCCACCCGCCACCGTGACGGCGCCGAGACCCGCCGCGAGGCCGACGAAACGGACCGCACGGGGCACCGCGGCGCGCGTCCAGGCGCGACGGACGGCCGTCATGGCGGGGACCCCCCGGGCGCGTTATGGACGTTCGCCCGGGGCCCATGCGTCCACGCGGCAAGGAGCGAGAGGGCCATGGAGTTCAAGGTTGGCGACAAGGCCGTGTATCCCGCGCAGGGCGTCGGGGTCATCCGCGACATCGTGACCCGCGAGCTCGAGGGAGAGACCTTCACGCTCTACGTCCTCAAGGTCCTCGACAAGGGCATCACCATCCACGTGCCGGTCGACAACGCCCGCACCATCGGGATGCGCAGCCTCATCGCGAAGGACCGGGTCGACGAGGTGTACGGCATCCTCGCGAACCGGGACGTGCCGACCGACAACCAGACCTGGAACCGCCGCTACCGCGACTACCAGGCGAAGATCCAGACCGGCGACGCGCTCGAGGTCGCCAAGGTCCTGCGCGACCTCGCGATCCTGCGCAGCGAGAAGCAGCTCTCCTTCGGCGAGCGCAAGATGTTCGACCAGGCGCGCGAGCTGCTCGTGCAGGAGATCGCCTGCGCCAAGGGCGTCGACGAGAAGACCGCCCGCGAGGAGATGGAAGCGCTCTTCGCGCCGCCGGCGCAGCCCTCCAGCAAGGGCTGACCGGCTGGTCCGGCGGGTCGTCGCGTACACCGCGCTCGCCGCGGCCGTCACCTGGCCGAGCCTGCTCCACCCGGTGACCCACGTGCCCGGCAGCGCACGGGCCGACCTCTGGGAGGGCCTCTGGTCCCTCTGGTTCCCGGTGCGCCGCGCGCTCGACGGCGCGAACCTCCTCCGGGCGGACGGCTGGCTTCACCACCCCGACGGCGGCACGCTGTGGGTGGCGGACCCGCTCGACGCGCTGCTCGCCGCGCCGCTGACCCTGACGATCGGCCCGGCGGCGGCGTGGAGTCTGCTCGCCACGGCCCACGTCGCGTTCGCCGGTCTCGCCGCGCACGCGCTGGGGGCCGCGGTGGCCTCCAGCACGCGCGCCGGCTGGGTCGCGGGGGTCGTGTACGCCACGGCCCCGATCCTGATCGCGCACCTGCACAACGGGGCCACCGAGGCGGTCGGCGGAAGCGGCTGGCTCGCGCTGGCGGCGCTGGCGTGCTGGCGCCTGCGCACGCCGGGCCGCCCAACGGCGGCGGTCGTCGCGGGGGTGCTGCTCGGGGTCTGCGCGGTGGCGCACGTCTACGCGGGTGTGGCCGCGGCGATCCTGTGCGCCGCGATGCTGCCCGCGCTGGACGCCGAGGGACGCCGACGCCTCGTCGCGGCGGGTGCCGTGGGCCTGCTCGTGGCGGCCGGCCCGCTGGCGCTCGCGCACCATGCGGCGACCGCGCCGGACAACCTCGTCGGCATCAAGGGAGCGGCCGAGCTGGCGCGCATCCGTCGGAGCCTCGGCGCCGCGGACCTGCGCGCCTACGTCGTTCCCGGGGCGTTCCGCGCGCCGGATTTCCGCGTCCTCGCGCCGTTCGCCGACCAGTTCGTGCACACGACCTACCTGGGTTGGGTGGCGCTCGCGGCGGCCGCCCTCGCGCTGCGCGACCGGGCCGCGCGGCCGTGGCTCGCGGCGGGCGTCGCCGGGGTGGTGCTCTCGCTCGGGCCGGTGCTGCTCCGCGACGGCGCGCCGCTGGACGTCGGCGGCCGCGCGGTGGTCCTGCCGTGGCGCGCGCTGGAGACCCTTCCGGGGCTGCGCGCGCTGTCGCTTCTGTGGCGGCTGGGGCAGCTCCCCGCCCTGTGCGTGGCGGTGCTGGCCGGCCTCGGCGCCGCCCGCTGGCGTGCCGGGCCGTGGATCGTCGCGCCGCTGGCGATCGCGGAGATCGCACTCGCAAGCCCCGTGCGCGGGCTGCCGGCGCACGTGGACGGCACGCCGACGCCCGTGGCGAGGGCGCTCGCCGACGCGCCCGCAGGGGCGGTGCTGGTGTACCCGCCGTCCACCGGCCGACGCGCGCTGTGGGACCAGGTCACGCACCGACACCCGCTGCTCGGGTCCGTCAACTTCGCCGGGAGCGCGCGCGCCGACGCGTTCTGGGCCGCGCTGGCCCGCGATCCGGCGCAGGTCGGGGTGCACGCCCGCGCCGCCGACATCCGCTATCTCGTGGTACGTTCCGACCCGTGGGTCCGACCCGACCCCCGTGACGCGCAGGTCCGCGCCCTCCGCCGGGATCTCGCGCCGCTGGCCGCCACCCCCGACGCCCGCGTGTACCGCCTGTGGTGACCCCTTCTCCCGACACGCGCACCTTCCTCGACACCACCGTCGACGGCTGGCGCACGCGCCTGGCCGAGGCGTGCGGACACCCGCGCGAGACGATCGACGCGATCCTCCCGACCGCGCTGCTGGCCTCTGCGCGCGCGCTGCACGACTCCGGGCTCCACGCGCCGGACGGGCGCATCCACGTCGTGAGCACGTGGCCACTTGCCATGGAGCTGGCGCGGCTCACGCACACGCCCCTCGTCCTCGGCACGGGTCCCGACGCCCCGCGCGTGCTCGATCCGCGCGCCCGCCCGCTCGGGGACGCACGCATCCCCGGCACGGACGTCCAGCTGGAGGTCGCGGACGCCTGGGTGCTGCCGGTGGGCCACTGGAGCCAGCTGCTGTGGGCCAACCTGCTGGCGCTGGGGCCGTTCCTGTGGAGCCGCCTGGTCGGAACCGGGCCGGCCGCGGTCGTGCGCCTCGGCTGGGCCGCGCTGCGCGCCGGCTCCGTCCAACCGGAGGATGTGGCCGCACGGCTGAACGTGCTCGGCCCCGGCGCGCACGTGCACCGCAGTGCCGTCGTCGAGGGCTGCGTGCTCGGTGCCGGTGCGCGGATCGGGGCCGGTTCGGTGGTGCGCGGCGCGATCCTGGGGGACGGCGCCGTGGTCGAGGAGATGGCGCTGGTGGAGGGCGTGGTGACGGGGCCGGGGGCACGGGTCCAGCGCCGCGGCGCGGTGAAGTTCTCCGTGCTCGGCCCCGAGAGCGAGATGGCGGGCGCCATGCAGCTCGGCGTGCTGGGGCGCGGGGCGTGCCTCAAGCACGGCGCCGTGCTCATGGACCAGGCCGCCACCGGGGAGGTGCGCGTATCCGTGGACGGGGCCCGCGTGCGCGCCCCCTTCGGTCTCTGCGGCGTGCACCTCCGGGAGGGTGCCTGGGTCGGCGGCGGCGTGGCGATCGCGCCGGGCCGCGAGGTGCCCGCCGGGGTGCGCGTGGTCGGCGCGCCGGATGCCGTGGTGCGCACGACGACGCTGCCCGCGGGCACCCGGAGCGCCCGGGTGCGCGACGGCCGACTGGAGGCGCTGCCATGAGGTGGGGCGATCCCGGCCTGACACCGTGGCTCCTGGGCGGCTACCTGTCGGTGCTCACGTGCGCGTGGGGGCTCATGACCGCGGCGGTGGCCGGCTGGCACCGGCGCTACGCCCTTCCGGACCCGATCGGTCCGCGCATGCTGCCCCGGCTCACGATCTGCATCCCCGCCCGCGACGAGGCGCAGAACATCGCCGCGTGCGTGCGGGCCGCGTGCGCGCAGGACCACCCCGACCTCGAGGTCGTGGTGGTGGACGACCAGTCCACCGACGACACCGCCGCGATCGCGCAGGCCGCGGGCGACGGGGATCCCCGCCTGCGCGTGGTGCGCAACGACGCGCCCGAGGCGGGATGGGCCGGCAAGCCGTGGGCCTGCCGACGCGCCGCGCGCGAAGCCACGGGCAGCGACCTGCTCTTCGTGGACGCCGACGTGGTGCTGGCGCCCGACGCCGCGCGCCGCGCCGCGGAGGCCCTGCACGCGCGCGGGCTCGCCATGGTGAGCCTCTTCGGGACCTGGGAGCTCGTCGGGTGGTGGGAGCGGGTCGCCATCCCGGTCATCGGGTGGTTCATCCGCGGCGCCACCGACCCCGCGCGGGTGAACGACGCCGGCCGCCCCGAGGCGTTCGCGAACGGCCAGTTCATCCTGGTCACGCGGCAGGCCTACGACTCCATCGGCGGACACGGCGCCGTGGCGGGAGAGGTGCTCGAGGACGTGCGGCTCGGGCGCGCGCTCAAGCACGCGGGCCACGCCCTCGGCCTCTACGCGGCACCGTGGGCCTTCCGCGTGCGCCTCTACCGCTCGCTGGGCGAGATCGTGGCCGGCTACGGCAAGAACCTCTACGAGGGCATGGATCGCCGCCCGGCGGTCGCGATCGGCGCCCTGGGGTTCCTCGCCATCGGGGCGCTGGTGCCGTGGGCCTTGCTGACGGGTGCGCTCCTGTGGCCCGACTACGTGCTGGCCGGCATGGGCGGACGCGCCCTGTGGACCCTGTGGATCGCCTGCACCTGCGCCGCGCCGATCGGCTTCCGCTGGGTGGTGGAGCGCAGGGACGGACGCTCCGGGGCGATGGCGTGGACGCACCCGCTGGGCAACGTGGTGCTGGCCTGGGTGCTGATGCGCGCGCTGTTCGGGGTGCGCACGCGGTGGAAGGGCCGCACGTTCGTCGACGGGAAGGCCGCTACGCCCACCCCGTGAGGATGCCGTCGGCGACGAGCTCGTCGACGATCTCGCGGTCCTCGCCGGGGTCGGCCCCGCCCGCTCGCGCCAGGCGCTCCAGCTCCGCGCGGGCCGTCGGGCGCGTGGCGGCGGCGAGCAGCACCGCGAGCGCGTCCGGCAGCCCCTCCACGCTCGCGTGGCCGGCGGAATCCACGCGCACGAGCACGTGCCCCTCGGCGGGATGCGGGGGCGGGAGCGGGCCGGCCACGCAGGCGCACCCGGGCGCGAGCCGCACCATGCGCGCGCCGGGGACCGCATCGGCAGGGCCGCGGGCGCGCCGGCAGGCGGCCACGGCCGTCTCCACCCGCGCGTGGCCCGCCACCTCGGGGGACCCGACCTCCTGGAGCCACGTGCCGAACGCGACCGCCAGCGACCCGCCGTCGCGGAGGGCGGCGTCGAAGACGTCGCTCGCGAAGAACGGCAGCATGTCCTGCCCGTGCGCGGCCACGGCGCGCGGGAACTCGTCGACGAGCGCGGCCAGCAGCCGCCCGCAGCGGTACGGATCGGTGCGCCAGGCCCGCGGGTCCACCGCGCGCAGCCAGCCGAGCTCCTCCGCCGTGAGGGAGCCCTCGGACGCGAGCCGTTCCAGCAGCCGCGCGGTGGGTGCGTCGGGGTCCCCTTCCGGACGGTGGGTGTGCAGGAGCCGTACCACCGCGCGCTGCACGGCCTGACGCGGCACCGCCGCGGGGTGCGCAGCGGGCGGGGGCCCGTTGCCGCCGCCGCGCCCGGGGGCGTTGCGGGGGGCGGGCAGCCCCCCGCCCCAGGCACCGGACGCAGAACGCCGTCGCAGGTCGAAGGCGGAGCCCGCCACGCGACGCTCGACCTCGCGGAAGATCGGGACCACCGCGCGCATCGGGTTGCGCTCGCACTCCACGACCACGGCGCGCAGGTTGGGGGCCCGCGCCGCCACGTGCGACAGGATCGCCCAGGTGTCGGGGAGCACGTCGGGCGCGTGATCATCCTCCACCGTGACCCATCCGTCCACATCGCGGAGGCTGCCGCCGGCCACGTGGATCTCCACGATGCGGTCGAGGGGGAAGCCGTCCAGCCCGGTGAGCGGCGCGTGGCCGTGGAGCCGCTGGTAGATGGCGAGGTGCGCCGCATCGAGGAGCATGCCGGTGTCTCCGGCCTCGCAGACCCGCGCGAAGGCGTCGAGCAGGTGCAGGTTCCCGACGTACGCCGCGCCGGGCGGGTTCTCGGGCAGCACCTCCAGGCCCACCGTCTCGCGCAGGCGCGCCACGCCCGCCCCGATGGCCCGTGCGGAGTCATCCGTGAGCACCGGCGGAAGCAGCAGCATGTGGCCGCGCTCGCGGCGCCCCATGTGCCACAGCCCGGCGTCGCCGCACAGCCACGCGGGCCGGACGTCCGCCACGTGCGCCCGCAGCGCGTCGAGCCAGGCGGCGTCGAAGTCCTCCGGCTCGTCGAGGTTCAGGTCCAGGAAGTGGTGCGTCGTCGGGCGCCCCGCGGCGGCCCAGGCCCGCGCGTCGGCGTCCAGGCCGGCGGCGACCTCGACGCCCACCTCGAGGAACGCCGCCCAGTCCGGGTGCGCGGCCCGGAGGGCGTCGGGATCCAGGTTGTCCGGGTCGCGACGCGCCCCGTACTCGGTGGAGATGCCGATGCCGAGCGTCGGCAACGCACCGACGCGCGCGAGGAAGCTCACGCCCGCACGCCCGCCAGCACCAGCGCACCGGTGGTGTCCACGCCCTGGAAGCCGCCGACGCAGCCGAGGCGCGCCGCCGCGAACATGGCCAGCTCGATGGCCGTGGCGTACGGCACCTGCAGCTCCGGCTCGCAGAAGGGCGCCTCGTCGCCGGCGGGCGTGTCGAGGTGCCAGGCGAAGCCCTCGCCGTCGAGCACCGCCAGCACCAGAACGGGCACGGGGGGGCGCCCGGGGCGCTCCAGGCGACCCTCGGCGATGGACCAGTCCTCGTCGGCCTCGGCGACCGACCAGGCCGCGCGCACCGGCGCGATGCGGCCGTCCCACGCCGCCGCCGCGCGCACGTAGGCCGGATCCTCGGGGGGCCACGGCTCGCCCGTGGGCATCGGCAGCTCCGCGAGGCCGAAGCCGGCGGAGTCCTCGTCGAAGCGCAGCACGAGGGAGCGGCGCGGGTCGCTCCCGCGCACGAAGCCCACCGCACCCTCGCGGAACGTCCAGGGCGCCGGGAGCGCGCGTCGCAGCGCGACGAGCGACTGCTCCACGTCGCGCGCGTGGGCGTCGAACCACGCCGGCGGGCCGCCGCCGCGGGGCAACTGCGCGGAGTCCACCCCGAGCAGCTTCACGCCCGCGCCGCGCACCTCGAACCGGACCACGAACCGGCGCAGGCCATGGGGGCCGCTCACCGCCTCCAGCGCCGCGAGCAGCCCGGAACGCTCCACGGCCGCATCCAGCGCGGACATCGCCGCGTCCACGCCGCCGTCGCCCACCTGCCGGTCAAACCACGCCATCGAACGCCTCCTCGGGCAGCGGCACGTCGGGGGAGGACCACCCGGGTCCGTCGACGCGCCGCGCGTGCAGGACGTAACGACCCGGAGGCCCGCCGTAGAGCGCGTCGCCCGTGAGCGGCAGCCCGAGCCACGCCGCGTGGACGCGCACCTGGTGCGTCACCCCGGTGCGGATCTCGCAGTTCCAGAGACCCTTTCCGGTGGGATGGGCGCACGGCGAGAAGGCCGACCACGCGGGGTACCAGCGACCGCGGTGGGCCGTGCGCGGGCCGCGGCGCGCGACCATGCGGTCCCGCCGGTTCGGATGGTGCGCGATCTCGACGTCCACGACCCGGGGCCAGCGCTCCGCGGTCACGACGCCCTCCGCCTGGAAGACGTAGTGCTTGCGGAGCACGCGGGCCGCGAACTGCGCCCGAAGCGCGGCCAGCGCGTCCGGGGAACGCGCGGCGAGGACCAGGCCCGACGTGGCCGTGTCCAGCCGGTGGGCGATGCCCCCCTGGAACCCGGCGGGCCAGTCGCCGGCCTGCGCCGGCACCGCGGCGAGGAGCCGCGCCAGGAGGCAGTCGCCGTCCGGGTCGGCGTGCGGTGGAAACACCGGGATGCCGGCCGGCTTGAACAGGAACAGTCGGTCGGCGTCCGACGAGAGGACCGGCATGGGGCGAACCTAACGCGGACACGACGGGCGGGATGCGCTAGGCTCTCCGCGCATGCCGCGCCGCCTGCTGCCGATCCAGTCGCTCCTGCTGGCCCTCGTCGTGACCTGGCCCACCGCCTGGTACATCACCCGGGCCGCGGTCGGCAGCGCGCACAGCGACACGCCCAAGCACCTGTGGACCCTCTGGTGGATGCGCCGGGAGTGGCTCGACGGCCCGTGGGGCCTGCAGACCACGCTCGTGAACGCCCCCGACGGCATGCCGCTCTACCCGATCGAGCCGCTGCACGGCCTCCTGGCCCTCCTGCTGCAGATCCCCGTCGTGCCCCTGTCGAACCTGCTCGCCATCGCGAACGTCACGCTGGTGGGCATCTGCACCGGGTGGCTCGGCTGGCTCGTGTCACGCCGGCCGGCGGGCGCGCTCGTCGCCGGGGCGCTCGCGCAGACGGGGAGCTTCGTCGCGTTCACCCTGCACGTGGGCGTGGGCGAGCTGCGGCAGGTGTGGTGGATCCCGCTCGGCCTCGGGCTTCTCCTCCACGCGCAGGAGCAACGCGCCCTGCGCTGGTTCGCGCTGCTCGGCGCCACGCTCGGCCTCGCCACCGTCTCCTGCTTCTACCACGGCTTCTTCCTGGGCATCGCGCTCGCCGTCGTCGCGCTGTGCACGCTCCGCGCCGATCCGGCGCTGGGCCGGGGCTACGCGCTGGCCGTCGGGATCGCGCTCGCGATCATCGTCCCCATCGTGCGGACCTTCTCGCATTCCTACGCGCCCGATGACCAGGCCGTCGCGGCGGTCGGGTTCCTCGAGTGGATGGGGACCGCCCCCCCGCTCGAGACCTACCCGCGCTCGTCGTTGGAGCCTTGGCAGCTGGTGGTGACGCGCGCCGTGGACTTCTCGCACGCCACGCGCCAGGCCTACGCCTACGGCGGCGGGCGCTACCTCGGGTGGATCACGATCGGGCTCGCGGTCGCCGGCGCGTGGCAGATGCCGCGCCGGGCGCTGCCGTGGATCGCCGTGGGGCTCACCGGGATCGTGTTCGCGATGGGCACGGTGCTGTGGTGGGGCGACGCGATCGTGCAGCCCCGGATCGTGCTCCCGCTGGCGGTGCTCAACCACGCGTTGGCGTGGTTCGGGGAGCCGCTCAACTTCCCGGTGCGGTTCCTGGCGCTCACGACCATCGCCACGTCCATCCTGGCGGCGTTGGGGACGACGCGCCGGTGGATGCTGGCGCTGGTCCCGCTGGCCATGATCGACGTGAACCGCAACGCCCTCGCGCCGTGGCCGCGCAACATGATGGTGATGGCGGACCTCTCGCCCGTGGAGGCGCCCGAGGGCGCGGTGGCGGACTTCACCTTCGCGCTCCGCGAGAACGTGGACCCCCTCCGCAGCTACGACGCCGCGGACCGGTTCCAGCTGCTCGGCGCGCAGGTCTGGCTGGACCGCCCGATGCAGATCATGCCCGTGGAGCGCGTCGAGCTGTGGGGGACGAGCGGGATCCGCTGGACCGCCGCGCTTCCGCTCGCGGCGCTCGTGCGCGGCGCCTCCGTCGACGAGGACGGGGTGCGCGCCAGCACCTGGCTGCTCCGGGAGCGCGGCTTCCGCTCCGTCGTGGTGACCCACGCCTGCGACGCCAACCCGGAGCGCGGGTTCCTGCGCTCCGTGAGCCAGGTGCTCGGCGAACCGGCGCGCGGACGCTGCGGGCTGCTGTGGAAGCTCCCCGCGGTCGAGGCGTCGCCCGCGGAATCCGCCCGTTGGACGGAGGAGCAGGCGACCCGGCTCGACGCGCTGCAGGCGCAGATCACCACGCAACGAGGTGGTGCGCCGCCACCCCCGTAGGCTATGGTGCGCCCATGTTGCTGCTCGCCGCCCTCCCCCTCGCCCTCGCGTTCGACTCCGAGCCCCAGCCCGCCGTGTTCCAGACACAGGTCGAGCTGTTCAACAACCTCGAGATGTCCTCGGGCCCGATTCCGTCGGGGTTTCCCCTCGCCGTCGACATCGGACTGACCGCCAACGGCGGCGGCACCGTGCGGATGGCCGGGGAGGGCGTCCTGAGCTGGCCCGACGGCATGACCTTCGCCCTGGTTCCCACGCGCGACCAGGGCACGTTCGACGTCAACGTGGACGTCGCGGCCGTCGTCAACCTCACCTACAACGTGGGCTTCTCGGGCAGCTACCCGTTCGAGGTGGTGAACTTCCCCGTCGCGGCCACGACCACCTTCAACCCGTGGGCGCTCGGCCAGCGCGTGCAGGCCAGCCAGACCCTCACCGAATACGAGGTGCTCTCCCTCGACTACCTCGGCATCACGGTGATCGGCACCGTCACGCCCGTCGTGACCACCGGCTATGTGACCACCCGCTGGTCCGCGGACGGCAACAACGTGACGCAGCCCAACCGCACCGTGACCCTCGCGCCCGACCGAATCGCCCAGTACCCGGTGAACGTGGCCGTGGCGGGGCGGTTCGACTCCACCGCCACGCTCAACCTCACGGGCTCGATCCAAGGCTACGGCTTTGGCCCCTTCAGCTACACCTACCCCTTCGAACTCTCGAGCGAGACCGTGGACGCGGAGTTCCCCGTGCGGCGGCTGGTGTTCCCGCTGCCGATGCTCGCCGCGGATCTGGACGCGGTGGAGTTCGGCGATGTCGAGGTCGGCCGCGTCGACAGCATCGAGGTGAACCTCGACAACGACGGCGCCATGCCCGCGTCCGGCACCCTCACGATCGAGGGCGGCGACGGCGCCTTCGCGGTGACGCCGAGCAGCTTCGAGGCGCCTGCGGGCGGCAGCGACGTGCTCGTCGTCACCTTCGCGCCGACCGACGGAGTCCCGAGCGAGGCGCGCCTCGT